>CAZUHU010000033.1:0-24290 GCA_964620645.1 uncultured Chitinophaga sp.
AGGCGCCTGGTGTTAAAGGCCATGCGGAATTACCGCGAGGACGATAACATAGCCGACAGAGTGCGCTGCTCACTTTCAGAAATAGAATTTTTAACCAATAAGAATTTAAAGGCGGAGGCGCGTAAAGAGATTAACAAGCTAACCAAGATGGCTGTTGATTACGAATTGAATTATGCAGTGGCGGAGTTAACGGTGCGTTCTATAATGAATGCCGAGGCCGAAAGGGACAAGGAAAAATTCTTTGCCTACTTTGAGCAAAAACAGCAGGAGCTGGAGGCGGGGGCAAAAGGAATGGTTGAATTTTATGAGGCTACCATTTTTCATACCATGGTGGTTAGGTATGCCAATTTGTTTGACTATGAGAACCCGTCGTTGCGCAGGGCCACAGTTGAAGGGTTCAAAAAGAGGGCTGAGCAAAAACTGGCCGAAGTAAAATCAGTACGTGCAAAGGCATTTTACCTGGGGGTGCTTGCTGATTACTACTACAACATTGCCGATGAAGAAAACGCCCTGAAGAGCCACCAGGCTATTGTTGACCTGTTTGATGACCATCCCTCCATGTACGAATCGCCTAAAACATTTTACTTCTCCATACTTGGTAACTATATAGTAAGCGCCCTGAAATTTGGGAAATATGACCTGGTTGAAGAACTGGTAATTAAAATAGAGAAATGGGCGGAGGGTTTGCAGGAGTTTTATAAAATAAATCCTGATGCAGAAAACCGAGTGAAGCTGCGCATTATTTCAACCCGTACCAGTTTATACCATGCCCGCCATGATTATAAAAGTGCATTGCTGTTGGAAGAACCCTTATTAAAATTAGTGGATGATGAGGCCGTGGTTGCCAGCGCAATGAATATTGGTTTAATACCCATACAGGTAATGAAAATTACGGCCACCTTTATAATGGGTGGTTATCTTGATAAAGCCCATTACTGGATAGAGCGGTATTACAACCTACCCACCGCCAAAGCCAATAAAACCCTATACCTTACGGTGCGCATACTGGAAGTGATTTTGTATTACAACCAGGGAGACCTTGCCATGGCGGATACCAAAGCCATAAACCTGTATAAGGTAATAACTGAAACACCGGTTAACGATCCTTTCTTTAAAGAGTTAGGTAAGTTTTTGCGTAAACTCTGCAAGTGGAATTTTAAAGAAGATAAGGACCGCAGGGAATGCGATGCTATAATTGCCGCCATTGAGGGGCAGATGGATACAGAAAGCATGGCCGGCCTGTTTATGACCAACTACGATTTACGCTGTTGGTTTAATGAGCATATTAAGGCGAAAGGGACGGTTTAATCTCATCATTTGAGCCCTATTCACAACTTTTTTTAATAAAAAGCTGTCTTTATTTATAAAAGGGCATTTTAAGGGCTAAATCCGTATTTTTGCGCCCTCACATTAGCGATGAAAAAATATATACTGAACCTGCTTTTGTTAACAGCTGTTTTATCAGTTGCTGCACAGCAGTTTACTATTAACGGCAACACCACTCAACTTAGCTGCGAGTGTTACCAGTTAACATCTAACAACCCCTCCCAAGGGGGCTCAGCCTGGAACAACAACCAGATAAACCTTACCAATTCTTTTGACTACCACTTTAGGGTGTTTTTAGGCTGTAATGATAACCCCGGGGCCGATGGCATTTGTTTTATCCTTCAAAATACCAATACAGGTGTTTTTACCGGCGGCGGTGGTTTAGGCTTTGCCAATTTCCCAAATCAATCCATAGGTATTGAATTAGATACGCACCAGAATGGCGGTTTCGGCGACCCTGCGGAAGACCACGTAGGCATGGGCAGTAACGGTAACATAGCCCATAACCTTGTGGCGCCGGTGCAGGCAAGCGCGGTTTCAGCCAATATAGAAGATTGCCAGTGGCACGACTTTCATGTGGTTTGGGATGCACCTACAAATACCATCACTGTTTCGTTTGACGGTGTGCAACGCTTTACCTATACTTTTGCCGGCGGCTTAGTGAATTCCATTTTTCTTGGCAACCCAAACGTTTACTGGGGTTGGACAGGCGCTACAGGCGCAGAGTATAACATTCAACAGTTTTGCCTTGATATTGATGCAGAGTTTTCGGGGGGCACCAATAACGCTTACTGCGGTATTTCCAACGTTCCTTTTACCAGCTCATCACAATCAGGCTTAAACAGTATAGTAGGTTACGCCTGGGATTTTGGCGATGGCTCTCCTGTAGTTAACGCTCAAAACCCTTCGCATACTTTCCCAAATGTGGGAACGTACAATGTTACCCTTACCATTACCGATCAATCGCTTTGTACCAACACTCAAACTTACCCCGTTGTTATACACCCCATACCACAGCTTAGCGCCTCGCAAACCGATGCGCTTTGCAACGGCAGTGCAGATGGAACGGCAACCGTTAGTGTAACCGGTGGTACAGCACAACCTTATACTATAACATGGAGCCCTGCGGTTAGTAATATTTCGCCCAACGGGCCAACCACTTTTACAGGCAATGGTTTAACGGCAGGTACTTATACAGCAACAGTAACTGATGCTAACACCTGCAGCGCAACTGCCCAAAACATAATTAATGAACCTACTGCTTTAACTGTAACTACCTCGCATACCGATGTAAGTTGTTTTGGTGGCAATGATGGAACATTAACACTTACAGTTAGCGGTGGCACTGCCCCTTACTCGTACTTGGGCAATAACGTGCCCGCCGGTACAACCACCATACCGGGGCTTGTTGCTAACACTTATGCTGGTAACATAACTGACGCGCATGGTTGCACCGCTGCTGTAAATGAAACTATCAGCCAACCATCGGCTCCACTAAGTCAAACAGCTTCCCAAACAAACCCAACCTGTTATCAGGGCAGCGATGGAACTATAACTGTTACAGCCGCAGGAGGCACTTCCCCTTATGGTTTTGCGTGGAACCCTAACGTGAGTAACAGCAATACAGCCACAGGTTTGGCATCGGGCGGATATACTGTAACGGTAACCGATAATCACAACTGTACCAATGCTGCAACCTATACACTAGTTGACCCAGCACCCATGCAACTTTCGGAAACACACGTTGATGAACCCTGCAATGGTGATGCATCCGGTTCTATAACTATAACAGTAAACGGCGGTACACCATCATTTACTTATGCATGGAGCCCCAATGTTAGCAGTAGTGCAACAGGTACAGGCTTAACAGCGGGCACCTATAACGTTACAGTAACGGATGCCGGAAACTGCGCCATGTCAATTAGCGCCACAATCAGTGAGCCGCCTGTACTGGTATTAAATGCAACACCTGCTCCGGCTTTATGCTTTGGCGAGAACACCGGCTCTATTGCTGCATCAGCTACAGGTGGAACACCCTCATACACCTTTAGCATAACGCAGGATGGTTCTAATTTTACCTACTCAACAACAGGGCAGTTTGCCAACCTTTTGGCAGGTACTTATACCACCCTGGTTGCCGACCAAATGGGTTGTACTAAAACGATAGATATAACGGTTACTGAACCTACACAGTTAACTGATTTGGTTACTGCTTACGAGCCAACCTGCTATCATTATAGCAACGGTGTAATTATAATAAACGCTATGGATGCCACACCCGGCTATACTTTCTCATTATCTGACGGGCAGGTAAACACCAATGGTATATTTTATGGCCTGGCGGCTGATGATTACGACGTAACTATTACCGATGCCAATGGCTGCAGTATTACTGATTTTGCTACCGTTATACAGCCCGACTCGGTTTTGGTAACGGTTAATCCATCGCCAACCGAAGTTAAGCTGGGAGATATAATGCCAATAGCAGCCAGCACCAATCAAAGCCAGAATGTTACCTATCAATGGACGCCTTCGTTTGGCCTTAGCTGTAACGATTGCGCAGAGCCTGTTTTTGACGGGGTATATTCCCAGGTTTATACGGTAACGGCAGTTAACGATAGTGGTTGTGTAGGCACTTCAACCTTTCAGGCAACGGTTATTCCGGTTTATGATGTATTCTTCCCCAATGCCATTACCCCCAATGGTGATGGAGCCAACGACACCTGGCAGATTTTCGGTAACCTAAAGGCGCTTAAACAACTGGAAATACAGGTTTTTGACCGGATAGGAGAGATGGTGTACCAAACCAACGATATTGACTTTAAATGGGACCCGATGCAAACTCCGTACAAAGGCAAACCTCTTATGCCCGGGGTTTATGTTTACCAGGCCAAACTGGTTTGGATGGATAACCATAGCGATTCCCACTACATAGGCAGCCTAACAGTGCTTAAATAAATTGTTAAACAACAGTGTTTCGGGCATTTTCGGGTAAAGGAAGCTAACGTTGTTCGCCTTCTAAAGTTTAAGGGGATTTCAACATGGTTCATTGCAACTATTACCCCGTAAATAATATCTTTGATAAAACCCTTAACCTGATGAGGAAATATTACGTTCTGTCGTTGTTTCTATGTATCACACTTTGGTCTTATGCTCAGAATTATACGGTCCTCGGAAATGCCTCTTCTTTAAGTGGCTGTAACTGCTTTCAGCTTACACCTGATGCCGATGACCAGGCCGGGGCCATTTTCCAAAACAATCCCATCAACCTCAACAACTCGTTTGACTACACCTTTAACGTGTTTTTAGGTTGTAACGGCAGCAATGGTGCCGATGGTATTTGCTTTGTATTAACCTCTAACCCCAATGGCTTGGGTAACCAGGGCGAAGGCCTTGGCTATGCAGGGGGCAACCAGCCTTACTCCATTGCCATTGAGTTCGACACATGGGCAAACGGCTCACCGGCAAACGATCCCGGTTATGACCACATAGGAATAGAATCCGGCGGACAGTACAACCACAACCTTGGGCCAGCCGTGCCGGCCTTAACCAGCCAGGCGGTAATAGATGATTGTAACTGGCATACCGTGCGTATTGTGTGGGATGTAAACAGCAACACGCTCTCGGTTTATTTTGATGGAGTGCTGCGTCAAAGCATTGTAATACCTAACATGGTTGGCAACTATTTTGGCGGCAACCCGGTTGTTAACTGGGGGTGGAGCGGTGCTACCGGTGGCGGAAGTAACACGCAACAGGTGTGCGTAACCTCAACCAGTAACTGGGTGGCAGGTACTAACTACCAAAGCTGCAGCCCAACTATGCAGTTCTCTGATGTATCAACCAGTAACCTTGGTACCGTGCAATCATGGGCATGGAACTTTGGTGATGGTGGAACTTCCTCATTACAAAACCCAACGCACACTTACGCAGGTAACGGCACCTATACAGTAACACTTACTATTACTGATATTACCGGATGCACGTACACCTATTCGCACAACGTAACTATAACAGCGCCTATTACTTTATCGGCGGTTCCTCAGGCTCCGCCTTGTAATGCAGGTACTAACGGCAACATTGTTGCCTCTTCAACAGGGGGCTTTGGCCCTGCTGCCGGCTATGGTGGCTATCAATATACATGGAGCAATGGTACGGTAGGCACTAACCTTGTTGGTGTTGGTGCGGGCACCTACTCAGTTTCTGTAACTGATGGTGTATGTTCAGCAAGTGCAGCTTATACCTTACCGCAGCCTCCGCCATTAACCGCTTCTACCAGCAGCACCAATGCCAGTTGCGGCGCTAATAACGGTTCGGTAAGCATTACCATTAGTGGTGGTACCGGCCCTTACAGCAATACCTGGGTGCCGGGCGCGCCTTTTGTGGGCACTACTTATACCAACCTTGCCCCCGGCCTTTACACTGCTAACCCTTCCGATGCAAACGGATGTTCCTCGCTGTTACAATACACCGCAACGGTAGGTAACTCACCCTGCGGTTATTCCTTTACATCAAACCATACCGACGTTAGTTGCTTTGGAGGTAACAATGGCGTTGCCTGGTTAGTAGCTACAGGTGGCCCTTCCCCTGTAATATCATGGAGCAATGGTGTAACCAATGATACCATCTACAACCTTACGGCCGGCACCTATACCTGGAACTACTCTGATGGTACAGGTTACAGTACATCGGGCACAGTAACGGTAAACCAGCCGTTTGCTGCAATGGCAGCAAGTTTGGCTACAGTTGATATGTCGTGCGCCAATACCAACGACGGCCAGGCGCTGGCTTCGGTTACATCCGGAGGCACCTCTCCCTATACTTATGCGTGGAGCAATGGTGGCGGTAATACGGCAGTGGTAAGCAACCTTAGCGCCGGCCCTATTACTGTAACTATTACAGACGCTTCAGGTTGCCAGGCTACAGCCACAGGTACTGTAACAGGCCCGCCAACGCTCAGTTTAACCATTACTGCAGTTGATGATAGTTGTTATCAATCGCAAACGGGTAGTGCGCTGGCTAACCCAACAGGCGGTAACCCACCTTACCTGTATAACTGGAGTAACATATCCTCTGCCCAAAATAATCTGAGTTTAGGCGTAGGTACGTATACAGTAACCGTTACTGATGATAAAGGCTGCACCATTACCGGCAGCACCACCATTAACCAACCGGCAACTGCCTTAACCCATACCATAAGTGCTACTAATGTTAACTGCTTTGGCGGCTCAACAGGAACTATAACGGTAAATGCAAACGGTGGCTCACCTGCCTATACTTATACCTGGAGCCCTGCAACAGCCAGCGGAAGTAACCCCACAGGCTTAGCTGCGGGCCAGTATAACTTAACAATTACTGACACCCATAACTGCCAGAATAAGGACAGCATAACCATCACTCAGCCGGCTTCGGCGCTTACGGTTACTACATCGCATACTGATGTAAGCTGCTATGGCGGTAGTAACGGAACCGTAACTATTAATATAAGCGGTGGCACCCCTGCTTATACATACCAGGGTAACCCTATACCCGTTAATCCGCTAACTATACCCAACCTTGTGGCTAATACCTATAGCGGCACAGTAACGGATGCTAACGGATGCACGGCTACGGTTTCCGAAACTGTTTCGCAGCCGGGCGTGCAAAGTTTAACGGTTAGCAGTACACCCAATACCTGCAATGGCGGTAATACCGGTACTGCAAGTGCTAATTTTGTTAATGCTACCGGCAGCGTAACTTATAACTGGAGTAACGGTTCATCAGGCACGCCGATAACGGGCCTTGTGGCTAATACTTATAATGTAACTGCTACTGATGCTAATACCTGCACAGCAACCGGCAGCGTTGCAGTAACTGAACCCGCTGCACCGGTTATGACGGTTAACGTAGTTGATGCTACCTGTTTTGGCGGTAATGGTACAGCTACAGCTTCGCCAAGCGGCGGAACCACACCATATAGTTTTGTTTGGAGTAGCGGAGGCTCAACAACCAATGTCGCTACTCTACCTGCAGGTAACTATAATGTTACAGCCACTGATGCGGGTTCATGTAATCAAACAGCAGCATTCACTATTAACCAGGCTCCTGATATAGTAATACAGGAAACACATACAGATATTAATTGCTTTGGCGATGCAACGGGTGATATTACCCTAAACGTTAGTGGTGGAACCGGTGCAACGTATACTTATGCGTGGACAAACAATGTAAGCACCACAAATATTGCTACTATGCTTATTGCCGGCACTTATGATATAACCGTAACAGACCAGGCCAGTTGTAACAAAACTATTTCTGTTACATTAACGCAACCGGCAAGCGCGCTTTCCCCCACTATTAATTCCACCAACATTACCTGCTTTGGCGCAAACAATGGCAGCATTACGGTAAATACAGTAGGCGGTACGTCACCTTATACTTACGCCTGGAACCCTAACGTTAGCAGCAGCAATAGCGCTTCTTCATTAAGCGCTAATACGTATAATGTAACTGTAACGGACAACAAAGGGTGCTCTGTATTTTCATCGGTAACGATTACCGAGCCTGGCCAGCCACTTACACTTACACCGGCTCAAACCGATCTTAGCTGTTTCCAAAGCAATGATGGTATAGCCTCTGTTTCTGTTACAGGCGGTTCGTTCCCTTATACTTATGCGTGGACCAATACTACCAGCACAGGCAACTCGGCCGCAGGGCTTGCTGCCGGTAATTATTCTGTTACAGTAACTGATAATAACACTTGTACCAGTTCAAGCAGCTTTGTGCTTACTGAACCTTCGCAGTTATTGTTAACCGAAACGCACATACCTGAACCATGCTTTGGTGATGCAGTGGCTACAATGGATGTTACAGCCAATGGCGGTACCCCTGGTTATACCTATAACTGGAGCCCCAACGTAAGTTCAGGCACTTCGGCATCATCGTTAAGCGCAGGTTTATACTCGGTTACAGTGGTTGATACTAAAGGATGCACGGCAACTGTAAGTGCAACTATATCTGAACCGGCTCTGCTTACTGTAAGTGCCTTGCCTACCGCTGCACTTTGCTTTGGGCAAAGCAATGGCAGTATTGCCTCAACAGTTAGCGGTGGTACGCCTGCTTACAGCTATTCAGCAACACCCGATGGGGTAAACTTTGTAAGTTCGGGAAATGGCCAGTTCAGTAATCTTGCCGCTGCTACTTATACTGTACTGGTGGTAGATATTAATAATTGCATGGCCAATGCAACAGTTACTGTAACTGAACCGCAGCAGTTAACTGATGCGGTGTTCGTAACCGGTGCTACCTGCTACGGATATTCGAACGGAGTATTAACGGTAACACCAGCCGGCGGTACTGCTGCTTATTCCTTTAGCTTAAACAACGGGCAAACCAATACTACCGGTGTGTTTAATGGCCTAAGCGCGGGCAACTATGATGTTACAGTTACCGACGCTAATGGATGCACTGTAACTGATGCGGGCATAATTGCAGAGCCTGATTCAGTAAGTATTCAGGTAACCCCAACCCCGGCTGAAATAAAACTGGGCGATGTGCTAAACTTAACCACTACCACTAACCAGGGCGGTAATGTAAACTACACCTGGACACCTCAATTTGGTTTAAGCTGCTACGATTGTGCTAATCCTTCCTTCGAAGGGGTTTACTCACAGGTTTATACCGTGGTAGCCGCAAATGATAGCGGTTGCACGGGCACGGCTACATTTACTGTAACTGTTATTCCTGATTACGGCGTGTTTGTACCTAATGCGTTTACGCCTAACGGCGATGGAGAGAATGATTTTTGGCAAATCTTTACCGCATTGCCATCTATCAAACAAATTGAAGTGCAGGTTTTTAACAGAATAGGAGAGATGGTGTTTGAAAGTACTGACCTTAACTTTAAATGGGACGGCACCTACAAGGGTAAATATGCTGATAACGGCGTTTATGTTTACCAGGTTAAAATTGTTTGGCTGAACAATCACTCTGATTCAGGCTATAAAGGAACCATTACACTATTGCGATAAGCTTATAGGCAAAAATTATGAGGGTGGGGTTTACTCCACCCTTTTTTATTGGATGAATGTTGTTGCCCGAAACAAAAGCCTTTGTATTTTTAGTAAAACAACCATATGGCTTATAACCTTGAAATAGCCGACCGAACCCGCGAGATAATTGCGAAAACACATAAAAGGGTTGAGGAAAAGAAGATGTTTGGCGGCCTTTGCTTTATGGTAAATGGCAAAATGTGTGTAGGTGTAGAATCGGAACGTTTAATGGTGCGCCTGGACCCTGCCATTTATGATGAGGTAATGGAAAAAGAAGGTTGTAGCCCAATGGACTTTACCGGCAAAGTGATGAAAGGCTATGTTTTTGTAGATGTAGACGCCTTAAAAACAAACAAGCAGTTACTATACTGGCTGAACCTTGCGTTGGAGTTTAATAAAAAGGCAAAACCTTCTAAAAAGCAAAGTAAAACAGCCTAAGCTATGCGCTGCTGGCGGCGGTTGCGTTTATACTCACTAAAGCTTACCATTTTCTGGCGCTGCTCATCCCACAGGTTGGCGCTTACTGTTTTTAAACTTTGCCAAAATGTAATTGCGTTGGCGTGTTTCTCAAATACCGGGTTTTCGCGGTGGCAACGCGGCAGGTTATAGTTAGGTATTGAAGGGCACAGGTGGTGTATATGGTGGTAACCAATGTTGCCGGTTAACCAATGAAAAACGCCGGGCAGTTTGTAATAAGTGCTGCCTTTAATAGCGCTTAGCACGTAGTCCCACTTGTCTTTTCCGCTTTTGTAAATGTGCTCGTACTGGTGTTGGATGTAAAAAAACCATAAAGCATATGTGCCAAAGAAAAGCAGGTTTATGAACTGCACTACCAAAAAGCGCGCAGGGCCAATAAGCCATGCAAGGCCGGCATATACCAGCACAAACATTATGTTGCTGATGGTTACACTCTTCTTTACTTTTTTAAACTGCTCGCTGTTTAAAAAAGCGAAGCGGTTATAAAGCACTACGTAAATAAAACCGCCAATGGTAAACAGGTAAAACGGGTTGCGGTAAATGCGGTACCACAGTTTTTGTTTCCAGTTAAGGGCGGCATACTGTTCGGTAGTTAAGCATTCTATATCGCCTATATCGCTATACTCTAACTGGCCGTTGTGGGCATGATGAAAGTTGTGCGATTTAGCCCAATACTTGTAAGGTATAATGGTAATAATGCTGCATACGGTGCCTACAATATCATTAAAGGTGCGGTTACGGGTAAATGACTGGTGGCCGCAGTCATGCTGGATAATAAAAATGCGGCCAAGCAAAAAGCCATTAAGTATGGCAAGGGCCGCTGAGCCAATAACGGTTTTATCAAACAAATAAAATTGCAGGCATAGCAGGCCAATGTAAAACGCCAGGCTATTGGCCAATTGAATTATAGCCTTGCGGGTACTGGGCATTTGATACTTCTTCAGCATCTGGTTCCAGTTCCTTAAATCTTCCATTATCGTCTCCTTGTTAATCACATTCATTTATCGCTTCGTTTATGCACGGCAATATTACCACTTAGGCTGCTGTTATTTGCCGTTTTACCAAACATTGTTTGATTGCTTTGGCCGGTTTTAACACAAATACAATGATTTTTATTTTGCTATAAAATTTAGCTAAATAATAAAAAGCTAATTATTTTAGCTTAAAATAGGAGAGTATGAAACTGATAAAGCAAGCACAAAACAAGGCCAAGGCGCTGGAATTGCGCCTTGAACACCAGCAGGATGGATTTTATGTAATACTGGCAGGTATGACTATAAACTTCAGAACAGCGTGTAGTGGTGGTATATGCGAGGGGGGCTTTAATGAGCACTACGTAGCGATAGAGAATGAGACGTTTCAATGCAACTTATATAGTGCTAAAACGGAAGCTGAAGAAGCCTTTAACGCCATGAAACTGACTCATATTGATTAAAGAAATTCGGCTTTAAAAAGCGCCACTGCATCTTTATTGCCGTTTACCCCGGCAATTCTGCTTTTATGATACATGTAGAAAAAGTTGGGCTCAAAGCCTGCTTCCTTCAAATACCTTAAATAGGTGTGTGCCACTGCACGCGTTTTTTGCCAATCCGCAAAGGAGCGTTTGGTTTGTATGGCAACGTAGCGCGGGTTGCTATCCAGTAAAGCAGGCTTTGAGGCATGGCCGTACGGCCATGCTGCCGAAGAATAAGATTTTGCTGAAGCCGGTTGAATAAAGCGGCCGTTGATAGCTTCTGAGGTAAGAATGTTTTTAAAATCTTTCCGGCTTATTAAATCTACCAGTTGGCTGTAATGTAAAAAAGTGTTGAACTGGCTAACAAACATTTGCCCGGTGGTACTTTCCAATAAATACCATCGCCCCCCTGCTAAAGAAACAGTAACATTATGAAAACGGGTATCACCGTTTTGGCCGGTAATTTTTAAATCGAGCGTTACCGCTTTAAAACCGTAATGTTCGCAAACTTTGGTGCAGAAGTTTGCAAACTCGCCGCATAGTCCGCTACCATTAAAGTCGCGCATGGCCATAAATTGCGAATCAACCGGAAGGGCTCTGAAATCGTACATTGAAATTCCGCCTGGTATTGCCCTCCAGCTATAATTGCTTATAGCGTGAACACCTCTAACAATACTGTAAAGAGAATCAACCGAAGGATTGGAAGAGTAGGGCGCTTTTTCTTTAAACCTTAATGCGAAGTACTCGTTCATACTTATGTTGCTGTAGTTGTTTTCAACTTTGGCAGTGATAGGAAAATACTGTAGTTCTTCGGTAAGTATACTGTCTTCAACATCCTTAGGGTAAGCCGCACTTTTTATAGCATTAATGAAGTAAGCATGCAGGGCAGTATCGCTATTACTAATAGCAGAGATGTGCCGACTTTTTACCGCTGATGGAGCCACCAACAAAAGAAACAGCAATAAGCAATAAAGCGGGTAACGGAAATGTTTCACTTTTTATAGCACTGTGTAGGCTAAACCTACAAAGTAGCCGGGTAAAGAACAAATTCGCGCACAGGAGATTTTGGAGCTGTTTCCAGCAGTATAATTTTATCCTTGGCCATGTACTTAATACCGTAGTACTTCGGCAGGCCGTTTATTTCAGTTTTCAGAAACTGGTTATTCTCTAAAAATTCGTATTTGCCATCCTGTGTTGTTACTGAATCAACATGGGCCAGTACTACACCTTTATCTTTAAACTCCATGCGCAGCATTTCTAATGGTGCAAGCGCTGTATCTAATTGGGCAATGGCTTTTTTGTCGGACTTAAGGTGGCCGTTTTTAATCATCTGCTGTTTCATGTAGCCTACGTCCCATTTCCAGGTTCCTATAATAGCAGTAGTATCAATTTTAGCGCCTCCCTGGCAACTGGCCAGCATTATAAAAAGGCAGAAAACTGCCGTTAACGATTTCATCTTCATTGGTATCTCTGTTTAATTAATAGCCTCCCTGGCAACCTATCTCAATAGTTGACGCAATAAGGCTATATGATTTACGCACCTTTTTGGGCAGGGATATTGACACTTTTTTATCGTCAAAGTAAAGTTCGATAGTAGAAACCGAGCCTTTTTTAAACATGTTTAAGAGATCGGTTAATTTGATGTTAACGCTGTAACGGTTAGTCCAGTTCTTGCCGCTTGGCTCGCTATAAAAGCGCTCCATTGTTTCTGTAGAAAAAGTTTCGATGTTACCTTCTTTTACTACCACACGTTTAAATTTTACGATGCCCGTATCAAGCATTACAGTAAAATTCATAGTCATATACGGTTGAACAGAATCCTTGAAGAACGGATAGGTAAAGTCGCTGTTAACGGTAATGTTTTTAGCCGAGGTATTCATATCTAACGGCTTAACGAAATACAGCATGCCCCTGCCCATAGGCAGCATCTTCAAATATTTTTTTGTATTACCGCCACCGGCAAATGCCAAAAACAAAGTGCAGCTAAGCAATGCAACAAGAGAAATTTTCTTAATCATCATAAGGGGGTTATAAAAAAAAAGCAGGCCAAATATAAGGCCTGCCTTGGATTAGTTAATCGTTAAGATTAGTTACCGTAAACGTATGTAGTAACTTTAGAGAAGAGACCCAGAACTGAGAACACTTCGTAGTCAACGTGTGATACTTTCTTAATGTTACCGTTCTTGAT
Organism: uncultured Chitinophaga sp.; assembly: GCA_964620645.1. GTDB lineage: Bacteria > Bacteroidota > Bacteroidia > Chitinophagales > LD1 > Bog-950. Next base: position 13,472 of record CAZUHU010000033.1, read on the forward strand.
AGCTTCGTTGTAACCGTAATCACCGATACCTACCAGGCCTAATACGCCGATAGCGTGAGAAGTACCTACTTTAGTACCTACTTCATTCACGTTCAGGGCCATAGGAGCCTTAATTTTGGTGAATAAACCGCCATAAAGAGCAGAACCTGCACCGATTACACCACAGCTGGTGGTTATAACTGCTGCAGCAAAAGCAACTACTGCTACGCGAGCAATGTTTTTAACGTTTTTCATTGTTTTGTTTTGTTTGGTTAACAATGGGAACAAAAGTATTTTTTAATTGATTAAAAGCAATATGCATTAACGAAAATTTCTCTACACAGGCTTTGTTGACAAATTACATCCTTTTGTACAGCAGTTCCAGCACATGAACAGCCCTTGAAACATCAGAGGCTTCCACACGGAAAATGGTCTCCGGGTCCTTAGGGTCTATGGTTATCTCAACATATCCATCGCTGCTGGTGCTTATGTTAAAGTAAACATCATCGCGCAGGTACATTTTCTCATTTTTCTTAGGGGCGCCGTCTTTAAAGCGGCTATCCAGGAAATCAATCGTCTTCTTTACTTCTTCCTTGGTAAACTCGGTTGTTTTGGAGTCTTCTACTTTTCCGTCAAAGTCGCCGGAGTGGAAACTCTCAATTACCAGAGAGAACTTAGGTACATCTTTCTTCAGTTTTTCATCAAAACCTACTTCTACTTTAAGGGAAACCTGGGTGTTGCCATCCCATTTATAAGGGCCGTAAATGGTATCAATACCATTGCCGCGCGGGGCATCAGTATTAGGCATTTGAGCGAATACAGTAAAGCCTGCTAAAAACATGAGGCTTGTAAAAATTAATTTTTTCATTGTTGTGCTTTTTAAGTGATGGGCAAATGTATGTATTGATTTAAAAATTGAAAGAAAGTGCACGGTTTATGTTATTTTTTAACGGGTTATAATTTGCAATTCGCTGGCAGCGTATTTCTGCTTAAAGCGAAGAGCCCATTTTAATACCGCTCCTCATTTTCCAATAGTGTGCCAAATTTGGTAATCTTCTTAACTGCCCGCCTTAATTTTGCTTATAAGGCCCATGAGTACGCTACCGGGCCCTACCTCTATAAATTCAGTAGCACCATCGGCTATCATTTGCCTTACGCTTTGTGTCCATTTTACGGGGGCGGTTAGTTGGGCTATAAGGTTTTCCTTTATTAGGGCGGGGTTGCTTTCGGCTTTTGCGGTTACGTTTTGATAAATAGGGCAAACCGGATCAGCAAAAGGGGTGTTATGGATAGCATCAGCAAGTTCCTTACGGGCAGGCTCCATTAAAGGAGAGTGAAAGGCACCGCCAACAGGTAGCTTCAATACTCTTTTTACGCCTGCAGCTTTCAGTTTTTCAGCGGCAATGTCAATGCCTTTAATGCTGCCTGAGATTACCAATTGGCCCGGTGCATTGTAATTGGCGGCTACCACCACCTCATCGTTTATCTCTTTACAAATGGCTTCTACCTGTTCATCGCTTGCATAGCCTAAAACAGCAGCCATTGTTGAAGGTACCAGTTCGCATGCTTTTTGCATGGCCTGTGCCCGGATAGAAACCAGTTTAAGGGCATCTTCAAAAGCTAAAGCGCGATTGGCTACGAGGGCCGAAAATTCGCCAAGCGAATGACCGGCTACCATTGCCGGCTTAAAGTTTTCTATAAGGGCTGCACCAATTACAGAGTGCAGAAAAACCGCCGGCTGCGTAACCTTGGTTTGCTTCAACTCCTCGTCGGTGCCTTCAAACATGATGTTGGAAAGTCCAAAACCTACCACTTCATCAGCACGCTTAAACATTTGCTTGGCTACCTCACTTTTTTCATAAAGGTCCTTACCCATGCCTTTAAATTGTGAGCCCTGGCCCGGAAATACGTACGCTATCATGCACTGTTATTTGAATGATGAAATAACTCAATTCTGCCATAACCCACAACTATAAACGCAGGAATGCAAGTAGCTTTAGGCGGGTATAAACTAGCTGAGTTTTGCGCTGATGAGGTTGATGAACTCATTGCGCGTAGTTTGTTTTTCAAACTCGCCCGTAAAGGCAGATGTAGTGGTAACTGAATTTTGTTTCTGTACCCCGCGTATCATCATGCAAAGGTGTTTGGCTTCAATAACTACCGCTACCCCCAGCGGGTTAAGCGCTTCCTGTATGCAATCGCGTATTTGGCATGTAAGGCGTTCCTGCACCTGCAGGCGGCGTGAATAAACATCTACAACCCGGGCTAATTTACTAAGGCCAACAATTTTACCGTTAGGGATATAGGCTATATGGGCACGGCCATAAAAGGGCAGCAAGTGATGCTCGCAAAGGGAGAATAGCTCAATATCCTTTACAATCACCATTTGGTTATGGTGCTCTTCAAACAGGGCTGATTTCATTATTTGCAAGGCATCCATCTCATACCCCTGGGTAAGAAAGTGCATAGCTTTTGCATAACGCTCAGGCGTTTTAAGCAGGCCTTCGCGTTGCGTATCCTCGCCTAATGCCTGTAAAAAAGTATGTATGCTATCTGAAACCAGCTTTAAGCTGTTAGGGTCAAATTTTTCAAGTTTCTCGTACTTCTTCATAACGATATTATTTTGCTGATAAGGCGCAAAGACTTATGATAAATACGAGGCTCTGCATCTTTTGGCCGATTTTATTTCCCGCCGTAATATTCTACGTAGATATTTTCTGTTTCAACAAGTTTAAGGCAATAAAGTTCACATCCCTTTAAGTGGGGTGTTATCCATTCCCAAATAAGCATTACAATATTTTCTATGCTGGGTAGCTTATCCTTAAGTTCGGGAACATCCAGGTTAAAGTTTTTATGGTCCAGCTTTTCTATTACTTCTTTTTTCAAAATACGGCTAAGCTCGTGCGCATTAATGATAAAGCCTGTTTCAGGATCGGGTTGGCCTTTAACCGTTACGAATAAATCAAAATTGTGGCCGTGCCAGTTTTTGTTGGCACACTTACCAAAGGTGGCGGCATTTTGTTCATCCGTCCACTTGGGGTTAGCCAGGCGATGCGCCCCGTTAAAATGCTCTCTGCGTGTTAAGTAAACCATTCTGTTTTTCGGGAAATAACCAATGCGTTATCGTAACTCGTTTTATGCTCTTTCTAAAATCATGGCGTGGCCATGTGCGCCTGCTGCACAGGCAGCTATTAGGGCGTACTTGCCGTTTTCTTTATGTAAGCGGTTGCTGGCAGTTGTAACCAGGCGGGCACCCGTAGCGCCAAACGGGTGGCCTAGTGACAGTGAGCCGCCCCAAAGATTAAACTTGTCCATTGGTACCACGCCCACAGCTTTATCGCGCCCAAGTTTTTCACGGGCAAACTCGTCAGACGCCAGGCATTTTAGGTTGGCTAAAATTTGACCGGCAAATGCTTCATGAAACTCTATAACATCAAAATCGCTTAAGCTCATATTGGTTTGCTTCAGCAGTTTTGATACGGCATAGGTTGGGCCAAGCAATAACTCTTCTTTTAAATCGCAACCAACAAATGTGTAGGAGTGGATATAGCTTTTAGGTTTTAAGCCTAACTCTTTCGCCTTGTCTTCGCTCATTATTAAAACGCAGGCAGCGCCATCAGTAAGAAAAGATGCGTTAGCCGCGGTTATAGTTCCACCCTCTTTTACAAAGGCGGGTTTTAGCTTACTTATTTTATCAATGGTAGTATCAGCTCTAAAGCCATTATCCTTACTAATACGTTTAAACTTTGGTGCCGCTTCCACAGGCGTAATCTCGTTGGCCAGCAAGCCCTCCGCATCTGCCTTAGCTGCTAATTGGTGCGAGCGGACAGCAAACTCGTCCTGCTCCTGGCGGGTAACGCCATAGCGGGCGGCCAGTATATCGCAATCTAAGCCCATAGTGCGGTTGGTTAAAAATTCAGCAACGGCCGGTGCTTCAGGCACAAAATCAGAAGGGCGCAGGCTTAATACGAATTGCAGCTTTTCGCCCGCAGTTTTCAGTTTCTGGCCCAGGAAAAGCTTTTTGCGCATCTTTTTATTAAACATTATCGGCGCATCGCTAACGCTGTCGGTGCCGCCTGCAATTACCACATCAGCCATACCGCTTTGTATAATATGAACACCGCTAACAATGGCCTGGTTAGCTGATATACATGCCATGGTTACAGTGTGGCATGGTGCGGTATAAGGCACCCCGGCGGTTATTGCAGCCTCGCGGGCTACGTTACCGGTGCGCACATTACTTATAGTAGTGCCCATGGTTACATAACCAATCTCTTTGGGATCAATACCGGTTTTGGATAGTAGCCCTTTAATGGCAAACTGCCCCAATTGGTAACTCATTAAATCCATGTAATCGGTGCCTGAACGCAGGAAGGGGGTGCGGGTACCATCTATAACAACAATTCTTTTTTGGGCCATGGCGCTGATTTTAAGAGGTGCGAAGATAGCGTTTGCATGCGGAATACGGAATTAAGGCTGCCGAACAGTGTAAATAGCAGGAGCAGACGTATTTGATGAACAAAATCGGGTAAAGACTTTTTTGATAAATTCGGCACGATTATTTTTACCCATATACATAAAAACACCAAACATGAAGAAAACCATTATTACCACCAGCGCTTTGGCTGTGTTGTTTATGGCACTTGCCTCTTTGAAGCCAACTGCCGACAAAAATCAATTAGAGAAGATTTGGTATAACCAGGAAAAGACCAGCAAAATTCAGATTTACCTGGCAAAAGACGGTGCTTACTACGGTAGAATTGTTTGGTTAAAAGAGCCTAATGATGCTGAAACCGGCAAACCACGCGTTGATAAAGAAAACCCTGACGAAAGCAAGCGTTCAACACCGCTTATTAACCTGGTAATCTTGCGCCAATACCACCCGGACCCTAATAACCCTAACGTTTACACCGGCGGAACTATATACGACCCTAAGAACGGTAAAACCTATTGCGGCAAAATAACTTTTAAAGGTAATACACTTGACCTGCGCGGTTACCTGTGCAATGCCTCTATTTTTGGCAGAACTGCTACCTGGACTTTAGCCGAAGGCCAGTAGTTTGAATTCATATAAAAGAAAAGCCCCTCGATTTTTTCGAGGGGCTTTTCTTTTATGTCTAATGCAACACTAAATCATAGTGGTTTTCTTTTCCTCCTTTACAAGAAAGGGAGCAAAATCAATTCCGTTTTTAACCCGTACTTTTTGTAAGGCTAATTCCACCACCTCATCCATGTTTTTCACGTAGTGGAACTTCATGTTCTTAATATAATCCGCATTTACCTGCTCAACATCCTTACGGTTGCGCTCGCACATAATTATCTCTTTTAAACCGGCGCGTTTAGCCGCCAGTATCTTCTCCTTAATACCGCCAACAGGCATAACCTTGCCGCGCAGGGTAATTTCACCAGTCATGGCTAAAAATGGTTTTACCTTGCGCTGGGTAAACAAGGAGGCCAGCGAGGTTAGGATAGTGATACCCGCACTTGGGCCGTCCTTAGGTACGGCCCCTTCAGGAAAGTGCAAATGCACATTTACCTTACTGAATAACTCCGGGTTAATGAAAAATTTATCGGCGTTTGCTTTTAAGAAGGTCACGGCTGTTTGGGCAGATTCCTTCATTACATCGCCTAAGTTGCCGGTGATGGTTACCTGCCCGGTTCCTTTGCTAAGCGTTGATTCAATAAACAGAATATCTCCGCCAACAGGGGTCCAGGCGAGGCCTACAGCTACGCCGGGGATGTTCTCTTCGGTGTAAATGCTTTTATCAAATTTTTCGGGGCCAAGTATTTTGGTAAGGTCTTCACCCTTTATGCCGGGGTTGTATTCTTCCTCCATGGCTACCTTCTTAGCAGTATTGCGCATTACAGCCGCCAATTGACGGTCCAATTCGCGCACGCCGCTTTCCTTGGTGTATTCTTCAATAAGGCGCTCCAGCACTTTGTCAGAAATCTGCACCTGCTTGTTTTTTAAGCCGTGGTTTTTAACCTGCTTTGGTACCAGGTGTTTTTTGGCAATCTGCAACTTCTCTTCAATAGAGTAGCCCTCTATTTGTATAATCTCCATCCTATCGCGCAGGGCAGGTTGTATAGTTTGTAAGGAGTTTGCCGTGGCAATGAATAACACCTTGCTTAAGTCGTATTCCAACTCCAGGTAGTTATCGTAGAAGTTAGCGTTTTGCTCAGGGTCAAGTACCTCAAGCAATGCGCTTGATGGGTCACCTTTATAATCTGCACCTACCTTGTCCACCTCATCCAGTATAAATACGGGGTTTGAACTTTGTGCTTTTTTTAATGATTGTATAATACGGCCGGGCATTGCGCCTATGTATGTTTTGCGGTGGCCGCGTATTTCGGCTTCATCATGTAAACCTCCTAAAGCAATACGCACATACTTTCTTCCTAAGGCTTTGGCAATACTTTGGCCCAGGGATGTTTTACCAACCCCCGGAGGGCCTACCAAACAAAGTATGGGCGATTTTAAATCTCCCTTTAGTTTAAGTACCGCCAGGTATTCTAAAATGCGGTCCTTTACTTTATCTAACCCGTAATGGTCGTCGTTTAAAACCTCGGTAGCATGGTTTATGTCAAAGTTGTCTTTGGTATAAACACCCCAAGGTAAGTCAAGTATAAGGTCAACATAGTTAAGCACTACACTATACTCAGCACTTGCAGCGTTCATGCGTTGCAGTTTGTCCAGTTCCTTTTCAACCTGCTCTTTTGCTTTTTCGGGCAAGGTTAGGCGCGCCATTTTTTCTTTAAGGCGGTTAATGTCCTTATCGGCGCTGTTCATTCCCAGCTCTTCCTGTATGGTTTTAAGCTGCTGGCTCAGGTAAAAATCTCTTTGCTGTTTATCTATATCCTGCTTTACCTTGCTTTGTATCTCGTTCTTCATTTTCAGCATCTCTAATTCCTTGTTGAGATGCTCCAACACTACCTTAACGCGTTTGCTCATGTCTGCTATCTCAAGCAGTTTCTGCTTTTCGCCTATTGATATATTAAGGTTTGATGATATAAAATGCGTAAGCGTTACCGGGTTGGCAAAGTTGCTGAGCATTATGCCGGCCTCGCTTGGTATTTGCGGGTTAAGCTTTATAATTTCGGCCGCAAGGTCCTTAATGCTTAAAATGGAGGCCTCGAATTGCTTATCGTTTACAGGTATAATATCCTGCAGCGGTTCAATCCTGGCGCGCATAAAGGGCTCGTTACTAACCAACTCCTTTACGTAAAAACGGCTACGGCCCTGTATAATGGCGGTGGTGGAGCCATCGGGCATTTTTATCATGCGCATTATTTGCGCTACGGTGCCTATACGGAATAAATCGGCAAATTCCGGCTCTTCAATATTTCCGTCAATTTGACCAACTACCCCCACCAATTTGTTCGATTTGTATGCCTCTTTGACAGCCTGAATACTCTTATCGCGGCCTATGGTGATAGGTAAAACCACGCCCGGGAACAGTATAGTGTTGCGGAGGGGCAGCAAAGGCAGCACATCAGGAACCTCCAGTTTTTTGCCATCTGCACCCTCTTCGTCAGGCAAAATGGGTAAGAACTCAACCTCATCATCACTTACAGGTTGTGGCAGATAATCCTTCATCTTCATAATATCACAATTTAAAACTAAAAATCGGAGTTTAGGATAGGTCAATTGCTGTGCCAATGACAAGATGCCCGCATGGTTAAAAAAGGGTTAAAGCATTGCCGATAGCCAAATAGGGGTATAAAAAAAATGCTCCGCAATTGCGGAGCATTTTCAGTTTAAATGGGTAAAACCGATTAAGACAGATGTTTGTTGATGTGCTTAGCCATCTCAAACATGCTAACGGTTTTCTTACCGCCAAACACAGCCTGCAGGGCAGAATCAGCGTTGATGTTACGCTTTTCTTTAGCATCCTGAAGTTTGTTTTTCTTAATGTAGTCCCATACTTTTTTGGTAACCTCGGTGCGAGGCATTGCTTTGCTACCTACTACAGCTGCAAGTTGAGAGCTTGGAGTCATAGGTTTCATGAATGCTGGGTTAGGCTTTCTTTTAGCCTTTGCTTTTGGAGCAGCTTTTTTAGGAGCGGCTTTTTTTGCTGCCTTCTTAGGCGCAGCTTTTTTTGCTTTTTTGGTTGCCATGTTTGTTTGTTTATAAAACGAAAAGTAAGGATGTATGCCGTTTGGTGCAATTTTTGGCTGTATAAGTTATGCACACTATGTGAATGTAGACAGGCTAATTTTCATTGGTAAAATGCGTTTTTGAAGGCGTGATTTTTGGATTCAACTTGCCACTTGCTTTACTTTAGTTATATTCGCACAGCTTTAAAAAATGCAACGCCGCGTAATACTCGATACTAAAAAACTGGACCTCACCATAACGCGTCTTTGCCATCAGTTAATCGAGCAACACAAAGATTTTTCAAATTCAGCGCTAATAGGGGTGCAGCCGCGTGGTGTTTTCCTGGCCGACCGCATCTACAAAAAACTTTCGCAGATATTAAAGCGAAATGATATAGAATACGGCCGCCTGGATATTACTTTTTACCGGGACGACTTCCGCAAAAAAGGCCCCATGATAGCGGATGAAACAGCTATTTCTTTCTCGCTGGAGAACAAGAATATCATACTTATTGATGACGTGTTGTATACGGGCAGAACCATCCGCTCGGCCTTAGATGCCATGCTGGATTACGGCCGCCCCGCTGATGTAGAGCTGCTTGTGCTGGTAGACCGCAGGTTGCAACGGCACCTGCCTATACAGGCTAAATATGTTGGTAAGGTTATCGATTCCATAGTGTCGGAAAAGGTAAAGGTAGAGTGGAAGGAAACAGAAGGAGAGGATAAGGTTTGGATTGTTGATGATAAGGAATAAATAACAAAAAATCATAAGGTCAATGAGCGCTTTGAGCACGAAACATTTAACCGGTATAAAGCCACTTCATAAATCAGACATTGACCTTATTTTTCAAACTGCCGATAATTTTAAAGAAGTACTTAACCGGCCGATTAAGAAAGTTCCATCCCTGCGCGATATAACGATTGCCAATCTTTTCTTTGAAGATTCTACCCGCACGCGCATTTCTTTTGAATTAGCAGAGAAGCGCCTGAGCGCAGATACCATCAATTTTTCGGCTTCCGGCTCCTCGGTAAAAAAGGGTGAAACCCTGCTTGATACTGTTAGGAACATTTTAGCCATGAAGGTAGATATGGTGGTTATGAGGCACAGCAGCAGCGGTGCAGCGGAGTTTCTATCGCAACATATACCTGCCACGGTTATAAATGCCGGTGATGGTACGCATGAACACCCTACCCAGGGTTTGCTGGATGGTTACTCGGTTTATAAAAAGTATGGCAGCTTAAAGGGCCTTAACTATCTTATAATTGGCGATATTAAACACAGCCGCGTGGCAGGCAGCGATATACCCCTGATGATTAAAATGGGGGCGAAGGTTAAGGTTTGCGGTCCACCAACACTGGTACCTAAGCACATTGAGGAATTGGGCGTAAGCTACGAGCCGAACTTAAAGAAGGCACTGGAATGGTGCGATGTAGCTAATGTGCTGCGCATACAGTTGGAACGTATGGATATCAAGTTTGTCCCTTCTTTACGCGAATACAGCCTCTTTTACGGGGTTAACCGCGAATTGCTGGACTCCATCAATAAGGATATAACCATAATGCACCCGGGCCCCATAAACCGCGGTGTTGAATTAAACAGCGATGTGGCCGACTCAAAGCAGTCCATCATTTTGCAACAGGTGGAAAACGGGGTTGCTATACGCATGGCAGTGCTTTACCTGCTTGCCGGCCGGGAAAATTAAACTCTCTTAGATATAAATAGTAAGGCTGTATTAGAAGCCGTAGCCGTCGAAGTCTTCAGTAAACTCATTCGCTTTAAAAGCAGGGTTTATTACGAGGTTATAGAACTCGTAACGTTCAAAAACCCCTTTGTCGTCTGACATTTCCTGAAGGATAGGGAAGTTGGTTTCCTTATCTACAAACAATACCGTGCGGCGGGCGTAAGCAGTTGGCACTTTCAGGGTTTTGTTGCTTAAGTCTTCTTCAAAATTCTTTACGCCGTTTAGTTCAACCAGGTGGTACTCGGGTATCAATAGCTTGTAAGCTACGTCATACATTTTTTCGCCGGGTAAAGCCTTGTAGGTGGTGTAAGCCCAGGTAGGATCAGTAATAATTATCTTATAACAGTTTCTGTTATTCCAAACAATATCTCCTTCGTATTTAAACACCTCATCAAATTTGCCCTGGGCATCGGCGCGTTTTACAGCATCACCCAAAATGCGGGCTGTGGCTCCAAAACCGGCGGTGGTAATTATATGGTGCTGCTCCTTGGTTAAAAGGCTGTTGGTAGGTGCCAGTTTAATCGTAGGCAACATTTTGCCGGGGTTAACCAGCGCTTTATTATTATTCTGGCCTTTTACATAAAGTATTTCAGTGCCCTTATTAGGGTCGGTTATCATCTTCATGTAAAGCTGCTGGGGGGCAATGTTTACCTTGGTAAAAATATCGCCGCCACGCAGGTTTTTCATGCCCACAATACGCTCATTACTGCGCATGGTATAGGTATAACCTTTGCTGCTGTTTATAGCGCTTAGCATCTTGTTTACAATAGTGTGTGTCTGGCTTTCGGGCTGTACTTTGGCAGAAAAATTGACTACAGCAAGGGCTACAATCACAGTAACAATCAGCAATGGTTTTCTCATATTACGTTTATTGAGGGGTTTTAGGAGTTATTCTTTTCAAACACTATGCCGTTTTAGTAAGCTACACCCAGGCGCTTATAAATAAAGCTCATTAACCAGGCGGGGCCAATCATCAGGAACTGAAGGTCTTTAAGGAAAGA
>CAZUHU010000034.1:0-23350 GCA_964620645.1 uncultured Chitinophaga sp.
AGTATTTTGTATTCAATACTATTACCGCAGGCGGTTATTTTTTGCAGTATAGTCTTAAAAGGCACGCCTGTGGCGCAAAAAACAATTTCATTCGCTTGGTAAATTGCAGCACTTCTATCTACTTCTTCTACCGAAACGCCTTTAATTATTTCATGGTTGTAACCTGCCTGGCGCAGTAATGCTTCTGCCCGGGCAGCTTCTTCAGTATTTCCTGCAATAATTGTTGTGCGCTGCTCCTCATTTTCCGGCGATAAGGATTGGTGCTTGATAAGGTGGTACAAAGTGCGTGTAAGCAACATCTCTAATCCCACCCAGGCGGCACCCAACAAAATGATGGCTCGCGAAAAGCGCCAATCGTCCGGCAAAAAAGCATAAACGGCAGCAATGGCTATGGTGCCTATTAGCACACCTCGTATAATGCGCGATATGCGGAAGGGCTTATCATAGCCTCCGCTTAAAAAAGTGGCCCCTAGCCATATAGCAATGTAAACAGGTACAATACCAAACAGAAACTGCATTGGATAATAGTGTTCCCTGTACTTTATCATCTTCTCCCAATAGTCAGTTATAAAATAAATGCCGCCGAACGCCAGCAGGGCGTCCACTATAAACAGGTAAGAGGATGCAAAAAGATTGGCAAGTAGTGTAAGTGCGCCACGCAAAACAATGGCAAAGTTGATGAGCAAAGAAAACAGCCCCGATTGGTTGCCGCTGAAATGCTTGCGCGCAAAAATTATCATGGCATTATAAAACACTTTTACATAGTTAAGCGAGCCCTTTTTAGTGCTCTCGCCCTTGTAGTGTATAATGGTAGTATCAGCAAAGTAGTAGTTTTTATACCCTGCCTTTACTATGCGATAGCTAAGGTCAACATCCTCGCCATACATAAAAAAGGTTTCATCCAGCAGGCCTGTTTTATCTAAAGCGCTTTTGCGCATAAACATAAAAGCGCCCGAAAGTATGTCCGCCTCGTTAGTTTCATGCTCCGGTAAAAAACCAAGGTGGTATTTGCCAAAAACTTTTGACTTTGGGAATAGGGCAGCAAGGCCGAAAGTTTTATAAAAAGCAACGGCCGGGGTAGGCAGTCCTCTTTTTGATTCCGGCAGAAAGTTGCCGCGCCCGTCAATCATATGCACGCCAAGTGCGCCGGCTTCGGGATGGCTATCCATAAAGGCAATGCACTTTTCAAAAGTGTCTTCGGCCACTACAGTATCGGGGTTAAGCAGTAAAACGTACTCGCCCTGCGCCACCTGCATGGCCTGGTTATTGGCCTTTGAAAAACCGGTATTCTCTTTATTGGCTATACACTTAACCCAGGGAAATTGCTGTTGCACCAACTCAACCGATCCGTCAACAGAGGCATTGTCCACCACGTAAACCTCGGCCGCTATATTTTTAATAGCGCGGTTAACGGAGATAAGGCACTCCTCCAGAAAATACTTGACGTTATAATTAACTATTACAATGGTAAGCTTCATGCCTGCGCGCAAGATAGGGGGAAATGCCGTAATAAGGCAACAGCAAAATATTGTGTGCTAAAACAATCGGGTTCTAGTTTCCGCCCTTTACCAGTGTGTTTTCATAAGGCAGGCGGGTAGCGATGGAACGCGCCAAGGTCATTTCATCAGTATATTCCAATTCTCCACCAAAGGATACCCCCCTGGCGATGCTGGTAATTTTTACAGGGTAATCGCGCAACTTTTTCGATACATAAAAGATAGTAGTATCTCCTTCGATAGTAGGGCTTATGGCCATTATTACCTCTTTAACGCTGCCATTCCTTACGCGTTCTACCAGGCTGTCAATATTCAATTTTTCCGGGCCAACACCATCAATAGGTGATATAATGCCCCCTAAAACATGGTATACTCCGCGGTAAATTCCTGTATTTTCTATAGCTATCACATCGCGTATGCTTTCTACAAGGCACAGGGTGCTTTGGTCGCGGTGAGAATTGCCGCATATTTCGCAGATTTCATGGTCGCTAACATTGTGGCAATGGCGGCAAAATTTTATCTCGCTACGCATTTTAGCTACGGTATCTCCAAAAAACTTCACCTTTTCATTATCCTGCTTAAGCAAATGCAGCACCAGGCGCAAGGCCGTTTTTTCTCCTATTCCCGGCAGCTTGGTAAACTCTGCCACAGCATCTGCAATAAGTTTTGAAGAATATTTCATTGTGGCCGAAATATAGAGCGAATATGGCAAACTATGGTGTTAAAGAAGTAAAGTGCATTGTTAGCTTTTGCCTATTTTTCGCCTAACAATGAAGGCTATATCGCAATTTTTTAATAACTGCAATTCCTCTAAAAGTGCTTACTTATTTACGGGCATCTTTCTTGTATCGGCAATCATTCTCATAGTTTTTGCCAATGGCACCTGCGATGAAGGTGACAGCGTAATGCACTACCAATTTGCCCGGTGGTCGTGGGCGCATCCTGCCCTGTTTTTTCACCACTGGGCTAAGCCTTTATACGTTTTGCTGGCGTCACCTTTGGCTCAATTCGGCTTTAACGGCATTAAGGTTTTTAATGTATTAACCACCTGTTTGTGCATGCTGCTTACTTATAAAATCTGTTACAAGTTGGCCATACCCCGCAGTTCTTTGGTGGTTGTTCTTTTGGCAATGGCTCCGGCCTGGTTAAAGCACTCATTATCGGGTTTAACTGAGCCCCTATTTGCCTGCATCATGTGCTTATCCATTTTTTTGTATTTAAAGAACCGGATAGTAGTAGCGATAATTATTGTCTCGTTCCTTCCATTTATCCGTTCCGAAGGATTGATTATTGCCGGGATATTCGGCTTGTTGCTATTGGTTGAGCGGAGGTGGAAAATTATTCCGCTATTGCTGACGGGCCATTTGGTTTACGGTATAGCCGGGGGCTTTATTCATGGAACGGTGTTATGGGTTTTTACCCATATACCTTATGCGCGCCTTGGCAGTGTGTACGGGATAGGTACCTGGGGGCATTTCTTCAGCAATCTTCCGGTAATTACCGGAATACCCCTGCTGATTTTACTGGTTGCGGGCCTGGCCTACGGGCTAAAAGAGTTGCTTACCAAAGGCCTGATAGGAAGGGAAACTCTTTTGGTATATGGTTGTTTTGTAAGCTATTTTGTGGCGCACGTTATTTTTTGGGCTCTGGGAATTTTCAACTCCTTTGGCATGTTGCGGGTATTGGTAGCTGTAATGCCTCTTATGGCTATTATTCAGTTGCGTGGTTTGAATATGCTGGCTCTTTTGCCCTTTCCTAAACTTATTATCCGTACGGCTATAGCGGTAGTCCTTCTCTTTCCTTTTATTCCCGAAAATCACTATAGCTGGAAATTTGACCGCGATTTTAAATTAGGTAACGACCAAGTGCTACAGTTGCAGATGGGGGAATACATCCGCGAGCATTTTACAGACTATCAACAACGTCGTTATTATTTTGATGCAAATTACATTTCCGTTGTAATGGATTTCGATTTTTTCGACGAACAGAAAAGCCGGCGCGTTTCTGAATGGGTTACTAAAAACGACAGTAAGCCCTGCTTTGTGATTTGGGATGACTGGTATTGCTCATTTGAAAGCGGCATACCTTTAGATAAACTGCTGCATGACCCCAATTTGATTTTAGTAAAAGAGTTTTCAGTTGTTTACGGAAATGGCACTACCAGAAGAACAGTGCTTTTTATCAATAGCCCCTAGCTTGTTATATCCAAAACATTAATGTGTTTTTTCAGAATTGCTATCTTGCGTGGCTTATGGTTCAAAAGCTATCCATCATAATACCTGCATATAATGAAGGCCCTACCATACATAAAATACTGGAAAAAGTATACTCCGTACAACTAATTAACGGAATACAAAAAGAAGTAATTGTTGTAAACGACTGTTCAAAGGATAATACAGAAGAAGCCGTTCTGAGTTACACAAAAACCAATTCCGGTTTAAATGTTCAGTACCACAAACATGAGGTAAATAAAGGCAAAGGCGCCGCATTACATACAGGCATACGCGAGGCCAGTGGTGATGTTATAGTAATACAGGATGCAGATCTGGAATATGACCCTAATGAATATAACCTGCTGCTAAAACCAATAGTAGATGGTTTTGCAGATGTGGTTTACGGGTCACGTTTTATGGGCGGCAAGCCGCACCGTATTCTTTTCTTTTGGCATACTATAGGCAATAAATGGCTCACCTTTATGTCTAACATGTTCACTAACCTGAACCTGACGGATATGGAAACCTGTTATAAAATGTTTAGGTCTCCGATAATTAAATCGCTTGATTTAAAAGAAGAGCGCTTTGGCTTTGAACCGGAGGTTACAGCCAAAATCAGCCGCTATCCTAAGGTGCGGATATACGAAATTGGCATAAGCTACTATGGCCGTACATATGAAGAAGGCAAGAAAATAGGATGGCGCGATGGCTTTAGGGCCATTTGGTATATTTTGAAATACAACCTGTTTTAGCCGCCCCGGCAGTGGGATAGCCGCAATCTGTCAAAATAGCGGGTGGATCTCCGCTACAAAAGTTAAAACTAAAACCCGCTGTAGACTTCTAATTGCATGTTTTTAATCAGCAGTTCACCGGTTCCATCGTTCATTACAAAAACTTTCAGCTTATCGGTTTGTAAGTTTTCGTACGGGATTTGTGAATAAAAAGAAACCTTGCCCTTAGCGGGTGATTCGAAATGCCAAACACCGTAAGGAGGTTTATTTGGTATCTTGTTTTGTATCCTTAGCGTTTTGTAGGAAGTTGAATACTCGCCTCTATTAAGTTGTATTATAATATTGGCGCAGTCGTACAAATTGGTGTTCGAACGGAGGCTATAGGCATCAAAAGATACTTTTAGCCAATCACCATTTGAAAGTTTACAACTGCCTAATGTGGAGTCGATAAAAGTGTAGGCCTCGCCCTTTTCGTTAAGCTTTAATACATATTGACCGTCTTGCGCCTTTTGAGAAAAAGGGCTTATTGAATCGGTTAGCGCGTTAAAATAAATGCTGTGCTTTAGAGTGGCCTCAGCAGGTTGTAGCTCGCCCAGGTCATAAATAACTAAGTCTGAAAGCTCCGTTTTTGTCTTGAACAGGGTGTGCCAATAAAACGTACGATTGCTATCCTCGCTCCAAAGCAGGTTAATGCTGCACTGGTACGACATTATGAATTGATGAACAATGAAAAAAAGAAGCATCGGCCCCACGGCCCATTTCCCGATCTGAATTTTCCGCATGCAATCGATAGTGGTAGCCATTGGTATGGCCAGCAGCGGATAGATTTCGACCATAGGCCGGCTGCCTAGTCCGTTAACGTAATTCCAGCACCACCAGCTGTATATAATGTAGGCATGAACAACGAAGAAAAAAGGAATAAGAATTTTGAAAGGCGACTTTTTAAAAAGCAGGGGCAACATACCCACCGCGGCTAAAAGCATGACCGGAGCATAAGGAAAAAAACCATTTTGAAAACCAAAGAGGCCTCTATACAGATGCGGATGTGTGAAATCAAAAGACTCGTTACCGTAACTGTAATAAACCCAGTGGCCCGAGGTGTACTTCCAATACACCATTTGCGGAAGCACTGCAAAGCTAAATGCAGCTATGCTTGCCAGTATTTTCAAAAAGTTTTGTCGTAGAAAAGAAAAGCGCTGGGTTATTGCAGCCAGGCTTGTGAGGCCGAATAGCAATGGAATAAGCAGAAAGAGAATATCGTTTGGCCGGCATATTGAAGTAAGTCCTGCTGCAAATCCTATTAACAGCGCGTAGCGCCATCCAGCAGTTTTGTAAAAGAACACGGTGCCATAGATGATAAGACAGCATAGGCCAAACAAATACGGATGGGCCATTGGTGAAGTTTCTACGCAGAAGTATAAAAGGTTGGAGGCTACAGATACAGCTACAAGGGTTAATGCAGTTACTGTATCAGAGAAGTATACTAACAAAACCCTTCGTAAAAAAAAGAGACCAAGCACCACATATATGGTGGTAGAAAGGTGCGCTAAAATCAGGTAAATGGGGGATAGCCCATTGGGCCTTGCGCCGGATATTTTAGCCAGAACATGGGCAATGCCGAAAAAGGGCGCTTGTAGTATAGCAATACCGCAGGGAGCCTTAATCACCACTTTTGTGCCATCGCCTGGGTAGGAGTACTCCGGACCCTGATAATTTCTTGTGGTGTCTTCATACGTCCCTCCTTCCAATGAACGGTGAGTTATGGACGTACGCAGGTTATCTAAATCGTGATGAATAAATAGGGCAGGGTTATAAACGTAATATTCCCAACTATCCCCCCCGGCTAATATGCCGCCGATTTTCCATCGTTGGAAAAAGAAGGTGGATGCCAGAAGAAAAACTGCAATAAACAGAAGTGCTAAACGGCTGAGTGGTGTTTTCACGTTGCGCTATGATACCAAATAAGCGCTTAAGCACAAAGCTTAATGCGCCTCCAGCCAGTTCAAGCCGGTGCCCATTTCTGCTTCAATAGGCACGCGGGTTTTAATGGCGTTCACCATTTTTTCGTACACAATTGGTTTGATAATCTCCACTTCATCCTTATGGGCATCAAATACCAATTCATCATGCACCTGCAGGGTCATTCTCGATTTAAAATTGCGTTTCTTAAACTCATCATGAATATTGATCATGGCAATTTTAATAAGGTCGGCTGCTGAACCCTGCACAGGGCTGTTAATGGCGTTACGCTCTGCAAACCCGCGCACTGTAAAGTTCTTGGAGTTTATATCGCGCAGGTAACGCTTTCTGCCTTTTAGGGTTTGCACATAGCCATGATCGCGGGCAAACTGTATGTTGCCATTCATGTAGGCTTTAATTTTCGGAAATTGCTTAAAGTAATTTTCAATAATTTCTTTGGCTTCGGTTCTTGAAACGCCTATGTTTTCTGCCAACCCGAAAGCGCCCTGGCCGTAAATAATACCAAAGTTTACACTCTTGGCCTTATAGCGCATTTCTTTAGTAACCTGTTCAATAGGCACGCCATATACTTTGGCTGCTGTTGCTGTATGGATGTCAATTTTCTTTTCGAAGGCCTCGCTCATGTTTTCGTCGCCGCTCAATTCTGCCACCAAACGCAGCTCTATCTGGGAGTAATCGGCGGAGAGAATAATATGTTCTTCATCGCGGGGTATAAATGCCTTGCGTACTTCCTGCCCGCGTTCTGTCCGTATAGGTATGTTCTGCAGGTTTGGGTTATCGCTGCTTAGGCGGCCTGTGGCTGCCACTGCCTGCCTGAATGTGGTGTGCACTCTTCCTGTTTTCTTGTTTATCATTAAGGGCAGTGCATCTACATAAGTAGATTTTAGCTTGGTAACCTCGCGGTAATCAAGAATTTTATTGGCAATGGGGTGGTGCTTGCTTAAAGCCTGTAAGGCATCTTCATTAGTAGATAACTGGCCGGTGGACGTTTTCTTCCCTTCAAACGGCAACTGTAAGCGGTTGTAAAGTATATCACCTAATTGCTTAGGCGAGTCCACATTAAACTCCAGCCCGGCAAGCTCATAAATCTCAGAACGCACTTTAAGCATATCAGTTTCCAGCACTTTCGAAAAATTGCGAAGAAACTGCTCATCCAGCCTTACGCCTTCGTACTCCATATCGGCAAGCACTTCTACCAACGGATGTTCTATTTCATCCAACACGCGCTCCACCTGTTGCTGATGCGCCATAGGTGCAATTTTGTGTTTCAACTGCAGGGTTATGTCGGCATCTTCGGCCGCGTATTCTGCAATCTTATCAAGAGGGACATCGCGCATGCTGCCCTGTTTTTTACCTTTGCCAATCAACTCATCAATACCAATGGGCGTGTAGCCCAGGTAAGTTTCGCTCAGGTAATCCATGCCGTGTTTAAGGTCGGGCTCTACCAGGTAATGCGCCAGCATAGTATCGTAAATGGGTAGCTGAACCTGCACATCGTAACGCTTAAATACCAGCAAGTCAAATTTTACGTTTTGTCCTATTTTGATTTGTGTTTTGCTTTCCAGCAAAGGCTTAAACAGCTGCGCTATTTTTTTTGTTTCTTCAAAATCAGGCGGACAAGGCACATAATAAGCTTCGCCTGCTTTTACGCTAAAGCTCATGCCAACCATGTCCAGCGTAAAGTAATCCAACGATGAGGTTTCTGTATCAAAGCAAAACTCAGGATGCGCTTCCAACTCCTTCACTAATTCCTTGATGGCCTCTTCGCCTTCAACTATCTTGTAATTGTGCGGGGTGTTGGCTACTGTTTTGCCTTTTATCACTTCGGTAGTTTCAACAGCAACAGCGGCGCTTGCAAAAAGGTCTTGTTGCGTGCCGGCTTCTGTAGCCACAGGCACACCCGCTGACTGTTGATTGGCGGTATAATCAGTACCAATAATACGTTTGCCAAGAGTGCGGAACTCCAACTCGGCGAAAATGGCTCCCAGCTTTTCTTTGTCCGGGTTTTCCATCTTCAATTCATCGTCGGTAACATCAATAGGCACATCAAGCTTAATTGTTGCCAGGCGTTTTGAAAGCAATCCCTGATCGGCGAAGTTTTTCACGTTTTCGCCCACCTTACCCTTTATTTTATCAGCATTGGCAATAAGGTTTTCCATGCTGCCGTATTCTTTAATAAACTTTTTGGCTGTTTTCTCGCCCACGCCAGGTATGCCTGGTATGTTGTCTACTGAATCGCCCCACATGCCAAGTATATCAATCACCTGCTTGGGGTCTTCCACTTCCCACTTCTGTTTTATCTCTTCTACACCAAGCACCTCTACGTCCCCCCCGGAACGCGCGGGCTTATAGATGTAGATGTTGGTGCCAACCAACTGTGCATAGTCCTTATCCGGGGTTACCATATACACTATATGCCCCTCCTTTGCTTTCTTATAAGCTATGGTTCCTATAATGTCGTCAGCCTCATAACCTTCAAACTCAAGAATGGGAATATGCCAGGCCTCTAAAATTGATTTTATGTGTGGCACGGCAAAAATGATATCCTCGGGTGTTTCCTGGCGGTTGGCTTTATAGTCGGCAAACTCAGTAACCCTTTCGGTGGCTTCGCCTTTATCAAATACCACAGCAAGGTGGGTGGGCTTTTCCTTTTGTATCAGGTCAAACAGGGTATTAGTAAAGCCGAAGATGGCCGCCGTGTTTTGCCCCTTGGAGTTTAACAGTCCGCCACCGGCCTTGCCGCTGTAGGAATTGTTAAAGGCGTAGTAAGCCCGGAAAATCAAGGCATAAGCATCAAGCAGAAATAGTTTATTGTCAGTCCAATCGGTATGTCCCATAAAATAGTTGTAATTGAGGGGTAGTAATTGCAGGCGAAGAAAAGAAAATTCCCGCGGTAAGGCGGGTGGAGTCTGAAGGGGTTAAAACTCTTTGTCAAAACCCAGTTCATCCATTATGTCGCCCAATTCGTTGTAAATGTACTCCTTACTAAGGCCATATTCTTCCAGGCTGTATTCGTGCTTGCTTTTATAATTCTGGTTGCGCTTTTGCTCACGGCCCAGGGCAGTGGCAAATTTCTCCGAAACATCCCAATTAAAGTGCTTGTAGATATTCAATACTGTTTGTTGCGGGTCCGCCAGTAAATCATCATACTTTACCTGGAAGAACTGCGAAGGCGGAACTGTTTTTCGCATTTCGCGCGAGTATTTGTAGAAGCTTATGCCGTATTGCGCCCACACCTGTTTGCTGGGGTCGTGCTTAGGTACATCGGGCGAGTGAAAGTTGTACATGGCGGTAAACATGCTGGCCATGCTGGGCACTGCATCGTACGGGTGGCGGGCAATGTAAATTATTTTGGCATCGGGAAAACGCTGAAGCAGCGACTTAAACCGCGCTGTGCTCATCACGTTTTTCGATAGGTAAGTTTTATCGGGCCCGGCCCGGTAAACAAAGCGCTTAACGCAGCTTTCGTAAAAATCCATTACATGCTTGCGTATGCTTTCCGGCTCATCATCCAGAAATTTGTTGTCGTTATGCAAGTGGAAATAAGGAAAAGGGATAAAAATGCCGGGGCTCATCAGCGTTTGGGCAAAGGGCAGTTCGTCTTCCTCGGCCTTATTAAAACCCATGGCATGTATATCGTCCCATCCGCCCCAAAATTTTTCATCCAGCCGGTCCATTAATTTGCCGATTATACCGCGCAATATTTTTTTATCAATCCAGCTGAACAGTTGGTAAAACTGCACAAAGGAGGATGTCATAAAAAAGGTGTGTGCATTCTTGGTAAACACAAACCGCTCTTTATCCAACGCCACTAAGCGGTGCAGGTAGGTAGTGCCGCTACGCGGGCTTGAAATAATGAAGACGGGCTGTTTTATTTTGATATTGCGGTGGCCACTGTGAAAGATGGCGTCCATCAGGCGGAAAAACAGGTGAACTACCTGGTTAAGGTAATACAGGAAAATAAACAACACGGAAAGTAGCCAAACCTTCCAGCGAAAATGGCGGTACGTTTCAACAATAATATCGCCCAGTATTTTGTAGCGGACGTAATAAAAACCAGCACGTATATAAATCATAATCCCTGATGCAAAGGAAAGCTTTGGGCAATATTCTGCCAAACGATTTAAATGAAGACTTTATTTTAGCCGGAACGTTTAAAAATGATTTCGAACCGTCAGCTTTTTCTGTCGCACCTGGCCCAAACCAGCCCTTCGCCCCTTCTTATTGAAATAGAACGGGCCGAAGGAATGTATTTGTACGGACCCGGCGACAAAAAATATATGGATTTGATTGCAGGTATTTCGGTAAGTAATCTGGGCCATTCGCACCCCGCAGTGGTAAATGCCGTAAAGCAACAAGCTGAAAAATACATGCACCTGATGGTTTATGGCGAGTTTGTGCAAAGCCCACAGGTGATGTACGCCACAGCCCTGAGTAAGGTATTACCGGCAACGTTAAACAGCGTTTATTTTACCAATAGCGGGGCTGAGGCTACTGAAGGCGCCATGAAGCTGGCTAAACGGTTAACCGGCCGCCGGCAGTTTGTCCACTTTAAGGATGCTTACCACGGCAGCACACAGGGGGCACTTAGCTTAATGGGTGATGAAACCTTTAAGCGCAAATTCAGGCCCTTGTTACCCGATACCTTGCAACTGGACTTTAATAGTGTAAAAGACCTTGAGAAAATAACCGCAGCCACTGCAGCAGTAGTGGTTGAGCCGGTAAAGGCGGAAAGCGGAGTAAGCCTGCCTGCCGAAGGTTATCTTAAGTTACTACGTGATAAATGCGATGAAACCGGCGCCTTGCTGATTTTTGATGAATGCCAAACAGGTTTAGGACGAACAGGAAAACTGTTTGCCTTTGAGCATTATGAAGTAGTGCCTGATGTGCTATTGCTTGCCAAAGCTTTTGGCGGGGGCATGCCGCTTGGCGCTTTTATATCCTCGCAGGAAAAAATGAAGGCTTTGTCGGAGAACCCCATACTGGGCCATATTACCACCTTTGGCGGGCACCCCGTGTGTTGCGCCGCAGGCCTGGCTGCCTTTAATGTGCTGCAGAACGACAAACTTGTTGCCGGGGTAGAAGCGAAAGGACAATTGTTTGATGATTTATTAGTGAGCCCGAAGATTAAAGCAAAACGGAGAAAGGGGCTTATGATGGCGGTGGAGTTTGCAGACTTTGAACAGAATAAAGCCATAATTGACCGCTGTATCGAAAAGGGTATTTTAACTGATTGGTTTTTATTTGCTCCGCATTGCATGCGCATTGCTCCTCCTTTAATTATAACCGAAGAGGAGATACACCATGCCTGTTCTATAATTTTAAATTGTATTGAATAACCTATCTTGAAAACAAGTGCGCCTATAGCCTTTCTTCTTACAGCCATTGCGCTTGTTTTTGTTGCGTCCTGCAAAAAGGAAACAATAGAGCTGCTTACACAGGAAGTAAATTCAAATACAACCTTGCAACTTACTGATGTGGTTTTTGCCAACGATTCTGTGGGCTTTGCCTGCGGGGGCGACCGCTGGAGCAAAGGCTTAGTTTTGCGTACCACGGATGGCGGCCGAACCTGGAGTAACGCTGATAGCCTTTTTGATCAAGCGGCTTATAGCCTGTATGCTTTTTCAGCAGATGAGGTGTATATAGGAGGAGGTAACTCATACTTCGGCCATTCGCTCGATTCCGGCAAAACCTTCAGCATAAAGCAAAGCGACTATAAGAGGATATTCGATATAGCTTTTGCTGACCATAACAGGGTGGTTAAGGTGGGTGCAGAAAATGCTTACAGCGATGGGCATATAGCGTATAGCTCCGATGGAGGATTGAACTGGACAAAGACAGATTATCTAACGGCTATGACCTGTGTACAATATGCTGACAACAACACTGCATTTGCCTCAGGCTACGGTGTTGTTTACCGTTCTACCGATGGGGGTGCTCACTTTGAGCCATTGGACGTACGTGGCGATTTTTTCCTGGGGCTTAGTTTTCCATCCGCATCAACAGGCTATGTGGCCGGTTACGAAAAACTGATCTTAAAAACCACCAACGGCGGCAATAGCTGGAAACGCGTTATGCGTGGCAATGCCCCTTTTTCACCACGCGAGCATTTTCGTACTATTAAATTTTGGGATGATAATAACGGCTTTGTTTGTGGCGATGGTGGTATAATGTATCAAACCAATAATGGCGGCGATAGCTGGAAAAAGGTTAAGCAATTTACGGATGTAAACCTTATGGCTATTCACCTGTTTTCAGCTACCGATGGTATTGTGGTGGGCGATGGCGGCAAAATATTTCTGTTTAAAAGCCCGCAATAATTTTAGCTGAATATTTCTGCAAGCATACAACGGGCGCTACCGCCCCCTATATTTTCAATAGTATCTAAAGGTGCAGAAAGAATTCGCGCATGTTTTTCAATAAGGTCTATTTGCGCGGCTGTTAAGTGTTCATGGGCTCTTGCGCTCATTACTAAAAATTTCTCGCCTTTATTATTCTGCAACAGCAGGCAGTTGCCGCAAAAATTTTCCATTTGCGCAAGGCTTATTTCAACTACCTCTTTATTTTTTCTCAAAGCCGCTATCAAATCTTCGGCCCCACCAGTAATGCAGTCGCTACAGATAATGGCTAAGTCATCGCTTACACTCAGCAGTACATTAGTATGGTAAATGGCATTGCCCCGGCGATCGGCCGTAGTAAATGTAAAGGCTGTATAACCTAAATGCTCTGCAACCAATGCAACCAGATCCTTGTCGGTTCTGGCGGAAAGCGCGGCGTAAACCACCTTGTTAGCATGGTCAAATACCAGGCTGCCGGTGCCTTCCAAAAACTTACTGTTGCTTTCAAATTCCGTTAAATCCAGTGTTGTGCTTGCTTTTAAAACCTGAGGAAGTTCGCTTCTGCGCTCCAATCTTCTTACCGGCGAAAACATGGGGTATAGTATCAACCCGCCGTTTGGGTGGCTGCTAAACCAGTTATTGGGAAATACAGCATCAGGTTTTACAGGCTCAATGCTATCTGCCAGTATCATTACTTCAATACCGTTGCTACGCAAAAGCTCAACAAAACGGTCAAATTCCATCAGCGCAGCACTTTGAACCTCCTGGGCTGACAGGAACGTAGTGTTTTGGAAAGAATTGTTGACGGCCGTTTCAGTATTAAAGCCAAAGGCTGCAGGCCGTACCATTAAAATTTTAGACGCAACCATATTAAAATGCTACCCCCGCGCACATTTCGTAAAACTGGGCAACAAAAAAGTGAGTCTTTAAATTACTGCCAATAAAGAACTTGGTGTTTTTGTTTTTGCCAACGCTTACGAAATAGTAGTTGGCTCCTATCTTGACATACATAGGCGCATCCTTGCGAGGGTTTAGCAGGTAAACGCCGGCCATAAAGTAAATACCCAACTTGCCCATAATCACCTCGTCGCCTGCAAAAAGGCTGATGTTCATGGAAGACAACGTGCGGTTGTATTTAAAGTCGTTGCCGTAGAAGCCTATCAAATCGTAGGCCGCCTGGTTGAACTCTACGGAAGCCCCGCCAAGCACCTTGTTTACGATGCTGGTATAGTACGCATAGTTAATAGTGCCAATGTATACCGGGAACTTTGCGCCTTTATACGGGCGCGATTCCTGTATGCCCATGCTGTATTTTATCATTACCTCGTGTCGTTTTTTGGGCTTGCTCCACTTAGCGCGGTTATAACGTAAGGAATCCGAAACGCAGGGGAAGTATCGCAAACCAAAAAATACAGCAGGCGTATTAACCCCAAGGTTAGGGAACTGCACTGCGGAATTAGAGTAGTGCGTAAACGAAACACCCATGGTTAGCTGCAAATTGGGATGTGGTTTAATATCAATACCAAGTTTAACCTGTGCCGATGAGTTGAGGGTGGATCCAATAACCACATTCTCCGGGTTTGTTTGCAGATTAAAGTGCCGGGGCACTATGGCAATTCCTGAACCGGCCCGTACATAAAAATCTACATAACGGCTGCGCACTATCCAGAATTTTGCAACGCCCATCAGCATGTACGCATCGCCGAAGTATTGATAGTCGCCATGTCGGAAAAATGTAAAAGCTGCGCCAAGCTCAGGATAATGCAGCTTGCGTTGCCATTCTTTAGTTCCTAAAGTTTGTTTGTAGGCTGCAATTTCGAACCCATGCGTAAACTCGGTTGGGCGCGGTTTAAAACGGGAGTTGTGCGCCAATATCCGACCGAATATGTAATCGGCCTCAATGGAATATTTGCCAATCTTGCCAAACTTCTCATCAGGACGGGCAAATAACAGGGCCGGTAAAAAAGTTAAAAAAAGGATAAAGCGCACTGCTCAAAAATAAACGAAACGAAGTTCTAACTTCGCCAAAATTTTTACCCATGAAAATGAACCGTACGCGCAGCTGGTTTAAAACAAGTTCGGGAAGGATCATTGCCTACTTCCTGCAAGGCTTGTTATTGATTGCGCCAGTATTCGTAACCTTCTATGCGCTGTTTTCCATATTCGATTGGCTGGATAGCAAAGTGAACCTGGTTTTTGAAAAGATGTTCCATTTCTATTTTCCGGGTTTGGGTATAGCGGCCATGTTTGTGCTTATAACCATAATTGGTGTTATAGGCTCTATCGTTTTTCTGCAACCCCTTTTACATGTGGTGGATGCTGTAATGGAGAAAACGCCGGTTGTAAAGGATATTTATTCATCGCTGAAGGACTTTTTCAGCGCCTTTATAAGCAACAAAAAGAAGTTCGATAAGCCTGTGTTGTTTGAGTTTGGGAAAGGCTCAGGCGTTTATAAAATGGGCTTTATTACCCAGGATGATCTAAAGGAGCTGAACATATTGGACAAGGTAGCGGTATACGCACCGCTGTCGTATAACCTTTCCGGCTTGTTATACATTGTAAACCGCGACCAGATACAGGTGCTTAACGATGTTAGCGCCGGCGATGTAATGAAGTTTGTTGTTAGTGGTGGGGTAACGGAAATTGAGGAGGAGCAGAGTGCGCCACTTCCGCCGCCTACGGCTTAAGTTGCTTCAGTAGTTCAGTAGCCAATAGCGCATATTTGGTTTGGTTACTTTCTGCACTCAGAACCTGTAATTCGTTTTGTGCTGCTGCCTTATCGGTGGCCAGTTTACATTTGGCGCTAAAGTACTGCGCTGCCTGCCGGTAATAAAGGCTGCTACCCGTTTGCTTTAGGGGATTGAAATACAACAGCGCCTTTTCTGTTTTGCCCTGCATAAACAAAGCGTAACCATATTGCAGCATCCAATACTCTGTTTGGCGTGCATCCATTCGGCAGTTTTCGCCTTCTTCCAACTGTTGCACTGCGGCGGAGTAGTTTTTTATACGGCTGCAATAAATGCCATAAATAACAAAGGGTTCGCAGTTGCTTCTAAACTGCCTTACACCCCGCTCCATTATAAGCGGTGCGTACCAATCAGGTAAACCCGAAACGGTAAGCGCTTTAAAATCATTTACCGAAAAGCTATCGCTGTAAGTAAGCAACAACTTTGCAAGCGTATGTTCATCATAGTAGCTGTTTGAATCTGTAGCTTGAATAAAAGCCTCCAGTTTTCGTGCGTACCGGCTGTCGCTATCAGAAAATAGCCTTAAGGCAGTGTAAAAGTCGCCCAGCTTATTTTGAAATTCCCGGTCGTAGCGCTCAAGGGTAAGTTGACTGTTGTCGTAATAAGCCAACTGACTGTAAATAAATGCCGAGTTAAGGAAAGTGGTTTCGTCAATGTTTTTTTTGCGCAGGGCTGAGTCAAGCCAGTTTAAGGCTTCCTTCATCCGACCCGTGTAAAAGTATTCCGCTGCTATGTCAGCACGTATTCCGCCCAGTTCAGGATATTGTTGCGCAATGAAGTGATAAACCTCCATGGCATCTTCAAATCGGCTGCGCTCTTTTATTTTGCGGGCATACTCGGCCAAATTATAGGCCTGCTCACCGGTGCTGTCGGGCACTGCTTTCATTAACTCCTTAATGCCGGCCTTTAGTTTCTCTTTATCTAAAGATAGCGCATACAGGCTGCATAAGCCTTTTTTAATATCCAGCCGCGCGGGATTCAGTGCCAGGCACTTCTTCCATATTTTTTCTACTTCTTTTTCAGTAGCGACAGGTATTACAGGTGGCAAAAGGGCCATGCTGCTAATAGCGGTATCAAATATGGCTTCGTTTTCTGCAGAGATAACAAGCGGCGTGGGTATTTCATTCCATTTTCGGTTAAGGATAACATTGCCTTTCATCATTAAGGCATCAACATTTTTCTTATCCCTTTTTAAAATAGAATCCAGATAATGGTTTGCTGCATCAAACTGGTTTTTTTGAATCAGCATTCCGGCCGTTGCAACAATAGCGCTTTGCGCATTACAGGCAACCGTAAATGCAAAGGCCAGTAATAATGCAATGCTTCTGGAGAACATAGTTTTTAATTAGATGCAACAGCAGCAGCTAGTTCCTCGCGTAAAAATTTGGCGGTGTGGCTTGTTTTATGCTTGGCTACTTCTTCGGGCGTGCCTGTGGCAATAATCTGCCCCCCACGGAAACCACCCTCTAAGCCAACATCAATAATATAGTCCGCTACTTTTATTACGTCCAGGTTGTGTTCAATTACCAAAACGGTATTGCCCCTTTCTACCAGGCGGTTCAATACATCCAACAGCACGCGTATATCTTCAAAGTGTAAACCGGTAGTGGGTTCATCCAGTATATAAAATGTTTTGCCGGTATCTTTTTTAGAAAGTTCGGCAGCAAGTTTAACACGCTGTGCTTCGCCACCACTTAAAGTGGTAGATGATTGCCCCAGCCTTAAATAACCCAGCCCCACATCATTCAAGGTTTTCAGCTTGGGGTATATGGATGGTATACTTTCGAAGAACTCCAGCGAGTCTTCCACCGTCATGTTTAGCACATCGCTTATTGATTTGCCTTTGTAGCGCACTTCCAGTGTTTCGCGGTTGTAACGTTTGCCATTACACTTTTCGCA
This sequence comes from uncultured Chitinophaga sp., assembly GCA_964620645.1. Lineage (GTDB taxonomy): Bacteria > Bacteroidota > Bacteroidia > Chitinophagales > LD1 > Bog-950. Next base: position 17,405 of record CAZUHU010000034.1, read on the forward strand.
CATCACTTCCACGTTCGGCAAAAAGTTCATTTCAATCACCTTCATTCCACCGCCACCGCATTCCTCACAACGGCCTCCTTTTACGTTAAAGCTAAAGCGTCCCGGCGTGTAGCCTCGTATCTTGGCTTCAGGCAGTATAGCAAACAGCTTGCGTATTTCGTCAAACACTTTAATGTAAGTAACAGGGTTACTGCGTGGGGTGCGCCCGATAGGCGATTGGTCAATATCAATTACCTTATCCAGGTTTTCCAACCCTTCAATTTTCTTGTACGGCAACGGACGGTGGCGCCCATTCCATACATAGTTGTGTAGTATAGGGTAAAGCGTTTCGTTTATTAAACTCGATTTACCGCTGCCGGATACGCCGGATACACAAATAAAGGTGCCCAACGGAAACTCAACATCCACGTTTTTAAGGTTATTGCCGGTAGCGCCTTTTAAACGCAAAAACTTGCCATTCCCTTCTCTGCGGTTGGCCGGTATTTCAATCTGCAATTGGTTGCTTAAAAACTTAGCAGTGGTAGAACCTTGTCTTAAAAAGTCCTTAGGCGTTCCATAGGCAACAATTTTGCCGCCATGTTCGCCGGCACGGGGGCCGATGTCAATGATATAATCACTCTCCAGCATTATCTCTTTATCGTGCTCCACCACTATTACGGTGTTGGGATTAGATGCAAGTTGCTTAAGAGCCGTTATCAGTTTACGGTTATCACGCTGGTGCAGGCCTATACTTGGTTCATCCAATATGTAAGTAATGCCTGATAGCTGTGAGCCTATTTGTGTGGCCAGGCGTATGCGTTGCGATTCGCCACCGCTTAAGCTTTTCGCGGGACGATCGAGAGCAAGGTAATCCAGCCCAACATCCAATATAAATTGAATGCGTGTGCGTATTTCTTTCAATAAATCTTTAGCAATGGTGCGCTGCCTTTCGCTCATACGGTTTTCAAGGCCTTCAAACCATTTTGCTAATTCAGTTAAATCCAACTGCGCTAACTCGCCGATGTTCTTCTCATCTATCTTAAACCAAAGGCTTTCCTTTTTAAGGCGGGTGCCGTTACAGGTTGGGCAGCTGTGCTGCTCCATAAAACCTTCGGCCCACTCGCGTATACCTTCAGACGAGGTAAAACGGAAACAGCGTTTTAATAAGCCAACCAGGCCGCCCTTACTAAGGGTATACCAGCGGTCATCAAAATCTTCAATCACTAAATCTTCCTCTTCAAAGCTGCTGTCTTCTGTATCGCCATACAAAATGTAATTCAGCGCTTCAGTAGGTATTTTGGCTATAGGGTCGCTAAGGGTAAACTTGTATTTTTTGGCTATCGCGGTCAATTCGCGGAAGATGAAATTATCTCTTGCCTCGCCCACCGGTAGTATGCCACCCCGGTTAATCGAAACCTTTTCGTCCGGTATAATCACTTTGCGGTTAACCTCGTAGGTAATACCTAAACCATTACAGGTATTGCAGGCACCGTAAGGAGAGTTGAATGAAAAAGTATTGGGCGAAGGTTCCTCATAGGAAATTCCCGAATCCACGCACATCAGGTGTTTACTGAAATTGAAAACTTCTTCGGTATCCGCGTCCAACAGCTGAATAAGGCCTTTACCGGCTTTCATACCCTGCCCTACTGCCGTTCGCAGGCGTTCGCGCGCGCTGCTTTCAATTTTAAGGCGGTCAATTATCAGTTCAATATCATGCACCACATAGCGGTCCACCTGCATTTTAGGTTTCACATCCACTATCTCGCCATCAATGCGTATTTTAAGGTAACCCTGTTTGCGCACCTGCTCAAACAATTCGCGGTAATGCCCTTTACGGCCACGCACAACCGGCGCTAATACGATTATCTTTTTGCCGTTGTGGTGTTGCAGCAGGTTGTCAATTATCTGCTCTTCGGTAAACTTCACCATCTTTTTGCCGGTTACGTAGCTATACGCATCGCTGGCACGTGCAAAAAGCAGGCGCATAAAATCATATATCTCTGTTACTGTACCTACCGTTGACCGCGGGTTACGGTTAACTGATTTCTGCTCGATGGAAATTACAGGGGAAAGGCCGGTTATTTTATCTACGTCCGGGCGCTCGTAACCGCCTATAAACTGGCGGGCATAGGCTGAGAAGGAATCGAGGTAACGCCTTTGGCCCTCGTTGTAAATAGTATCAAAAGCCAGCGATGATTTACCGCTGCCTGATATACCGGTGATTACCACAAACTGGTTGCGTGGTATAGTTACATCAACGTTTTTAAGATTGTGCACCCTTGCCCCAAACACTTCAATGTTATCCGGCTCAATACCAATCGCTTCGGTCTCTTTATTTTTATTTGAATTCTTAACTGCCATTTGAAGGGGTGCAAAATTAACCAAACCCAACAACAAAAGCAGGGGTTAAATGTTTTTAGCACAGAATGGCGCTTACACAAGACCGTGTTTCGCCAATGGATGTTAAATCAAATGTTTACGCCGGTTTGGTAGGCTGCCATACGTTGTGCCATATCCTGTTTAAGTATCAGGCACATTTTGTTGTAGGTGGCAGGTAAACTTTCCTTAAAATCTACAGGGGCTTCAAAAAAGCATTCAACGCAACAGGCCCATAGTTCATCTTTATTGGTAAAGGCATACTCCCGCAAAAACAAAATGTTCTCTGTATTGCGGTTTCGGTGCAGTTCCAGCAAGGTTGTCTTTTCCCAGTCTTCAAAATGGAAATCAATTTCATCGTAGGTAGGGTTATCCAGCATTATTGCATGTGCCATTTCGTGCAGGGCAAGGTTTATTTTGTCATTCCCCGTTTTATAACCCTGCACAAAATCGGCCCAGCTCAAAACCATACGGCCGCTTTCAAAAGTCAGGCCCTTAACCTTCCGGCCTATAAGGCTTGAGTAAAAAGATTCCGGTGTTATGTGTATAGATTCAAACTTCAGCAAGGCAAATTTCTCAAGACCAAAAGTAAGTTGCGCCAAAGCGGCGGATACCAGTATCTCCATTTCATCAGTAACATGAATGCCTCTACCTACAAAAGACTTGGAACTGCGGATAGACTTTAAGCGGAAAACAAACTCACGCTGCTCATCGGGGCTAAGCAAACTGAAATAGTAAAACTTCTTCTCCAACAAATTCTTATACGGATCAAACCCTTTTGTATCGAAAGGGAAGAATCTTGTTATTAAAATCTTCGTTTGCGCCGGCAGAAAGGAAGATATAACAAACAGTGCGGTGATTGCACCCAGTATAAGCACTATATAGAGTTCCATTGTTCCGCACCAAATATATCATCCATTTTATTGCCGTAAAATGCGGCCATATAGTTTTAGGATTTGCTTTATTTCGAAAGGTGAATCCTTCCGTTTTTTTCAGCCCCGGCAAACTGGGCCCATTACAGGTGCGCAACAGAAGCATCCGCGCGGCGGCTTTTGAAGGTATGAGCCAGGGCCACACCATTAGCCCGCATTTAACGGCCTACCACAAGGCTGTAGCTGCAGGCGGAATTGGCATGAGCACGCTCGCTTATGCTGCCGTATCAAAGGGTGGACTGTCTTTTCCCCACCAACTATGGCTGCGTAAAGAAATTATACCTGAACTGCGCAAGTTTACTGACGCACTACATGCTGAAGGCGCGGCGGCTTCTATCCAAATAGGCCATTGCGGTAATATGGCTAATAGCGCGGTTTCAGGGCAAAGACCCATAGCGCCTTCAGGAGGCATTAACTGGTACGGTCCTACTTTCCCCCGGGCCATGCAAGCGCATGACATACAGCAGGTGGTGGAAGATTTTGCAAAAGCTGTTCACATTGCGGTTGAAGGGGGCTTTGATGCTATAGAAGTACACGCCGGGCACGGGTACCTCATTAGCCAGTTTCTTTCCCCGTACACCAATAGGCGTAAGGATGGTTATGGTGGTTCCTTTGAGAGCAGAAGCCGTTTTATGCGCGAGGTGTTGATGGCGGTGCGAAGCGCATTGCCGGTAAATAAGGCGCTGCTGGTTAAGATGAACAGCTATGATGGTTTTAGTGCGGGCATTACCAAAGAAGAAGGTATTGAAACGGCGCGGCTTATTGAGGGCGAGGGAGCAGATGCAATAGTGGTATCTGGCGGTTTTGTAAGTAAGGCCCCAATGTATGTTATGCGGGGTAGTATGCCTGTAGGTATCATGTCGCATTTTATAAAGGAACCGGTAAAGAAGTTCTTTGTAAAAACGCTTGGTGAGCATCTGATACCTTCAGAACCATTTAAGGAAGGTTACTTTATGGATGATGCAATGAGTATTCAACAAGCAATTGGAATACCTGTAGTGCTGGTGGGCGGCATGAACTCCATGCACACCATTAATGAGGCTATGCAGAGAGGCTTTCAGTTTATTGCTATGGCAAGGGCGCTTATTCAAAATCCGGCATTTGTCAACGACCTGAGAAATGAGGTGGTTGAAAAATCGGGCTGCACAATTTGCAATTACTGCGTTGCAAAAATGTATAGTGGCAGCATGAGTTGCCATTTGAACGAAGAAAACCTGAGCCCGCAACTTCAGGAAAAAATAAAACGCATGCCGCATGTCTGAATCCTTTGCGCTTATTACCGGCGCTTCATCAGGAATTGGTTTGGAAATGGCGCGCCTATTGGCGCAACGGGGTTATAACCTGTTGTTAATAAGCAACCAGCAACAAGAGTTGAAACAGCTGCAAATTGATTTGGCAAAGCAATACAACCGCCGCGTTGAAATACTGCATTTGAACCTGGCCGATGCAGAAGCAGCCAAACAGATTTTTGATTATTGCAGGGCTAATAATTTAACGGTTGAAGTTTTAATAAACAACGCGGGCTTCTTCTTTTTCGGGCAAATAACCGACGCCGATTATAACAATGCCACAGCAATGATGTTACTACATGTAGTTACACTTTCGCAAATGTGTACTTTGTTTGGCGCGCAAATGAAACAGCGGGGAAAGGGATTTATACTAAACACATCCTCCATTTCGGCATACAAGTCTTTTCCCGGTATTGGATACTATGGCTCAACTAAGGCGTACATTAAAAACTTTACGCAGAGCCTGCATGCCGAATTAAAATATTATGGCGTACACGTTACCTGCCTTAGCCCCGGCGCAACCGCTACTAACCTTTACGATCCCAACGTAATTAATGTAGAATTAGGCAAGAAAACCGGGATTATGATGAGCGCGGAAAAAGTGGCAAAGGAAGGTATCGATGGATTGTTCAAAAACAAGGCAGTAGTGGTGCCGGGATTGTTAACCAGGCTAATGTTATTTTTTGCTATGCTAACACCGCAATGGGTTGTTTACCAGATCCGCATCCGCACAAAGTGGTTAAAATAAATAAAGGCGCAGGCTGCTGTTTAAAAATCCCCTAAAGCTTCACCGTAGTTCAGTTATTTTCGCGGCTATGTCGTATTTAGATGAGTTGAATGAGGCCCAACGTGCAGCAGTAGTTAATACCGAAGGCCCCACCATGATAGTTGCAGGGCCGGGTTCAGGAAAAACAAGAGTGCTTACTTACCGCATTGCGCACCTTATGCGCAACGGCGTTGATGCCTTTTCTATACTGGCGCTTACCTTTACCAATAAGGCATCGGAAGCCATGCGCCAGCGTATTGAAAAAATTGCCGGCACCGATGCACGCAGTCTTTATATGGGCACCTTCCATAGTGTATTTGCCCGCATTTTGCGCGTAGAAGCTCAACGCATAGGTTACCCTTCGAACTTTACGATTTACGATACTGAAGATTCGCGTTCGCTGATAAAAACCATTATTAAGGAGAACAACCTTGACGATAAGATTTATAAACCCAACCAGATTCAGTACCGCATTTCGGCGATGAAAAACTCCCTGATTACGCCGGAGATGTACGTAACCGACAGCGAGTTAATGGCAGAAGACCGCAGCACGCGCAGGCCGGCAACTGCACAGTTGTATAAAATGTATTGCGACCGTTGCTTT
>CAZUHU010000035.1:0-8152 GCA_964620645.1 uncultured Chitinophaga sp.
ACTTCGCGGAAGCTGCGGTACTCCATACCATTGTTAAAGAAGTTCTTAACGTATGGTTGTATTAAACGGCGGTTCATCGAATAGTAAATCAATAAGCAAGGGGCATCATCCACTATCATCTGATCGAGTTGTGCATATAGTTTGTTGCGTTCAGTAGCATCGGCAGTAATCATTGCCTTCTCGTAAATCCTGTCGTAATCTGCATTTTGATAGCGCGATGGATTGGTGTAGGCGGGCTCATCCATTGTTGCCGGAACATTCTTGCCATAAAACAGATTCAGGAAATTGATAGGGTCAGGGTAGTCGGCCACCCAGGCAAAACGCCAAAAATTGGTTTTACCGGTTTCAACATTGTTGGTGTGCTGCGCCCATACCACCTGCGAAATTTCAATTTCAATATTCAGGTTTTCAGTAAGCATTTTTTTAACCGCTTCAGCAATATCCAGGTTTCTGCCACCACCGCTGTTAATCTCTAATGTTGTTTTAGGGAAACCCTTGCCGTTAGGGTAACCCGCCTTGGCTAAATAGTCTTTCGCTTTTTGAACATCGAAGGTATAGCCCTTTATAGCAGAGTTATCGTAACCCGGCATATCTAACGGCACAAAGCCTGAAAAAGCCGGCACCCCTTCGCCTTTAGCGCTGTAATCGGCAATGGCAGCACGGTCTATAGCATAGTTAAATGCCAGGCGCACGTTTTTGTTGCCGAATACTTTATCCTTCATCTGAAAACCGAAGAACTGGGTGGTAAATTCAGGCCTGCTTTGCAAGGTAAATTTTGCGTACTCGCCTTTCAGTTGTTTCTTCTCATCCAGTATTTCATCAATCATAGAAAAAGGCAGGCGATATTTCATTTCTAAATTGCCTTTGGTGAACTCCAGCATTTCGGTTTTGTCTTCCTTAATAAAAGAGATTTTGATAGCGTCAAGGTAAGGCAATTGGTTACCGAATTCATCCTTGCCCCAGTAGTTTGGATTGCGTGCCAAAAAAACGGCTTCATCCTGTTTTAAGGTTTTTAAAGCAAAGGGTCCGGTGCCCACGGTGTGATACATTATTTCCCCTTTGTATTTTTCTACCGCCTCCTGCGGAAAAACACAAAAGAAAGGCAGGGCCAGCTTGTTCATAAAATCGCCATAGGGCCTTGTAAGTGTAATTTGCAGAGTAGAGTCATTAAGCGCTTTAACACCGAAGGCTGCCGCCTCATCAGCATCGTGCTGCTTCTTTTGGCGTGCTTCGTAAAGTTCGGTAGCGCCCTTAATTACATCACGCGCAAAAGTGAAGCCTTGATTCTTTGGGTCAGGAGTACACAAAAGCGAGAAACAATATTCAAAATCTTTGGCTGTAACCGCACGACCTTTGCCACCGGCAAAACATTCGTCATCGTGAAAAACAACGCCCTGGCGCAGATGGAAGGTGTATACTGTGGCTGTACTATCAACTTCCCAGCTTTTAGCTAATGCCGGTTCAATGGTTAAGTCCTTTGGATTAAAATTTACCAGCCCTTCATAAATCTGCGATACTATGCGATGTCCCACCGTTTCGGTTATGCCGTGCGGGTACAGGCTTTTCAGGTATTCGCTTTCGTTATAGCGGAAAAGGCCACCGTACTTAATGCCTCCCTTACCCTCATGTTGCTCGCCTTGTTTTTGTTTGCTGCCTCCGCCGCATGATGCCAGCAGAATAAGTAGAGATAAAGAAAGGATTTGAAGTATGCGCATAGCTGTTTCGCTTTAGAAATGCAAAGAAAGAAAACTAAGCGAAGGCTGTTAGCCCTACTTGTAAATCCACATTAATACCGGCTTAGGGGAGGCATCTAGAAGTTTAGCGGTTTGCTGTAAAACGTAAGGGTTGATAGTAGGACAACCATCACTACGGCAAATGGCAGTGCCTTCAAATTCAGAAACGCAGGAGTGCGCATGAAAAACAACAAATCGCTTATAAGCGTTGCTGTTGGTGGTGTCTAAGCCGTAGAGCTTATAGGCCAGGCCGAAATCGCCTATGTAATGTTCACCAATACGGTAACGACCTTGTGACGTGCAATTACTGCCAACTACATTGCTGAAAACCACTTCCTCTCTGTGGTAGTCGTCTCCCTGCCCGTGGCAAACCAAACCTGAGATAAGGACGGAGTCATTCTGCAGGTTAACCACAAAAAAGCGCTTCTTCCAGGAGGGGATGCTCATATCGATCAATACACCCAGTTTGGTATTGGCCCCCTGCGAGGCTGCAAATTTTTTAAGGTTATAGCTGTAGCTGTGCAGCTTTTCCCTCGCAAGCAACTCTTCCGGCTTCGCTTTGGGAGCAGGATTGCTGCAGGAGGCCGTAAAAAGCAATAATATGTATAGGTAAAGGGTTGACATACAGGTTTTCATATCGTTCCGTATAAAACGAAGCTGCCTACCTGATATTATGTAATGGACGTGATTTGAATAACTATTGGGCAACAACGAGCACCTGGCCGGCGCGCAGGTTGTTATCGCCAAGTTGATTGATGTCCTTCAACTCGTCAACCGTAGTGTTAAACTTGCGCGCTATGGAGTACAAAGTATCCGACTGCTGCACTTGGTACTCACGGGCGTTAGGTAAGCTGCTTGCTTTGGGCAGGTTAGCCAATGCCGCGTTGGATAAAACCGTAGAACCTTGCGGAGGAGGGTGATTAGAATTGGACGAACTGGCGGTGCCTGTGTTACTTTTAACCTTTAGGAATTCGGCATAGGTCATGCTGCGCGGTGGTTCTGTGCGCTTTTCCTGTAGGTTCAACACTTCACCGGCATAAGCCTGATCATTCATCCGCATTTGGTTGCGCAGGTAAAGCTCACGTAGCTTTATACCCAGCTTTTGCGATATATCACGCATGCTTTCGCCGGCCTGCACTGTATAGGTTGCTTCAGCGCCGCGGTTCTTTTTCGCCTGTAGATAAATGTATTCGCCATCCTTAAAACGCTCGCCTGTGCTAAGGTCGTTAAAGGTCATTATCCAGGTATAGTCAATATTATAGTCGAAGGCTATAGTAAAAGGGTCTTCGTTTCCTTTAGCCTTAAGCGCGCGCATGCCGTTTACCACAAACTCAGGCCTCGCTTCAGCAACTATCACCTTATCTTCGGCCATCGGCTTTTTGTGTGCCTCCACCGGCTTAACGTCTTCAATAATTATCACAGCATCCTTACGGGTGTTAGTATTAGGGTTAACCTGCGCTGTTTCTTCCTCGTTTTTTCCCTTCTTTATCAACAGGTCCTTTTGATCCATTTGCGCCAAAGCCTGCTGGTCGTATTGGGCCAGCTTATAGTCTTCAATAAAGTTAATAAGCATGCCGGCGTATTGTGGGTTAGTGGCGTAGCCCGCGCTTTTTAAGCCATATGCCCAGGACTTGTAGTCGTTGATGGGCAATTGAAACAAGGGAGCATAACGTGGGCGCGTCAAAAGGAAGTCGGAGTGGTCCGCATATGACTGTCTTGCGCTATCGTAAACCCTGAAACATTCGTTAGGCAGGTCGTCATCGTGGTAATACTTTTTACCCTGCCATTCCTCTTTACACTTAATGCCAAAGTGATTGTTGGCTTCTTTAGATAGGGGAGATGTGCCGGCACCTGTTTCTAAAATGCCCTGAGCAAGGGTGATGGATGCAGGTATTTTGGTGCGCATCATTTCTTCGATGGCAACTTGCTTGTATTGCTCTATGTAATCAAGAATCTGCTGTTTTTGCTGGCAAAACGCAGTAGCGGATAGCAGGCAAAGCGCTATGATTGTCAGGTGTTTCCTCATACAGACTATTTACCAAGCACGAACTTATCAACACTATGTCCACAGTTTAACGGAACATTTCTACAAAATGTTGTGCTTAGCCCTGTTTTTGAGCAATATTTAGTCCATCGCGCAGGGGCAAAATGAAGCTTTTCACCCTTTTGTCCTCTTTTACCTTCTTGTTATAGGCGTCAATAGCCTGGGTATCCTTGTCTTTTTTCTCTTCTACAACCTTTCCGCTCCAAAGTACATTATCAGCAATGATATAGCCACCGGGTCGTACTTTGTCAAATACCAGGTCGTAATACGCGCCATAGTTCAGCTTGTCGGCATCAATAAAAACCAAATCGAAGGTTTCGTTCAGGTCGGGTATTATCTTTCGGGCGTCGCCGGTCAGCAGCTTAATTTTATCAGCAAGGCCGGCTTTAGCAAAGTATTTTTCGGCCATCGTTCTCAACTCTTCGTTTACATCAATGGTGTATAACACACCGTCGCTTACCAAGCCCTTTGCCATACAAATTGCTGAATAGCCCGTAAATGTTCCTATTTCAAGAATGCGCCTGGGCTGAATCATACGGCTTATAAACTCCAGAAAAAAGCCCTGCAAATGGCCACTGAGCATTTGCGGCATTTGTACTTTTAAAAAAGTTTCGCGGCTTAGTTCGCGTAAAACATCATCCTCTGCGGTGGAGTTATTCTTGATATATTCCTCTAAAAGATCGGGCAAATGAATGGCCATTATAGGGTACCGCGCTTTTTCATTTCGTCTAATATTATCTTGAACCAGAAAGAGTACTCTTCCGGTTTTTCGTTTATCTCCCTTAAAACATCTTCGGTTTTCATCCAGCGCACGGCTGCAATTTCCTCCTTATTAAATTCAAAGGGCTCATTATAAGTGCCGGTAAAAACGGTGTCGTACTCCCATTCGGTAAGTCCGCTTTTGGCATCATGTGCTTTATAAATAAAGTGGAACTGCTCCTTTAATGGTGTCCGAAAGCCCAACTCTTCAAACAAGCGGCGCTCGGCAGCGGCTTTAAAGCTTTCGCTTTTGCGCGGGTGGCTACAGCAGGTGTTGCTCCAAATACCTGCCCAGTGATACTTTGTGAGCGCGCGCTGCTGCACCAGCATTTCGCCCTTGTCGTTAAAAATTATAACACTAATGGCACGGTGCAGTAATCCTTTTGTGTGGGCTTCCAGTTTGCCCATGTAACCCAGCACTTCGTTATGCTCATCTACCAGCACCACCATCTCTTCTTTATTCAAATCTTCCATTGCTATATTTTTCTACTTCTGTTCTTCTTCTTTAAACCATCCCGAGTACATTACATAGTTATTGCTGATGCGCTCAATCAGGTTTTTAAAATTCTCTACATCTACACTCTTAACTCGCTTGGCCGGTACGCCTGCGTAAATGCTACCCGGCTCAACAACCGTGTTTTCCAAAACAATTGCACCGGCTGCAATAATGGAATTCTCACCAATAACCGCATGGTCCATTACAATGGCGCCCATGCCTATTAAAACGTTATCGTGCACAGTACAACCATGTACGATAGCCCTGTGTCCGATAGAAACATTATTGCCAATGTTGGTAGGCGCTTTTTGATAAGTGCAATGTATTATGGCGCCATCCTGCACGTTTACTTTGTTGCCCATTTTAATGTAGTGCACATCGCCGCGCACCACTGCATTAAACCAAATGCTGCAATCATCGCCGGTAGTAACCTCGCCAACTACAGTGCAGTTTTCGGCCAGGTAACAATTGTTGCCAAAACGGGGGCTAATGCCCTTAACGGGTAGAATCAATGCCATTGCACTGCAAGAATAAGGCATTTGGCTTTAAGGGCGAATTGCCCCTTCACATAAATAAAAACGCCCTCTGTTTAAGGAGGGCGTTTTTAAATCAGCAAGGCCGATTTTATCTTATAAGTGTAGCGCTTCCTTTCTCGGTTGCGTGTACCCCGTTGATGTAGGTAACATTAAAGCTCCAGATGTAAGTGCCTACAGGCTGGGCTTTGCCACGGAAGATGCCATCCCAACCATCGCCGGGCAGCATGTTTTCGTTTTCGTAAACCAACTCGCCCCAACGGTTGTAAACGCGCATTTCAAGTTTTTGAACGTTGCGCATAATAGCAACCAGGCGGTCGTTAACGTTATCGCCATTTGGAGAGAAGGCTGTAGGAATTAACACCACAAACTTATCAGGGCGGCAGCTTTCCGGATCCACTACAGGATCGTCAAGGAATGTTTGCCCGCTGGCCTGGCAACCGTTGGCATCGGTAACGGTTACAGAGTAAAACCCGCGCTTAAGTTTTTCTACAAAAGCGGCAGTGTCAGTAGGTGAGGTGCTCCAGGCATAAGTAAGCGGTGCAACACCACCGTTAGTACTTGCGGTTACTGCACCTGATGAATCGCCCTGGCAGCCGGGGTTAATGCCGATAACATTTACAGTAAATGGCTCAGGTGAGTTTACGCCGGTTGTTTCGGTAGCCGTACAGTTGTTAGCATCGGTAACGGTAACGGTAAATGAACCGGAAGTAACCTGCGGGTTTTGTTGTGTTGACGTGTAGCCATTAGGGCCGCTCCAGCTATAGCCGTAAGGGCCAACGCCACCTGCTACGGTAGTGTTTATGGAGCCGTTGCCAGAATCAGCGCAAAGTGGTTCAAACGGAACCAGGGTGATATCCAATGCGGCAGGAGAGTTAATGGTGCCTGTCATTATGGTATCGCAACCGTTAACGTCTTCGATAACAACGCTGAAAGGTCCTGCATCTAAACCGGTAACGCTATTGGTGGTAGCAAAGTTGCTCCAGAAATAGGTGTACGGTGATGTTTCTCCGTTAACTGTAACAGAGGCCGTTCCGTCGGTAGCGCCATAGCACAACAGGTCGGTAGTGTTTATTGAAATATTATACGGTTGAGGCTCTGTGAGTGTAGCGGTATTTGTAACAGTGCAGCCATTCGCATCCGTTACCGTAACGCTATGGGTTGCTGCCACAACATTGTTAAGGTTTTGGGTGGTTGCGTTAGTAGGTGCGCTCCATTGGTAGCTGTAAGGTTGAACACCGCCGTTTACGCTGATGTTTACAATACCATCACTACCTGCGTTACAACGAGGGTTGAAAGTGTAAGAAACCGAAGAAGTTAATAAGGTTGGTTCAGTAATGGTATAGCTGTTACCTGCAGTGCAACCGATATTATCAGTTACGGTGATGGTGTAACTGCCGGGGCCAAGGTTAGGGTTGTCCTCAGTGTTTACACTGTTGCTCCACGCAAAGGTGTAAGGGGTTTGACCACCGGTAGAAGTTAAAAACACACCGCCGTTAGCTGCGCCAAAGCACTGCACATTTTTTAAGCTGTCAAGATTAATAACGATAGTGGTTGTGTTAGGCACAGTAGTGTTAGCTGTAACGGTGCAGCTGTTTTGGTCGCTAACGGTTACAATGTAATTACCGGCGCACAGGTAGGTGGCGTTTTGCAGTTGTTGCGGAGGAAGGGAGTTCCATGCGTAAGTATACGGTGGAGTGCCGCCCTGTGCGTTAACAGTGGCTGAACCATCGCAAGCTCCGCCGCAGGTTACCGGAGTGCCGGTTGCAGAAGCGGTAAGCTGGGTAGGCACATTTATAACTACTGATGCAGTAGCCTGGCAGCCTTTAGAATCGGTAACAGTAACGCTGTAGGTGCCGCCGGCTAAGCCTGAGGCTGAATTAACGTTACCGATACTGGCCGGGTTCCATGCATAGGTGTATGGAGGCAAACCGCCTTGCACGTTAACGGTTATTTGACCGTTGCTACCGCCAAAGCAGCTAACATCCTGCTTAACCATTGTAGCGCTAAACACAAAATTTGGATTGTCAGAAACGGTAAGGGTGAAGGTTCCCTGGTCAGCAGCAGTTTTGCCGTCTACAACAAGGTAGTAGTCGCCGGCCTGGCAAATAGAATAAGCTAAAGTTGATTGAGTACCGCAGCCGTCGTCATTCGCAGTGTCCGGGGTTGTTGCTCCGCATGCGCTGTATAAATACAGGTAGCTATCGAACTGTGCGCCCTGCACGCCGCAAAGAGATGCCGTAATACCTATAGGGCCGTTAGCGTGGAATTTGTACCAAACATCATTACCCGGGCTGGCAGCATGGCTGTTAGAATAGCACAGGGTGCTGTTGAAGTGGGTTAATGTGCCGCCGGTGTTAATGGTGCCCATATCAATGGCCGTAGCACAGCTGGTGCCGTCAGTATATCTCCAATAAGTTTCCATTATCGGGCGCCAGTCGGTACCGCAGTTGCCTTGTACAGCAGCGTGGGTGTACCACTCGCATGGGTTGCCAATTCTGTAAGGCTCCTGCGTTTTGAAAGGGTTACCGTTACAGTCCTTATCGTCTTCTTCTGTTACGCCAATGCAGTTACCGAAAATTACAAC
>CAZUHU010000035.1:8252-18292 GCA_964620645.1 uncultured Chitinophaga sp.
TCAAGGTCGGCATTATCGCGCACCCATACTTTAAAGTTGGGTTCATCAGGCTCAAAGCCCACACCAAAGGCGCCCTGATCTGTAGGGCCAAAGCCCACGTCCATATCCTTCAGGCGTATCTGAAGTTGAATAGGGCCATCGGTAAAGGTTTGGGAAAAAGCCTGGCTTGCGCACAAAATCAGGGTTAATACAACAACTAGTCTGTTGTAAGCATGTTTCATGTATACGGTAGTTTTTGGGTTTGTAAATATAGGCTTTTTCAACACTTATTTTCAGACGCAAATTTGTTTAAGAAAGTTGTTTTTAGTTGCCTTTAAGTTTTTAATATTTCAAAACTATTGCCTAACATTATACCTTACTTGTTTTTCAGCAAAGATTAATAAGGCCAAACCTAAACCACCTCATGAAAAAGTTTTACTTTTTGCTTCTTTCCTGTTGTGCCTACTTCCTCACTTATGCGCAGATTGTTCCCAACGGACAGCTTGATAACGTGCAGGAGTTTGCCACAAAAATGACTGTTCCGTTTGTAATGCCCGATGGCGTTAAATTGTTTACCGATGTGTACTTGCCGCGCGTGCGCGATTCGCTGAGAGTATCACTGGGAACGCTGGATCTTGGGTTCACCCAAGTGCAAACCGATACCCTTACGTTTATTCCGCTGGGTGCGCAAATTATTTTTTACGATTCTATTAACGGCCAACCAAACCCTGACCCGTACCAATTGCCAACCATCTTTACCCGTACGCCGTACGATAAAGGTGACTTTGATGAATTAGGTGGTGTGTTGCCTATCCTGGGTTACAACTATATGCTGCAGGATATGCGTGGCCGTTATTCTTCAGAAGGTGTTTATTTCCCCATGTATTCCGATAGCTGGAACAAAAACGCCTACCACCCCGGTATTGGCCACGTGTTGGATTATCTACCATCTACCGATCCTAAGCACTCTAATAGACACGAGGACGGTTATAACTCAGTAAAAATAATTCAGGACCTTACCATACCTCACCTTTACGATAGCCTGCCGCATACCAACGAACGTGTTTGCAACGGAACCATTGGCATGTTTGGTGCATCAGCTTTAGGAAACACCCAGTTGCAGTTGGCGCTGGCCCACCGCGTGCCCGATTCGCTTCCTAAATTGAAATCATTAATGCCGGTTGTTGCAACTACCGAACACTACATTTCTACCGGTTATAACAACGGTGTTTTCCGCGATAGAATTGTTACCGGCTGGTTGAAAGGCCAGATTTTCAGCGGAACAGATGATGACCTTATACCTGTTGACTTAGATAGACAAAATTCTATCCACTCCAGTTTTGATTATGACCTGCCTAAAACCATTACCCTTAACGGCAAAACCCGCGACTACTATCAAAATAAATTTGAAGCAGCGAACCTGTCAATCGACCACTTTACCGCCATCCGTTACTACCGTTTAGATGGCACTCTAAGCGAAGCCGGTTTTTATCCAAGCTCAGTTGGCCGCCCGGATATGGATGGCAGCGTTGCCCCCGTTAACCAGTACGGCGAAGCTGTTGACCCTGTAACACAAATGCCTCTGCCTGACCTTAACTATAGCCGTTATACAAACTGCGATTTACCGGTGTTACACATCACTGGTTGGTGGGATATTTTTACCGAAGGACAGATCAACAACCTGAACTACACCCAACAGGCTATTTCAGGCAGCCCTAACAAAAACATGCAGAAGATGGTGATTGGCCCATGGGCGCACCAAACTATTGCATCGCGCGAAAGTGGCGACCGTATCTATCCGAAAAACGTAACTGACCTTACCAAGTTCGACCTTTCTGAATTTGACATTAACAATGTGCCAATTGCTGATATCGTTAAATCAGATCTGGTTACCTGGTTCCGCTATACTCTTAACCGCGACCAGGGCAACTATGTTGGCGAACCTAAATTTATCATCCGCGAAAGCCACAACTGGCAGCGTTTGGGAGATGGCGGTGTGTTGGGCAATATTGATGTGCGCGTGCCTTCAAAAGACTTCATCGTATCGTTCGTAGATATGATCAACTTCCTGGGCGGCAAATCAGGCTTACCGGGTATTAAGATTGAAGTGAAAAACGATATCGTTGGTCAACTGGAAACCAGCATAGATGTACCAAACCTTGGCCCTGTGTTACCTCAATTCGGCGGACCGCCATTAGATAACATTCCGGTGCCTGATTTCTATAACGATGTGCCTACTTATCGCTTCTATGTTCCGGGCCCTGATTCTGCAGCAGATGCTGCAGCAGGTTTCCCTGATAACTACAAAGTAGGTAACTTCTGGTTCTCGTCTTCTAAGTTTCCTCCCGATGAGCATATCCAATGGCAGAAACTATTCCTGCACCAGGATGGTTCGGCAAACTTTACCGCTCCTACTCAGGACGAAGGCTTTAAAATGTATGTTAGCGATCCCGATGATCCTATCCTTACTGTGGGCGGTAGCAATATGATTGTTCGCTCACCGGATGGCTCAAGAAACTCGCAAAGCCAGATGGAATTAACTGACCCAACCAATGCGCCATTTACCATGGACCGCGAAGGGGTTATTCAGTTTAACACAGAGGCCTTTGTTGATTCATTTACCACGGTAGGTATGCCGGTTTGCACTGTGTATGCCAAAACAAACCCCGGTGGTGTAGCAAGCGGCCCAACTGATTGCGATTGGGACGTGCGTATTTGCGACGTTTGGCCGGATGGCAGAGTATATTTTGTGCAGGAAGGTATTGTAAACGCCCGTGGCCGCGATTGGGCCCGTGCACTGGTAGATTCTATGGGCTATCCCGGAACAGCTACCTATGTTAACGGCGTTGAAGACCCCGGCGATAAATCAATACCATACACCAACATTGAAATTGGCCAGATGTATGAGTACGTGTTTAAGATGATGCCTATCGGCTACACCTTTGCCCCGGGCCACAAAATCCGCGTATTAATAAACTCATCTAACTACACCCGTTACCAGGCTAACCCGCAATTACCGTTAAACGATGGCGAATTTTTCCGTCGTAAGCCGGGTGATGGTCAAAGCTATATCTACCAGGGCCAGGAAATGTTCCCTCGTGTAGCAGTGCAGCGCGTTCATTTCTCGCCCGATAATCCAACAAGCATCAACTTCCCGGTTTGGAACCAGGACTACCACTATAATGCGGTAACGCCTATAACACAACCAAGTTTTGATGCTACGGTGTTCCCTAACCCTGCTTCTGAAAAAGTGCAGATTTTGGTAAACATGCCGGGCGAACATGAAGTAACCATCACAGATATTACCGGTCGCCTGATAACCACCGGCCGTTTTGATGACAATATCATTTACGACCTGAGCGGCTTTGGCAAGGGTATTTACTTTGCTACCATCACTGATGTAAAAGACACCAACAAAAAGGTTACCCGTAAGTTTATCGTTCAATAAGCCCGGATTAAGACAATAAGAGAAGCCTCCATTAAGGAGGCTTTTCTGTTTATATTCGCGGCTAAATCGGAAACAATGTTAAACATCGTATTGTTTGGCCCTCCGGGTAGTGGTAAAGGCACACAGGCGGCTAAGCTGGTAGAAAAGTACAAGTTAGTGCACCTGTCAACAGGAGACATCTTTAGGGCAAATATTAAAGGCGGTACCGAATTGGGCACGCTGGCAAAGAGCTATATAGATAAAGGCATGTTGGTGCCCGATGAAGTTACCATTGGTATGCTGGAAAGCGAAGCAGATAAATACCCCAGTGCAATGGGTTTTATTTTCGATGGATTTCCGAGAACAATACAACAGGCGGAAGCGCTTGATAAATATTTAGCAGGGCGCAATACCTCTGTCAGCATGATGTTATCGCTTGAAGTGGACGAAGAGGAACTGCGCAAGCGCCTTCTTTTACGCGGTAAAGATTCGGGCCGTGCAGATGACCAGGATCCGGAAGTAATTCAAAACCGCATAAACGTTTACCACCGCGATACAGCCCCGGCTAAGGAATACTATACCGGCCAGGGAAAATTTCAGGGCATAAACGGCGTAGGTGCTATAGAAGATATTTTTCAATCGCTTTGTGCCGCAATTGACAAAGCCTCAAAGGTAGTAGGCTAACAGTTTTATCCCTTTTCATAAAGAAAAGGACAGGAGGATTAATGGCAGCGCAAAACTTTATTGATTACGTTAAGATTTTCGTTAAGAGTGGAAAGGGTGGAGCCGGTGCTTCCAGCTTCCGCAGAGAGAAGTATATACCTAAGGGTGGCCCCGATGGTGGCGATGGCGGAAGAGGAGGACACATAATTTTAAAAGGTAATGCGCAGTTATGGACACTGTTGCACCTGAAATATCAAAAGCACATATCGGCTGAAGATGGCGCCAGAGGACAAGGTGCGTTAAGTAGTGGTAAAGATGGCGAGGATGTTATAATTGAAGTGCCGCTGGGCACCGTAGCGCGCGACTTTGAAACAGGAGAGGTTGATATTGAAATAACTGAGGATGGCCAGGAGTATGTTTGGCTTGAAGGTGGCAAAGGCGGCAGAGGAAACAACCACTTTAAAACATCCACCAACCAGGCGCCAACCTATGCACAGCCGGGCATACCAAGCAAAGAAGCCTGGAAGGTGCTGGAGTTAAAGTTGCTGGCCGACGTGGGCCTGGTGGGTTTTCCGAATGCCGGAAAGAGTACACTTATCTCAGCGCTCTCTAACGCAAAGCCCGAAATTGCTGATTATCCATTTACCACCCTTGTGCCAAACCTGGGCATGGTTAACTACCGCGATAAGCGCTCGTTTGTTATGGCGGATATACCGGGCATTATTGAAGGGGCTGCTGAAGGCAAAGGCCTTGGCCTTCGCTTTTTACGCCATATTGAGCGTAATGCAGTGCTGCTGTTTATGGTACCCATAGATGCTGAAGATATAGTGGGCCAATACAAAATTTTGTTGGGCGAGCTGGAGAAGTACGACCCTGAATTGCTTACTAAAGATGCGGTGCTGGCGATAAGTAAGTGCGACCTGGTGGATAGCGAGCTTCGAAAAATGATTGAAAAGGATTTGAAGCAACAGCTTAAAAAAGAGAAAGTTTCGCTGTCGCCTATTTTCATTTCGGCTGCTACCAGCTTTGGACTGGAGAGATTGAAAGATGAAATAATGAAGGTGTTGGATAAGCCTAAAGAATAAAGGCTATTACTTACACCCAACAAAAACCTGCCTTGTCAAAATCACATCACAATCCTGAAAACTGGATACTCTTAACGCTGCTCACTCTTATTTGGGGCAGCTCTTACATACTTATAAAAAAAGGACTAATTGCGTTTACACCACTGGAGTTGGCCAGCCTGCGCATTTCAATATCCTGCCTGGTATCGCTGCCATTTGCTGTTAAAGCTTTCCGTACCGTACCACGCGATAAGTACTTTACCATTTTGCAGGTGGGTATTTTCGGCAGCGGTGCGCCGGCAATTTTGTTTTCTATAGCAATGACCAAGAGCGATAGCGGCTTAAACGGTATCCTCAATTCTCTCTCCCCCTTGTGGACCCTTGTTGTAGGTTATTATATTTTTAAAATCAACATCAGCGCACAAAAAGTATGGGGCGTGATAATTGGGTTTGCGGGGGCGTTGGTTTTAGTGTTGGGCAAAAAAGGTGGAGGCATTAAGGTTGATACGCTCTACAGCATACTACCGGTTATAGCCACCTTCTGCTATGGCATGAGCTCCAACATCACTAAACAAAAGCTGCAGGACCAAAACCCTGTTTATTCTACCAGCCTTGCGATGTTAATGGTTGGTATACCGGCATTGATCGGGCTTGGTTTCTCCGGTGCGCCGCACAAAATCATTACCGGACAGGCGTGGGTTTCTATTGCAAGTGTAGCTTTCCTGGCCATTTTCGGAACATTGATAGCGTGGATATTGTTTTACCGCCTGGTGCAGCGCACCGATGCTTTGTTTGCTGCCAGTGTAACTTATCTTATCCCTATTGTGGCGCTCTATTGGGGTTACCGCGATGGTGAACAACTTACTATTATACAGATTGGAGGGATGCTGCTTATTTTATTGGGGGTTTATTTTACTACTGCAAACAAGGCAATTGCAGCAGGCAAGCGTAATTAAAAACTAATGTCGAACGAAATAAGGTTAACACAATTCTCTCACGGCAGCGGTTGCGGTTGTAAAATCGCACCTGCCGTTTTAGATGAAATTTTGAAGGACAGTGGTGCTTCTGCTCCGGACAATGCATTGTTGCTGGTTGGCAATGAAACAAAAGACGATGCCGCTGTTTATGATTTGGGGAATGGTACTGCATTGATAAGCACGGTTGATTTTTTTATGCCGATTGTAGATGATGCTTTTCAATACGGGCAAATTGCGGCTGCAAATGCATTAAGCGATGTGTATGCCATGGGTGGTAACCCCTTTTTGGCTATAGCTGTTTTAGGTTGGCCTACAGAAAAAATACCTGCACAAATTGCGCGCGAAGTGATAAGAGGAGCTAAAGAGAAATGCGCAGAAGCGGGCGTTAACCTGGCAGGTGGGCATACAATAGACTCTCCGGAGCCCTTTTTTGGCTTATCAGTAAACGGCTTAGTGCCGATAAAAAACCTGAAGCGCAACGCCACAGCTGAACAGGGCGACCTACTTTACATTACAAAACCCATTGGCACAGGCGTGCTGAGCACAGCTTTAAAACGCTCGCTAATTGGTGAGGGTGAAATGCAGGAAGCCATTAAATACATGAGCACACTAAATGTTGCCGGTGCAGAACTGGGTAAACACGAGTTTGTGCATGCCTTAACTGATGTAACCGGCTTTGGCTTGCTCGGGCATCTAATTGAAATGTGTGAAGGCGCCGGCTTATCGGCTGAAATAGAGTACGCCAAGGTGCCTTTAATGCAAGGCGTAAAAGATTTAACAGCCAAATTCGTTTATGCTGATAACACCATGCGCAACTGGAAAAGCTACGAGGGCCAGGTGCAAGGCATAGGTAGCGAATCACTGCTTACACTTTGTGACCCCCAAACAAGTGGAGGATTGCTGGTTGCAGTAGGCGCCGACAGTAGAGAGGCGTTTGAGGGTTTGTGCCGGCAGTCAGGAATAAAAGCGGTATGTTTTGGAAAAATGCAACCTAAAGGAACGAAAGCAATAAATATAGTATGAGCAAAAAAGTAGTTTTAATTACCGGCGCTACGGCGGGTATTGGTTTGGAGACAGCGCTGGAGTTAGCCAGGCGAGGCATGGCCGTTAACTTTATTGCCAGAGATAAAAACAAGGCTGAAGAAACGAAAAGGCAATTGGCAGAAGCGGGGTCGAAGGACAGCCATTATTTTATTGCCGACTTTTCTTCTCAAAAATCTATACGTGCTGCGGCACAGCAGATAAAGCAAACGTTGCCGGTTATTGATGTGCTTATTAATAACGCCGGTGGGGTTAATTCAGAATTTGAACTTACAGAGGACGGCCTTGAGAAAACAATTGCCACCAACCACTTCGCTTATTTTTTGCTAACGAATTTGTTGTTGGACCAGGTTAAAAAATCAGACTATGCCCGAATCATTAATGTGGCTTCCGGTTCACACTACCAGGGTAAAATCAACTTCGACTCCTTTACCCAAAACAAAGGGCACTTTATAATGACCGCTTATGCCCAAAGCAAACTGGCAAATGTTCTGTTTACAAATGAGCTGGCCCGCAGGCTTGCCGGTACACATGTTACTGTAAATAGCCTGCACCCCGGTATGGTGGTTACCAAAATAGGAGATAAAAACACAAATGGCTTAGCTGCTTTTGTTTGGAACCTTGCCACTAAAATAGGCGGCATCAAAGTTCAGAAGGGGGCAGAAACCTCTGTATTTCTGGCTACCTCGGATAAGGTTAAAGGAGTAAGTGGAAAGTACTTTGATAAGAGCCGCGAAAAGAAACCATCTAAGCTGGCACTGGACTTGAACCTGCAAAAAAAACTGTGGGAAGTAAGTGAAAAGCTGTGCCCGATTAACGCATAAACATCTACTGTAATAAAATCTGCATATTAGCCTTTAGGCAATAGCGGTTATAAATGATTCTTGTAGGCTTTCTTCTTGGCTTTTTGGGTTACCTGCCTTTGGGTAACATAAACCTGGCAGTAGTACAGGTGGCTGTATCTGAAACGCGCCGTACGTTATGGTTGTTTATTCTGTTTGTTGCCCTTATGGAGTTTGTTTATTGCTTTGGTTGTATGCTGGGCATGAATTACCTGGTGGAGCAAAAGGACTTAATGATAGTTTTAAAGTGGGTGTCGGTAGTGTTATTTATAGGATTAGGCCTGCTTACATTTTTTCAGCAGCAGAACGAAAAGAAGGGCGCTGTGCCGCCCGGAATGGCCAAGGGAATTTTTGTGGCCATATTTAATCCGTTGCAACTTCCCTTTTGGTTGATATGGGGCATGTTGGTTCTGAAGAATAAATGGGTAGCTAACGAAACACTATCCATAGCCCTGTTTAGCCTGCTATGTTCATTTGGCACTATTGCCGTATTGTGGATGTATGCAGAAGGAGGAAAGAAGTTAGTGGAAAAATTAAAACTGAACCAAACAGTAATTAACCGTTCAATAGGATTGTTCCTGATAGGCCTGGCAGTTTACCAGGCGCTAAGTATAGTTTATTTCTCTTCCTGATTGGCAGCAGCTGCCTGATTTTCTTTTTCGGCATTGCGGGCGTCCATCATTTCTCTGAATTTTCGTTGGCCTCTTACATTATTCCAGATAAGAATACAGAACAGGCCGCAAAACAGCGGGAAGTAAACGTGGTTATCGAACACCCCAAGACGAACAAAGTTTACAATGGCCACCACAAAGGAAACTACTGCCGCAACCAGCCAGGCTTTTTCTAAATACTTCAGAAAGGAATTCATAAAACAAAGGTAAGTCATTCGCGCTTATCGTCGCAAATAAAAAGCCCCGCTCAATAATGAACGGGGCAACGATTGGTCAGAGAAAAAATTAACCTATAGAACCACTAATCCCAAATTGGTTGTTTGCCCTGCCGTAACATTAACATTAGAAATAACTTTTGTGCTTAACAGCGGCACAACCGGATCAATCTGCACGGTATAGCTACCCGCCGCCACTGCCTGAATATGGAAATTACCACTTAGGTCAGTTATGGTGCAAATGCTTTGTCCATCTGAACCACTTACACAAACCGAAGCCATGCCCGCCGCACCAAGGCTACCGGCAATACTACCACCTAAATCTCCGTTAACGGTTACTGAACCACTGCCACTACCGGAGCCACCTATAGTTATGCCACCGTTTACGCTGCCGCTGCCACCGCCATTTACACTGCCACTGCTTCCGGCATCAACAATCAAACGTAATGTAGGTTGCAACTGAAAGCTGGCCGAACCGGCAGCTACTACGGATTGCGCAGCATCAAAATCAATAGTCCAGCTATAATTGTTGCCGGCCTGCACCTGGTTGTCGAGGTTCAGCGTTAAATCGGCAGCACCGCTACCGGCTAAGCTTATTGGCTGCGACTGACCATTTACTACAATGCTGTTGTTTGATCCGAGCACTAAACGAACCTGGTCAATATGTCCTGCAGGAATATCTCCCTCTGCAATTACAGTAGACTGCCCGTTTACATATTGAAGAATATTAATGCTGCCAACTGAGGAATTCATCATTACCCATCCGGAGGCCTGCGTATGAGCTTCTATGCCTTTTACGTCAATATATAGAGCATCAAAGTTAGCGGGGGCATCAGTAAGCTTAAAGGTAACATGGGCAGCATCCTTTTGCGCTTTCTCTTTACACCCAACTAAAAGAAGGGACAATGCAGCTAAGGCTGCGAAAAAGATTTTTATCGGTTTCATAATTTTTTGTTTCGTTAATAAATAGAATAGCTAAACGCATTTGGCATTGTAACACATGCCTAGGCCGTATACAAGGGTAACGCCGGCTGTTTTTGAATTAGTATTAAGTTGGGTGCGAAAAAATTTACAGTGGGCAATGCGCTTTGTTAAATCAGCAGTTTATTACTGTATTTCGCTGGTTTTAACTTTAATTTTTCCGGTGATGTTCTTTATCAC
>CAZUHU010000035.1:18392-23204 GCA_964620645.1 uncultured Chitinophaga sp.
TAAGTCATCAAACTTCGGCGTTATCTGTGCGCCGAAACTTAAGCGCCAGGTG
This sequence comes from uncultured Chitinophaga sp., assembly GCA_964620645.1. Lineage (GTDB taxonomy): Bacteria > Bacteroidota > Bacteroidia > Chitinophagales > LD1 > Bog-950. The sequence goes on from CAZUHU010000035.1 coordinate 18,445, forward strand.
TCGCCTAGCTTATCGCTGCTGATAGGAGAGGTGAAGCTACTCCAGTTAGCGTAGCGGAAGTCAACACCCGCCAACCAAAACAATTCGTTACCAAACATTACGCCTGCACCAACATTCATCGGTAACGACACTTTCGTTTTTACGCCTTCGCTTATCTGCGGTGTATCTACTGCAATAAGGCCTGCGCTTGATGAAACCACAAAACGCTCCCAACGGCGGGTAACGTTGGTGCGCATTTTAACGCCGCCTGAACCGTAAGCCCCGATGTTGATGAAAATGTCTCCGCGAGGATCAAGTGAATCGGAGTTGTGATAAATGCGGTATTGGTACTGCACGCCCACATTATAGTTAAAGCTGCTTACACCCATATTGGTTACGTTGCGGGTGTTGAAGGACAAAGCTGTATCCGGGAAGGAGATAGATTTTTCGTAATCAATTTTGCCGAATAGGTAGGCCAGGTTTAGGCCAATGGAGAATCCACGGATTTTGTAGGCGCCGCCCAAATAGGCCTGGTATAAGGAACCTCTGCCTGCCTGTGCAAGGCGATAGTTGCCCGTCAGCGAATCTGTCACATCCTGTACAAAAGTGTAGTTGCTATTGCTATAAGGCACTAAACCAATGCTTAGGCCCCATTTTTCAGGACGGGGAGAAAAAGCCAGTGCAAGGTGATTGATGTTGCCGGTAAATGCACGGTAGGTGGAGTCGCCCGTTATAATGTTTGAGCCATCAAGGTTTACCCCCAGCTCAATAGCAGTGCGGTTAATGCTGGCGTAAGAAGCCGGGTTGGCAAAATTTATATAGGTGTAAGAGCTATAAGGCGCCGTAACTTCGCCCATGCCTTTGTTAGCCGAAATAGCATTAGGCCTTAAATAACCCAGGCCGAAACGGGAATAAGGAGATGCAGATTGTGCCCGGCTGTATTGCGTAGCGCAAACCGTAACAAGCGCAAACAGCGCTATGGCAAATAATTTATCGATAAGAGTTTTGCTGTTTTTCTTTATGGGGAACAACCTTAGCTATTAAAATTCAGAATTTCATTTAGGCCCTCTAACACCAGATAAGGGCGGGCAAATATCTCACTTTTGATGAGAGTGGCAAATAAAGCGGCATCTCCGCCTGTAGTTACCACTTTCAGCTTGCCTAAACGGGCTTCGTATTCTTTTATTATACCGTTCACCTCATGTTTTATGCCGTGCATAACCCCGCTTAGTATAGAACCTGCCGTATCGGCCCCTGTAAGTTCAAAATTGGTGTATTGCATAGGGTCAACCAGGGGCAATTTAGCGGTATAGCTATTCAGGGCCTTAAAACGCATCATCATACCCGGCGAAATGGCTCCGCCCAAATAATGCCTGTCAGAAGTAACAACATCGTAGGTAATGCAGGTGCCGAAATCAATTTTCAGCACATTTTCACCAACAAGGCCCATTGCTGCAGCTACACTGCCTGCTATACGGTCTGCACCCAGGGTTTCGGGGGTTTTATACATAATTTTAACAGGCAGGGCCAATTGATAGGAAAGAACAAGAGGGTTAATCTTCCTGTTCTGCAGTAATAGTTCCACCTCACTGTTTTTGCCTGTTTGCGAAAGGATGGCTCTTTTGATTTTGAATTTATCCAGCACCGCCGGCAGGCTTTGGGGGCCTACAAACACCTCCTTCAGCTCCTTTTTATCAAACAGGGCAAACTTGGTGTTGGTGTTTCCTATGTCTATGGCCAGATTCATTTGTCTAACACTCGTTTGCCATCAATGTATTTTACAATAAAGCTGCTTTTGTATCGCGGCAGAATTTGCGCTTTCCAGTAGTCTTCGCAGGTTTTATAATCCTTGTAACGCCCTAATAAGTATTTGTAAAGGCTGTCTTCTTCATAAACCTCGTAACCTTTTAAGTGGGTATAGTAGTTAGTGTCTAACGGAATGTATTTTTTAAGCGCATAAAACTGGATGCGGAAGAATGTGTCGGTAACAAGGCGCATGTTTTTATCCTCCAGCTTTTTTATTTCTTCCCCTAATTCCAGCTTGTTGTTGTTGGTAATAGTGCCCGAACCTTTGGTAGAAGTAATAGCATCAGGACCGGCTTTTGTTTCTGTGTTTTCAATTGCTTTGGCTTTTTTAGGCTGCCCGGCATAGGTTTGTTCCGCCAGTTCGTATTTGTTACCCTCCGTATGGTAACTGGTGTTCGCTGTCTTTTTCTTCTTCTCTTCTTCCTCTGCAAATTCCTGTGCTTTTTTCTTGCGGGCCTCTTCCTCTTCGGCAGCTGTCAGGGTTTTCTTTTTATTATTCGGGTCATCCTCCACGGTAGAAGCGGTTTTCTTGCTGTTTGCACCATCATCTTCTGCCATTACAGTTGTTGTTTTGCCCTTAGCCGGCTCTTCTGCCGTAACGGCAATAGCTTTTGGAGCCTTACTTTCTACAGGTGTTTCAGTTCCGGGAGTGTTTGAGGTTGTGCTGTTATTAGCGGCAGTTGTATTTTGACTTCCTTCCTTAGGCACAACTGCTGCAGGAACCGCGTCTTCTGTTTTTCCGTTTGCTTTTGTTTCGGCATTTGTGTTAGCTGCTGTTGTTGTCTTTACTTCTGCGGTCGGGGCTTTGTTCTCATTATTGGCAGTAGTGCCTGAAGTGGTGCCGCCCGCACTGGTATTAGCAGGCGCAGAACTGATAGTAGGTGGACTTGACTGTGTATTACCGGCAGTGGCGCTTATTGTGCCATTTCCGGGCTTGGTGCCCGCCGTGGTGCCTGCGGTAGACTTTTCAGTACTAACAAATGTTTGTTCGGCCTTGCTGCGCTCTTTATCATAAGCAGTTGTGTTGCCGGCAGTAGCGGTTTTTATTGGTATGGCATTGCTTTTTTCTGAAGGCTTAATATCATCATAAATAGTTGCCAGTGAAGGCGGGTTGTTGGACCCTGATACCGCTACGGGCAGGGCCGGCGCTTCGCTTGGCGTAATGTTCTCCTTACGGGTTTGGTTGTATTTGTTGTTAAGGGCTGCGTTGGTAAGGTCGATAGTTTCCATAACGTTGTTACACACCATTTCCGTCATGTTATACTGTATCTCGTCGGCAGTGCTGCCTAACAGCTTGCGTACCTCATAAGCGCCATTTATTACGCGGCGTTTTTCGATGTAAGGCAGGTTGGTGAGTATATCACCGTTTTCAACTGCAGAACAGGCCAGGGAGTAAACCGAAATTTTACCGGATACGGAGTTGGTATCGTAGTAGGTGTATACCGGAATTACGCCCCAATCGCCAAGGTTTACGTCACCGGTATAGTTGTTCTTCTTCAGTTCAACGTCAATTACGTAACCATTACGGTTTTTAATTTCCTCGTTGCTGGCAATAAGGTTTCCCAGCGAATAAGCCACGATGCCTTCTTTTTGCGTGCCATTGCTGTTGTACGTCATGTAATCCAGCCGCATAGGTATGTTAGGGTGTGTGCCCACTACCATGTTAGCGCCTTGCTGAAAGCAGAATTGCGCCAACTCCATTTGATCGTACGAAGGGATGGTTTGATTGTTAGCGCCCCAATCAAGGTACACGATGGTGAAATCAGGCTTGTTGGCCCTTGCCATGCGCATATCTCGCTCAATGGCGTTCCGGTCAATTTCATTTATCACAAAATCGCGTGATATAGAGGGGCGCTTACCGATATTGCCGTAGTTAAGTATGGCAATGCGGAAGCCCTTTTTGTTGATGATTAAGGGATAGTTGCCGGTGCGCTGAAAATTATCGGCAAAGGAACCGGTATGGTACATGCCGAAATCGTAAAGCATTTCGCGTGTGCGCTTCATGCTTGCGCGGTCCACGTTGGCAGTATGCAGGTTAGCGTGCATTACCGCGCCAATGCCGGAGTATTTAATGGCGAGTGCAAACTCATCAGGCGAGGAGTACATGTTTTTAATATCACCACCGAAAGAGGTTTTAAGGTTGGCAATGGTAATATCTCCCAAACCTAAAATGGGTTGAATGTACTTCAGTTCGTTTCTGAAATTGTATTTGCCGGAAGTGTTGTCAAATGCATAATCAATATGCCGTTCGGTTTGATAAATGTTGCCGGCTATCATCAGGTGCAGGGTGCGGTTAGAGTCTACATTCTCCTGCAGGCGGTCTTCAGCCAGCTTGTTTTTTAAAAGCTTCTGCTTGAAATGAATAAGCGGTTCAGTGTTTTCCCCTTCATTTTGGCCAAATGCGGCAGCAAAGGCAAAAAGGAAAAAAACAAAAACCGATAAGTGTTTAAATCTGTTCATTCTTTATTTCAAAATTTCTTCGTTCTCGTAAATCCGTACCCCTTTGCCGGCCTTTGCAGCCTCTTCTATCATGCGCTTTGCCAGCAAATCAACCGGGGTGCCCTTGTACTTTTTAAGAGGGCCTGCAAATAGAAACGAAAATTTGTCGGCAACAAATTGTCCTATGGCTTCACCCGGCCTTTTTTCTTTCCTGTCTCCCAGTAAAATGGAAGGCCTGAAAATGAGCAAACTGTTAAACTTCAATTCCTTCAGAGCCTCCTCCAGCTCACCCTTGGTTCGGCTGTAAAATATAGTTGATGATGCATCGGCGCCCAAAGATGAGACAAGGATGAATTTTTGTGCTCCATTCCATAAAGCAAACCGTGCTATTTGAAGCGGGTAATCAAAATCTACTTTTTTAAAAGCCTCCTGGCTTCCGGCCTTCTTAATAGTTGTGCCTATACAGCAGTAAACATCGTCTGCTTTAATGTCATTTTTATAGTCTTCCAACTTATCGAAGTTGACTACCAGTTGTT
>CAZUHU010000036.1:0-13807 GCA_964620645.1 uncultured Chitinophaga sp.
GCCGATATAAACCTTAGCAGCGGCAAAACCGGCATTGACCTTGCCCGCTTAATACGAAAGGAATATAACCTGCCAATCGTTTTTATTACTTCCCACTCCGACAAAAGCACTGTAGCCGAAGCTGCCGCTACCCAACCAAACGGCTACCTGGTAAAACCATTTTCTGAAGAAGACCTGTTTACCAGTATTGAAGTGGCACTCTCCAACTTCACAGCAGCCAAAAGTGCGCCGGCCAGCAGCCCGGCGGTTATCAGCGACAGCCTGTTTATTAAAACCGATACCCATTTTGTGAAGGTTAACGTGGCAGAAATACTATGGCTTGAAAGCGACCACAACTACCTGTACGTAGTTACTGATAAAGGCAAACACATAGTGCGTTCCAACTTTAAAGATTTTATGACCAACCTGCCCGCCGCCGATTTTATGCAGGTGCATAAGTCATACATTATCAATTTAAAGAAAATAGAATCGCTTTCACATACTGAGGTTGTATTAAATAAAACCGCCATTCCTTTAAGCCGGAATTATAAAGATGAATTGTTTGAGCGCATTAAGCGGGTTCAATAGGTTTTGTATGTTATACCCTTAGTATTGCATCTTGTACCATTTATATATCAGGATTGGAATGTTCTTGCACCTTCGTTACCGTATTCCATGAAAAAGCTGCTTAAATCTCTTTTTGCAGAACTATGCCGGGCAACAGGCCTTATAAGCCTGTTACTGCTTTTGGCATGTCTGCCGGGTATAAGCAATGCGGCTTCGGCTAATGAAACCCGCATAAGAGCAGAGTTAGAAGCAGCAACAACCGATACCCTGCGCTGCCGCTTGTATGGCGAGTTGGCATGGGAGCTGAAGTTTGTAAACAACGCAGAAGCCTACCGCTTGGCGGAAGAAGAGATAAAACTGGCCGGCAAAAATCCTTTACGCCTGGCCGATGCGTACCGCACCCAGGCTTTGGTAAAGGTGATAAACAATGAGTTAGCCGAAGGTTTAAAGCTCTATCAAATTGCTATTGACAACGCACGCAAAGCCAATAGCGAGTTTTACGAAGCCTCGTGCTATAGTCTTATTGCGGGCATGTACCAGGACCTTGGCGATTACGACCAGGCCCTGCATTATTATTTGGAAGGTTTAAAGGTTGCAGAAAGGGGAAATGAGCGAAAAATGATTGGGACGCTATGCAACAATATCGCCTCGGTATATAGTGCAGCAGGGTATGAGCCGCAGTTTGCCTTAACCTATTACAGGCGGGCATTGGGCGAGGCTAAACAGCTTACAAATTACGCATTCGGTGCTTTGGTGGCATCCAACATGGCCAGCGTATATATGGATGCAGGCAAGCAGGATTCGGCGGAAATAATGATTGAAGAAGCCTTAAACAACAACACGGCCAGTGGCACTCACGGTTATGAATATGCAGTAACCTTAACCAATGTTGGCGAAATATACAGCCGCCTGAAAAAATATGCTGAAGCCGAGGCTTACCTGAAAGAAGCTATTGCCATACAGGATAGTTTAAAACGGCCGATTAATGTTTTAGGGCCTGTTAGCACACTGTGCAAGCTATATATCAGTGAAAATAAAATTGCAGAAGCGAAAATACTGGCTGACAGGTTAGTGACCACCGCACAGGAATACCACACCAAGCTATACCTGCGCGAAGGTTTCAGGCTGCTTAGTGAAATAGCCCGCCAGCAGGGCAATGCCCAACAGGCGTTGAACTACTACGAGCAATACAGCGCATGGAATGATAGTGTATTTAATGAAACGCGCGAGCAAAGCCTGGCTAATGTTCGCAGCCGTGCAGAACTGGCGCAAAAGGAACTGGAGGTGCAATACGAAACGGGTAAAAAAACACAGGAGAATCAAATTCTAAAGCTGCAAAACAACAACCTGCGCATAGGGGTTATAGGTGCAATTATGGCCGTGGCCCTCATATCGTTGCTGGCCTCGTTTATTTACAGGGGTAACAAGGCAAAAGAAGCGGCAAACAAAGAATTGACAGAGAAAAACATGTTGATTGAAAAGCAGTCCAAGGAGAAAGACATACTAATGCAGGAGATACACCACCGGGTTAAGAATAACCTGCAGATAGTTTCAAGCCTCTTAAACCTGCAGGCCAATTCCATTACCGATAGTTTTGCTAAAGATGCCTTACGCGAAAGCCACAACCGCGTAAAAAGTATAGCGCTTATACATCAGAAGTTATACATGCAGGAGGACCTATCGGCCATCTCTCTTCAGGAGTATGTATTACAACTTTGCGCTCACTTAAAAACGGTGTTCAACGCCAACCTGGTTAACATCAATTGCTCAGTTTACCCGCCGCACTTAAAACTAAGTATGGAAACTTCTATTCCGCTGGGCGTTATACTAAATGAGCTTGTCACCAACTCCATTAAATACGGGCAAATAAACCGTGATGGCGGGCAGATAAGCATAGCGTTTATTGCGGATGGCGGTGGCTTTTGCACCCTGCAGTTTTCTGACAATGGCGTAGGCATGCCACAGGAGTTCGACATCAAAAAATCCAACAGCCTCGGCTTAAAAATTGTGCAGGAACTTAGCCGCCAATTAAAAGGAACCCTAACCCATACTACGGTACCTGAAAACACCTTTACGCTGGTATTCCCTTTACAAAAAGCCTAGCTTCTTCCTTTCGTAACCATTTTGCTGCATTTGGTAACATAAAATTGCCCATGGCAGCATTAATGCGGAGCATTGTGTTCGTAATCAAAAACGAAACCAATCCCACAGAAATATGAATAAGCAATTTACACTGAGTTTTATCCTCCTGTGCCTGCTAACCCAATGGGCATGGGCTAACACTTACGAGGTTACCAATAACGGCTCCGGAGCAGGTTCGCTGGATGCGGCTATAACCGCAGCCAATAGTGTACCTACTACCAATGCCAACCCGCACGTTATTAATGTATGTACCGGCGGACAATATTATCTCAGTCCTATGCCCTCTCAGCCCGTAATCATAAACGGCCCAAAGGATATGAGCATGGTAATGAACGGCGTTTATTTAGCCGCAAACCTGCAAGGCAAGCATTTTGAATTCAATTACATGACCTTTACCAATAACTGCTGCAGTTCTTTCGGCAGTTCATTTATGAGTAGTGCCGGTTGCAGTTCTACCTTTAACCACTGCCGCTTTACTACCAACAGCGCACAGCACCAGGCGGGTGGTATATTCAGCAATGGCGATACCGTTTATATAAACAACTGCACCTTTGATGGTAACTATACCACTGATGCAGGCGGTGAAGGTGGCGGCGCTGTATTCAATAACCAGGGCTTCATGATAATTACCAACTCCACGTTTAGCAACAACACCAGCGTTAGCGTTACGGCAACGGGCGGTGGCGGTGCTGTAAAAAATCACGGTTACGGCACCTTAAAGGTTCTTAACTGTACTTTTTACAATAACCACAGTGCAAGTTATGGGGGCGCAATAGCCACCTTTAGCGGTGGTGCCTGCTACATCAGCAACAATATTTTTGTAGGCAACACAGCAGGCATGGCCGGTAATGATTTGTGGGGAGACTTTATTTCTTTAGACGGACATAACATTATTGGCGATACAGTTGACGCCAACTTTTACGGCGTTACAACCGGCAACATAGTTAACGTAACTGCTGCAAGCGTAATTGATAACGTTTTAAGGAACAATGGCCGTTACCATTGGACGCACGCCTTAGTGCCAGGCAGCCCCGCCATTGATGCCGGCGATAACACTGCTGCACCCGCTGCTGACGAACACGGTTTTGCGCGTGTAGGTACGGCTGATATTGGCTCAGCCGAATACGGTGCCGTTAACCCTTGCGCTACGTATACCACCAGCATCAACGATTTTGCTGATACCTGTGTATCGTTACTTAATGCCTGGAGCGCGGTAACAACCGGAGGAGCTGCAGAGAAGAGCGCTTACTGGAGCTATAATGGCAATTATGCCTGTGGCGATACCTTGCACTACCAGGGCTCCGGCACTTTCATTTTCACCATCACGGATGTAAATAACTGCGTAGCAAAAGACACTGCCAACTTTTCAGTTACGGTGGCAGAAGAACCCTACTATTACTTCGAAATTTGTGATGGCGACACGCTACATCATAACGGTTACATTTATACTGATGAGGGCAGCTTTACTGAGCAATTTGGTTGCGACAGCGTAGTAACAGTAGAAATAGGATTTAAGCAGCCCAACGAAATTGACTATGTGGTAAGTATTTGCAGCGGCGATAGTTTTGTTGTTGGCACACATAGCTATACAGCGGCAGGCTCATATACCGATTATTTTGGCTGCGATAGCATCGTTTATACAGACCTTTCCATTTTAAGTGCCGGCATACCAACTGCCACTATTACACAGGCCGTTACCTGTGCCGGCGGTTCGAATGGCGAGCTAACACTTGGCGGAGGCGACTTCAACATTGTTTACAACACCGATACATTTATTGTTGGTGGCGTAAAGTTTTGGGCTGATACTATTTTAGATGTAAGCCGCGAATACACGCAAAGCGGTAGCTGGAGTGCGGAACAGGTACTATTTGCACCAAACACCTATCCTAACTATGGCGATATCGCAACAGCATGGACACCTGAATCGTACGGAGACGAAAGAGATTACATAGTGGTTGGATACAACAGCCCTGTATCTGCTACCCGGTTATTGGTTTACGAAACCAATGCCCCGGGCCTAATTGATACTGTATGGGTACGTGCAGCCGCCACCGGCACATGGAGCCTTGCCTATACAGGCACACCACAAAACGGCAACCCTGTAGCCACCATATTTACAGTAAACCTTAATGGTACCGCTATAGACGCGGTGCGTTTGGATATTGCTACTGATATTGCTAACGACTGGATGGAGATTGACGCCATTGGTTTAGAGGTTGCAGGCAATTCAACTATAACCGGCTTAAGCGCGGGTAACTACAACTACATTTCAACTGATGAAAATGGATGCAGTTACAACGGCAGCTTCAACATTACAGATGGCAGCAATCCTTCAGTTTCTATTGCACAGGCTGATACCGCTATTTGCGCAGGTAACAGCGTTAGCCTTACAGCAAGTGGCGCAAACACCTATGCCTGGAGCAGCGGCCAGAACACTGCAGCTATAAGCAGCACACCGGCCAACACCACAAACTACATTGTTAGCGGTACGGATAACAATGGTTGCGTTGGTAAGGATACCATCGTAGTTACAGTAAACAATCTGCCAACCATCAACTTTAACATACCACAAGTGCAGTTATGCGCAGGTATGGATACCATTGTTAGCCTTAGCGGCGGTTTGCCCGCAGGTGGCAACTACACCGGCAGCATAGTGGTAAACAACGCCATTAACCTTTTAAACGCGGTAGCCGGCACTTACAATGTTACCTACACCTATACTGATGGCAATGGTTGCACTGCCAGCGGTAATGACTCTGTAACCGTTTCGGTATGCATAGGCATTGAAGAAACTACTGATGTAGAAATGGATTTTAATGCTTACCCAAATCCAACAACAGGCAATGTGCAGGTAACAGCAAGCCATATTAACGGGCCGGTTAGCATAAAAATATTCGACAGTAAAGGCCAGTTGGTAGCAGAACAGAAAACCACTGCCAACGGCCAATTGCAAACAATGATTGACCTGGTTGAAATGCCGATAGGACTTTATACCATGCAGTTACAAACTAACCGCAACAACATATCAAAGCGCCTGGTTATTGCGCGCTAGATTTTTAGGGGATTGATAGTTTTTGCGCACGGGGCGGATGCTTTGCATCACGCCCCGTATTTTTTTTAGGCTGCTGCTCTTTAGTTTTTTTATCCAAATTGTTTACAGCCGGCGGCTAAATTTGCAGTAATGCAAAAATTTAAAGCGCTGATATTTGACATCGGCAATGTAATACTGGAAATAGATTACACTATACCATTACAGGAATTTCAAAAATTAGCCCGGGTTGATTATACCGAGATAATGGCGTACAACCGCCAGCACCGCATTTTCGATTTGTTTGAAACCGGAAAAATTTCTGAGGCTGAATTTCATCAACACCTTAAAGGGCTTTTAAAGCCCGGGGTTACTGATGAGGAAATAATAAAAGCATGGAATTCGATATTGGTTCATTATCCGCTCGAAAAATTTGAACTGTTAAACAGTCTGAAAGAAAATAACCGGGTGTTGGCGCTTAGCAACATTAACATAACCCATGTAACGGAAATGGACCGTGTAAGCCGCGAGCGTTTAGGCAGCCGGGCCTTCTCTGATTTCTTTCACCGGGCCTATTACTCGCACGAGGTGGGCTACCGCAAGCCGGACACCGCCTTTTACAAACATGTTTTGGAACAGGAAAATTTAAAGCCCGAGGAAACGTTTTTTGTGGATGATTTACCGGAGAACGTGGAAGCTGCAAAAAGTATTGGTATGAACGCACACCAACTTCACCACCCGCGTAAGTTAAAGGAGCTATTAGAGGAGTTAAAGATTGTATGAAAGGCCGGGGCTACCTGTTTATCCTTATTATAATGCTGGGTTATTGCAAAGCCTTTGCAGGTAGTGGCTTTGTTAAACTGGCCGATAGCACCAAACTGTTTTATGTAAAAGGTACCGACATTTACAGCCCCGATAAAGACCGCTTGTTATACTTCAGCAAGGGCAATATTTTCTTTAACGGCCAAAGCGACCAAAAAGAAAACATTTACCTGGTTAGCACCTCCATGAACCCCGGAAGTGAAGAGCTACAATCGCTGATGGAAAAAGGAAACAGGGAAGCCTCCTACAGCTTTTCGAACAATAAGTTTTATGCGGGCCGGGAAGAGAATGAAGAATTCAGGGAAAGAAATGCGTTGCTGTATGTGAACCACGTGGGCAAGTGGATGGCTTTCTATTCTTCTTACAATGATTCGCTTTTAGCCTACTATCCTTACGATTCGCTTCCGGCATCAACGGCTATTATTACGGCCTACACACTGATAAAGAAGTATAAGCTGGAAGAAAAAGCGGTACGGCAAACGCAACAGATTTTTGAAAACGATAAGTTCTCTACCATAAAGCCTTTATGGGGCAATGTAACAGCCAACGAGTGGATTTGGGATGGGCAGGTACTTAGGCCACGCTGGAACGTTGACCCCCGCTTTGCCTGGACTTTTGATGGCCAAACTATAAAACCGGTTTACGGTAATAATATTTACGCCCAATACAGTTGGGATGGCGAAACCTTTAAGCCCCTTTGGCGCAATAACCGGGCAGAAGAATGGAGTTGGGATGGCCGCTTGATGAAACCTATTTGGGATACCGATTGGGCCAACCAATATGTGATGGATGGTGGCATTGTAAAACCCTGGAGCAATGTACACACTGAAAAAGAGTGGCAATTAGACGGCAGCATACCTGTTCCGTTAATAATATTGGTTATCAGCGGTTTAGCGGTATCTAACTGAGTTATTCTCCTTATCTCGCCGGTTTAATATTTACGATTACCTTAGCATTGTAAAACTTGAATGGTATGAAGAAAGTGCTTTTTATATCGGCCCTTGCCTGCGGCCTATTTTCCTGCAACCAGGGTTCGCCTGAAACAACCAAGCCCGAAACCAATTCGCCGGCGCCAACTGAAAGCAAAATGAATGTAAAGCTGGCCCAGCTAAGTTCGGATATGGACTATGTATGCGGTATGAGCATTACCGATGACGGAATCAACGATACGGCCTCTTATGAGGGTAAACTTTACGGATTTTGCTCGAAAGAGTGCAAGGATGAGTTTGTAAAGGAGCCCGGCAAATATTTACCTAAACAATAACTGCGGATTATGCCTCATAGCAAGATAACCGGCGTTGGCATGTACGTGCCCAAGGAAGTTGTAACTAATGCCGACCTGGCAAAGTTTATGGACACCAGCGACGAGTGGATTATAGAACGTACCGGCATTAAGGAACGCCGTTTTTTTAAAGAAGGAGAAGATACGGTATCAGCAATGGGCGCCCGTGCTGCCGAAATAGCCATGGAACGTGCCGGTAAAAAACCGGAGGATATAGACTTTATCGTTTTTGCTACCCTTAGCTCGGATTACAATTTTCCGGGAAGCGGGGTGCTTTTACAACGTAAACTACCCTTCAGGCAAATAGGTGCTATTGATGTGCGCGGCCAATGTTCAGGTTTTATCTATGCCCTTTCCATAGCAGACCAGTTTATTAAATCGGGCATGTATAAAACCATTTTAGTGGTGGGCTCCGAAGTGCAATCCAATGTTTTTGAAAAAAGCGACCGCGGACGTAACATGGCTGTAATCTTCGGCGATGGTGCAGGCGCAGTGGTGCTGGAAGCTACTGAAGAAGGGAACAAGGGCATACTAACCACCAAACTGCACAGCGACGGCCATTTTGCTGAAGAGTTATACCTGGAACACCCCGGAAGCAGGCGCAAGGAACGCTTTAGTGCAGATATGATTGAAAAAGGCGAGCTACTGCCTTATATGAACGGTAAGCTTGTATTTATGAATGCCGTAAAGTATTTCCCTGAGGTAGTGCGCGAAGGGTTAAGAGAGTGCAATCTTACGGAGAAGGACATTTCGTTACTGATACCGCACCAGGCCAACGCACGAATAACTGCTGCCGTAGGCAAGGAGCTGGGCTTACCTGACGAAAAGGTGCTTTCCAACATTCATAAATACGGTAATACTACCGCTGCCTCTATTCCTATTGCCATGTGCGAAGCCTGGCAGGAAGGAAAGATCAAGGATGGAGACATTATTGCCCTTGCCGCTTTTGGCTCAGGCTTTATGTGGGCCAGCGCTATAATTAAATGGTAGTTACCTGTTAATACTGCCCTGTATTAAGCATTACCAGGGTGCAGGCATATTCTGTTTTAATACCGTTTTGGTTAGCCAGTTTAACCAACTCTTCATTTTCAGCCCCGGGGTTAAAAATTATCCTGCGCGGATGGGCTGCTAATATTTTATCGTAATACATTTTTTGGTGGGCGGGGTTTAAATACATAGTAAATGTATCTACCTCTTCACCTTCGGGTATGGCAGCTACTATTTCTACATCGCCTACCTTGCCTTTATCGCGGCCAACAGCCACCACCTCATGCCCGTGCTTACGCAGCAGGTTAACTGCCAAAAAAGAGTAGCGGGAAGGATGGGTAGAGGCACCTAATACAACTGTCTTCATAAAAATCACTTATCCACAAAAATAACGCTGATTTAAGGATGTGCAGATGGATTTGACTTTTATTTTTGGCGAAGCGATGAAATCTGCCTCCCCTACAGATAAGCTTATACATAAACCCGTGTCGGTTAATTTTGTTAATACTGAAGTACTCAGAACGCCTGAACTTATACAGCGCCGTAAGGATAACCTGTACATGGCCCTTATACTGGGTAACAACTATAACAAAATAAGCTACCTGAGCACCCACACTACGGATGGCCCCCAATTGATTGAAGGCATTTTGTTTGCCCTTACCGATGACTACGTAATACTAAAAGGCGGCGATAAAGTGCCGGTAGTAGCCATTGAAGAGGTGCGCATTTACTAGTACCCTGTTTTCACTTCACTTTTTTTTATATCTATGGGTTGAACTTTAGCGAAAACCCATGGTATTCAGCAGCACCCTATTCTTGTGTTTTTTTCTGCCTGTATTCCTGCTCGTTTACTTTATAACACCCTATAAACTTAAAAACTACTGCATTTTGCTTGCCAGCATAGGCTTTTATGCCTGGGGCGCACCTAAGTTTATCATCATTGTATTTGGTGTATTAATTATTGATTACTGGCTGGGTAACCGTATTTACAACAACAGCGGCCGCAGGAAAAAGATGTACTTACTGGCCAGCATTGTACTTAATATAGGCATGCTCTTCTATTACAAGTACTGCAACTTTTTTATTGAAAACGTAAACCTGGTTTTTGAGCAGTTACATATAAGCGCTATAAGCTGGACAAAAATTGTTCTACCCATCGGTATTTCCTTTTTCGTGTTCCAGGAAATGAGTTATACCATTGACATTTACCGAGGCGAACACGCTCCGCTAAGAAAGTTCACCGATTATGTATTGTTCATTTTTCTCTTCTCGCATTTAATATCGGGGCCCATTGTTACTTACCATGTTTTGGCTGATGATATTAACGACCGGAGAAAAAAGATTAATGCCGACTACCGCATTGCGGGTTTCTTCAGGTTAATGACGGGGCTGGCCCGCAAAGTAATTATAGCTAACACCCTTGGCGAAGTAGCCAACGCCGTTTTCGTAAGCCCCGTTAGCCAGCTATCCGGTTTTGATTGCTGGGTGGGGGCACTGGCTTACACCTTTCAATTATACTTTGACTTTGCAGGCTATAGTGATATGGCTATAGGGCTGGGTAAACTGATGGGATTTGACTTCCCTGAAAACTTCAATAATCCTTATATATCGCAGAACATAACGGAGTTTTGGCAACGCTGGCATATTACCCTGGGTAGCTGGATGAAACGTTACTTATACATTCCCCTTGGCGGCAACCGCGTAAGTAACGGGCGCATGTATGCCAACCTGGCTACAGTATTTCTACTTTCCGGGCTTTGGCACGGCGCCTCCTGGACCTTTGTAGTATGGGGTGCTTATCACGGCTTTTTCCTCATTTGCGATAGATTGTTCCTGAACAGGCTTTTAGCCCCTGCCGGTAAATATGTACGTATCGCTATTACGTTTATAATCGCCGTTATAGGATGGGTATTTTTTAAAGCAGATACCCTGGATTACGCGGTGCATATGATAGCGAAGATGGTTTGGATAACGGACTTCTCGCTGAATATTGACGTAAGCAATTTTAAACTGTTCATCCTTATTGTTGCTGCGCTGTTATCAGTAAGCGCTGTATTGCCCGGCGTAGAAAGGATGCAGGAATTGGCGTATAAGGTAACGCCCCGCCTTACAGCCAACTTGCCACGCACACTGGCCTCCATAATTCTCTTCTTTCTTTCGCTTACTTTTTTGCTGAGCAATTCCTTTAACCCATTTATTTATTACCGGTTTTAGATATGCGTAAATGGATAAACCTATTGCTGGTTGGTATATTAACAGGGATGCTGTTCGTTCCCATGGCATTTCAGTATGTGCCTATAACATTAAAACTGCCGCCCCTGGCCGGCGAAAATGAGGTTGTAGTTATGCCCCGCTTGCAGGACACCACTTTTTTAAGCGGTAGCTACCAGGATTCACTAAGCGCGCATGCAGAAAACAAAAACGGGCTGCGTAATTTATGTGTTAGGGTGGAAGCGCAACTGTTATACAGTGTATTTGGCGAGGGGCAACTTCCTGTAAGGCCGGGGGTTTATCCTTATTTATTTACCGAAGGTTACCAGGAAAGATGGAGCGGACTGAACGCCGAAAGCGATAAAGTGCTTAATGAAAGGTTTAACCAACTGGATTCACTAAACCAATGGTTAGCTGCCCGGAACAAGAAACTGCTTCTCGTTTTAGCCCCCGGCAAGGCCACCTTGCACCAGGAATTTATAACCGGCTATTACAAACGAAAAAAGCAGCCTGAGAACAACTACAGCCGTGTGAAAAAACAGATGGAGGCTTCAAACATCCCCTTCATTGATTTTCAGTCCTACTTTCTAAAACTTAAAGATACCTGCCACTACCCCATTTTTCCTAAACAGGGTGAACACTGGACCACGTATGCTGCCAGCTTAGGTTATGATAGTATTTGCCGCAAGATGGAACAACTGCTGAACAAAAAGATGGAGCAAATAACCTGGACAGGTGGGCTAACGACTACTAACGAGGAAAACGGCGAAAATGATATCTACTGTATAATGAACCTGTTTACTGCGGCTGCTCCGGACACCTTCTTTTTGCCTTGGTTTCAAAGGCGTACAGATACGGCAGGCTTATACCGGCCCAGGGTTTTACTAATTGCTGATAGTTACGTTTGGCCAATTCTTAAATCATATGTAAACTACAACCTCTCGCCACAATCCAAATTCTGGTGGCATAATGGAACGGAGTGGGCCCTGGGCGGGCCTTACCTGCCCCCTAAACCCATAAGTTCACTGAACATACATGATGAAGTTCTAAAGTATGACATAGTGATTTTTATGTGGGCAGAACTAAATTATGCCAATTATGACGAAGGCTTTTACCACTATATTCTTGAGGCGGAACGCAGGCATTAGTAACCTTTTAGCTGCCTTGCCGTAAACCTATACGGAGAACAAGCTATTTATATGAAGACCTCTGTAAAAAAGATCGAGAAGGAACAATTGAAGGAGTGTCAGTTCAGGAAACCTGTGTATCACTTTACAGATTATGAATTGCGTGAACGTAACAGGCGCTTATACCTGGCTATGTTAATGGGCAATAATTTTCATAGTAAAGTACGGGTTATCTTTAATACCGTTGAAGGGTATAAAGAGATATTCACCACCATTTGGGCTACTACTGAAAAATTTATACTGCTTAAAGGCGGAACATTCATTCCGCTTGAAGCTATAGCCTACGTAGAGTTAGATTAAAACGCTAACCGGATTTTCAAGCAAGGCTTTTAAAGTTTGCAGAAACTTAGCCCCGCCTGCTCCATCCACCACACGGTGATCGCAACTAAGCGTAACCTTCATTTTATTTACATTCTTAAGGCTACCATCAACTATTGCAGCTTCCTGGCGTATTGCCCCAACAGCCAATATACAGGCATCGGGCGGATTGATGATTGCCGTAAATTCTTCGATACCAAACATTCCCAAATTAGAAATAGTAAAGGTGTTGCCTTCCATTTCCTGGGGTGCAAGCTTTTTGTTAACCGCTTTTTCAGCAAGCGCTTTGGCTTCTGTTGAGATATCGGATATGCTTTTGCCGTCGGCAAATTTTATAACAGGTACTAACAAACCTTCATCTACGGCCACAGCCATACCTATATGTATATGGTCGTAAGTGCGTATAGTATCACCCAGCCATGAAGAGTTAATGTTAGGATGCTGGCGTAACGCATAAGCCACCGCTTTAATAACTATATCATTAAAAGAAACTTTTTTAGGCAATACATTGTTTAACTGCGTGCGCACGGATACCGCATTATCCATATTTATATCCATGGTAAGGTAAAAATGCGGGGCGCCGTTCTTGCTTTCTGTTAAGCGGCGGGCAATGGCTTTGCGCATTTGGCTAACGCGCACATCTTTAAAGCCCTCCTTACCTACAAAAGCTTTAGCTGTCATTCCGCTTGTGGCAGCCTTTTCTAAATCGCGCTTTACAATGCGGCCTTCTTCTCCACTGCCTTTCACCTTACTTAAATCTATGCCCTTATCTTTTGCAATGCTTTTTGCAAGTGGCGAAGCTTTTATGCGCGAATCACCGGCCACCTGCTTCTCTTCTTTTCCTACCGGAACCTCTTCCGTTTTAACAACGCTTTCCTTTACCTCTTTGCGTTCTTCGGCGGGCTTTTCAGCAGTTGGTTTACTTTCCAGAAGTGATTTAAAATCTTCGCCTTCCTTTCCTACAATGGCGATAAGGTCGCCTATTTTGAGTGTATCGCCCTTTTTTGCAGCAACGTGCAGTATAACACCGTTGTAATAACTTTCCAGTGGCAGGGTTGCCTTATCGGTTTCTACTTCAGCAATGGTATCGCCTGATTTTATTTTATCGCCCACTTTAACACTAACCTCCGCCAAAAAACCTTCCTCCATGGTGTCGGTCATTCTTCCTAATCGAATCGCTTCTGCCATAAACTTATTTTCTTCAACAAATGTATTGAATACAGCCTCTTAAACAAAGGTGTTGATTAACAACGCCAAAGGCTATAAAAACATTGAAAAGGGATG
>CAZUHU010000036.1:13907-23007 GCA_964620645.1 uncultured Chitinophaga sp.
GTCTGCTTAAAAAACAGCCGGCAAAATTTGCACACCACAACCGTATGCCACCACAGACCAAATTTTTCCATAGCCGATATTTTGCCTTCTTTCTGTTTTTCAGAAAGCAGCGTAGCCTGGCGGCAATTCATTTTAAGTGCGTCAATAATGGTCATGCTAATTGTTAAACCAGTTTTTTTCCATGCATTCCCGCAATTGCAGTTTTGCACGGTGCATTATAACCCAGTAGTTGGACGGGCTAATGCCTAATTCTTTACAAATTTCTTCCGAGTCCAGGTCATCCATGTTTTTCAAGGTGAAAACTGCCGCCCACTTTTCAGGCAGCTTATCCATACAGCCCTGCAGTACCTTATAAAACTCATCACTTTCAACACTGGTGGCAAAATCTTTACGCCATTCGGCAGGGGCGGTGTTGGCATGCCAGTGCCCGTCATCATTACCCTCTGAAAAAAAGCGGTTTATAAATGGCCCGTTCTCTTCATTATCAAGCACACTCAATTCGTTTTGTGTGCTCTTTTTGCGGTAATGGTCAATAATCTTTCGTTTCAGAATAGAGATAAGCCAGGTTTTTTCGCTGGCCTGCGCCTGGAAACTATCGCGCGCCTTCCAGGCTGAAAGAAAGGTATCCTGCACTAAATCTTCTGCCACTTCCTGTTTGCGTAACCGCGCCATAGCAAATGCAAAAAGGGCGTCAGCATAACGCTCCACCCAATGCTCAGGCTCTAAGCCGTTGATTTTGTTTTCTGCCATATGCGGTTACCGGCTAATTACAAGGCGTTGTGTGCCCAGTAAATTGTTTTTATCCTTTATGTGTAAAAAATAAATACCACCGGGCAGGTATTGCGTATTGAAAGAGAAGTTGGCCGTGCCGGTTTTAAAATGCCCTTCCAACAAATTGCGCACCAGGCGGCCATCAGCATCCAGCAGCGTAAAATACAGGTAGTTATCTTTTGGTACTTCTAGCTCCAGATTGAATTTTTCGTTAGCCGGGTTAGGATAAACAACAGCATTTATAGGGGCTGATGGGCTCGTTACTGAAGACACTACTGCCGAATCGGAATTAACCACCTTTGCCAACCACGTACGGTAAGCCTGCGATGGGTAGGCATAGGAGCCGGCCAGCCATGCGGTGTTGGGCTCATTGTATTTGCGCTGTATGCCACTGTAATCTCCCCATCGTTCCACTGTATCGCCCAGCACATCAATTTCCCTTTCCCCCTTTTTTACAATAAGCATATCCGAAATGTTTCCGTTGGCATCTTTATAAAAAGCTACAGTGCCGGGGAAGGTATCAGGTGAAGAGTAAGAACAGGTAATAAGCGCGCGGTTATCCCACTGGTTATTGCCTATATAGGCAATGGAAGGATAGCCGTAATCTACCGTATCGTTTGAAACTATTTGCCCGGTAACAACAGGTGAGGCTGAAGCAGGGTTATCTATTTCGCCAACATATACGCCTGCGGTAGCGGTTGCAGGGTCAATGGTGTTTTGCACGTATTGAATTTTGTTGTTTTCGTAAAAACCGCACAACACACGCGCATCGTTGGTGGCCAGGTATTGCCCCCCTTTTTGAAAGGCATTAGGAGGCAGGCCATAGTTAACATTAGTGGTTAGCACTTTGGTGCTAAACTGGGCGGTACCGGATTGATGCGAATTGGAAATGGAATGCAGAAAGACAGTATCATTACTTAAGTCGCCGGGGCGTACTGAAAGAAAATAGCTTTCGGGGCCCGATGGAGCGCTGCCGCCCTGTATAGGGCACACACTCCAGATAGCTTTGCCATTGTAGGTAATGTTGTGCCAGAAATCAAATTGCAGTGTATCGCCATCGTACCCGCGTTGCTTATCAATTTGCCAGATGGCGCTATAGCGGAAACCCGTTTTCCAATCCTGTCCGTCCTTTAAATGATTAAAGGTCATAAACAGGTCCTTGTCAGAAATACTTACAATAGGATAATCGCTCCAGGTAGTATCATTAAGCATGTTGCCGGAGAGCGCGTAAAAATTCCATTGTTGGGTAGGGTCGTTAGTTTGCGAAAAGGCCACTACAATAGTAGTGCTGGTACTTACACTGCCCGAAAAAAACAGAACGATAAAACGGTCAGCTACAGGATCGTAAATAGCACGGGGGTCGCTAATATCTGTAAATATGCCCAGCGCATTAGCAAAAGTGGAAAGGGTTTTGGTATACAACTGCGTGCCCGCCTCGTTATAAATGCGGATGTTGGTGTTTACTACACTTACCACCTTGCCATCGTTTGAAACAGCCATGTGGTTATCGTTAGGGGTACCCTGTGCATTGTTGGCTGTAAAGTTATTGAGCATAACCGGTGCCGGTGCGGCTGAGCGCGTCGAGCGGTTACCATTTGGTGCAGCATGATGGTTCCTGCGTTGTTGTAAAAGCCATTCCTTTTTACTGCCGTAATCAGAAGCAGGCTTGGGTTGCTCTTTAATAGTTAACAGAAAGGGCTCCCAATCCTGTAAATCGGGATTAGAAAAGTTGAGCGTTTTAGTAAGCGGTGCAGATAAATTTCGCTCAACCTGCGCCCCTGTATTTTGGGCGTTAAGGGTTATTACACACAGGCCTAACACGGCCAGGCAAATATTCTTCATGCACCTAAAATAGGCAATTTAGAGGCATTAAGTGTGCTGATAAGATGGCCACCCCTGATTGTACTATCGAAATCGGGGAATTGAATTTAATTTGCTGTAAATACAAAGTATGAAGAAGCTCTTATGCGTTTTGGCTGTTATAGTAACAGTAGCATCGTGCAGTGAAAAATACCCTATTGACCCCCTGCCGGATGACAGCACCCCACCGGCGCTCACCAATTTACCGGCAAGTTTTGCTTCTATAGATAGCTTTGTGCCATTTGGCGGAACCTTAAGCAATGGACAGATAAGCAAGGGTTATACTTTTCATTTTACCAATAGCAACCAAACCATTTCGGCAGTTTGCAAAGGCATTATAACTGCTGTTGATGATAATGGCGATGGTAGCGTATCCATTACTGCCCGTTACAAATTCAATTCTATTTATTACCTGTATTACTCAGGTATAGAAAATACCACTGTTGCCGTTAACGATTCCATTGTTGGCGGAAGCAGCTTAGGTAAATTAAGGGCAAGCGGCAACTTTTACCTGGCAGTTATAAAAAACAATATCGAAATGCGCTGCCCTAATACGTACGCCAGCAGCGGTTTTATGAATGGTATTGACCAGGCTATTGCCAAGCACAATCAATTTAACCCGGCCGATTCGGTTTATAATGCCTGCCTTATAGATTCTCTGCCTAAGTAAAAAAGAAAGAGCCGGTTTAGTCGGCTCTTTCTTTTTATAAGCATTACTATTCTAGTACCCGAAGAGTGTTTCCGGCTCAACTATTTCTACATCGGCAATGCTGCGTAAAACATCCATATCAAGATCCTCTTTTTTACCTAAAACCAGGTAAGCATACTTTTTACCCTTAACATGCTTATCAAAAAAGGCATGTACATCTTTCACAGTCATTGTTTTTACCTTCTCGTATATCACTTTACGAACATCATAATCAAGCCCCCGCTTTTGTGCACGGTCATAAGCCCAGTAAATGTCAGCCCTGGTAATCCAGTCGCTTTCTAAACGCTTAATAACGCTTTCGCGTGCACCTTCAAACTGCTGAGGTACTTCGGGCATGTTGTTAAGCAGTTTGCTCATTTCCTGCAAAGCGGTTTTCATTTTATCTACCTGTGTACCAACATAGCTGGTAATGTAGTGCGATTCAGTGGCATATTGCGGAACGCCGAAACTGCTGTATACCGAATAGGCAAGTGCCATTTTTTCGCGTATCTCCTGAAACATGATACTTGAAAGGCCCGAACCATAGTAATCGTTATACAGGAAAATTTCAGGGTATAGGTTTTTATTAAACAATTCATCCTTTGCAAGCAGAACTATCTCTGCCTGTTTCATTGGATAGTAAGCCACATATATTTTATTCTGATCAACTGGAAGCTCAGGATACTTTTTGGCAGCAGGATAATCCCGATAAGAATCACGCGATTTATGAAAAGCACTTAAAGTGCTCATCAGATTTTTAGTATCGCGCTGGCCGTAATAAAATATTTTATGCTTATAAGAAGTTAATGACTTTATGATGCCTACCAGGTTATCAACGTTAACCTGGCGCAACTCAGTTTCACTCATTACATTATTGTAAGGGTTACGTTTGCCATATTTCGCATAGTTCACCAGGCCATTATAAAGTATAGCGTTCTTATTCTTTTTGGCATTAAGGCGAGATTGCAGAATATCCATTACCATGGCATCGTAAACTTCCTTATCGGGTTTAACAGAAGAAAGCACATGCTCGAAAAGCTGAATCCCCTTATCAAGGTTCTCTTCAAGGCCCGAAAGGGTTACGTAAACACGATCGCGGCCGCTGTTAACCTCAAAGCTTAGGCCCAGCTTATAAAACTCCATTTTAAGTTGCTCGGCAGTGTATTTATCGGTACCTAAATATTCCAGGTAGCTTAAAGCCAAACCAAGCTCGCGGATGTTATCAGTGCCCATGTCAAAAATGTACGAAAGGCTGAAAGTTTGATTAACATCATTGTAGATGTAATCTACCGGTATACCGCCTTTATCCATTTTTAAATGGATGATATCCTTATTAAAATCAAGAAACTTAGGCGTTATGGACGGCTGGGGCATTTGGTCCCAGCTGGCTTTAAACGGAGATACATCCTCTTTATTCATTACTACCGGTGTAATTTGAGGCTTCTCAACCTTATGCACGTTAGCTTCGCCAAGGCGTTTGTAGCACACCGCATAATTATTGCCATAATGTTCCTTTGCAAATTGCACCACCTGAGCCTTGGTTACTTTTTCCATTTCATCTAACTCATGCACCCACTGGTTCCACGGTATATCGTGCACAAAACAGCCCATCATATTGCCGGCACGGCCGTCATTTGATTCAGCCTGCTTCATGCGCTGCAGGCGCAGGTTACGTATAACAGCAGGCAATACCCAATCGCCAAACTCACCTTTCTTCACTTTTTCAATTTCGCCCAGCATCAGTTTTTGCACGTCTTCCAAAGATTGGCCCTGTTTAGGTTCACCATAAAACTTATGGAAACAGTAATCGGTGTTCTCGTCAATAAAGGAGTAAGCGTTTAATACTTTCTGCTGCTGCACAAGGTCTAAATCAATTAAGCCGGCCTGGCCATTGGCTAAAACCATATCCACCAGTTTGGCCATCATAGCATCGTGTGAGTTAGCGCCATCAAACAAAAAGCCCATGTACACATGCTCAGGTTGTGGCCCTTTTATTTCGCGGATAATTGGCGAAGTAACAACCGGCTCATCTCTTTTGGTAAACTGTGGTATTGGCCTGCTTTGCCAATTGCCAAAGTACTTATCTATGCTTCTTACGGTAGCATCGGGATCTAAATCGCCCACCAAGATGATAGCCACGTTATTGGGACGGTAATAGGTATTAAAATAATCGTGAATATTAACCATGGAAGGATTCTTCAAGTGCTCACCCTCGCCTATTGTGGTTTGCGTGCCGTACGGGTGGTTTGGCAGCAGGGCGTTATCTATAGCATGGTCGCTCCAGCGGCGGTCGTTGTCCTGGTTGCGGTTAAACTCTTCGTAAACCGTTTCTAACTCGGTATGGAAAATACGGAGCACCAGGGTTTTGAAACGATTGCTTTCAATAGCCAAAAATTTGTCGAGGCCGTTTGACGGAATATCATTTACATATACCGTCATATCAGTAGAGGTAAAGGCATTAGTGCCATCAGCGCCAAGTGATGTCATCATTTTATCATATTCATTAGGTATGGCATACTTTGATGCCTCGTAGCTGAATGAATCGATGCGGGCATAAATGGCGGCTTTAACATCATAACTGGCAGTAGCCTTGTGGTATTCAAAGTTGGCTGAAATAGAATCGAGCAGTACACTTTCTTTAGCCCAATCGCGCGTGCCGAAGTCGTGCGAACCTTTGAACATCATATGCTCCAGGTAATGCGCTAAGCCTGTAGTTGCAGCAGGGTCAAATTTAGAGCCGGCCTTTACCGCAATATATGTTTGTATACGGGGGGCATTCCGGTTTACGCTTATTAAAACCTTTAAGCCATTGGCCAGGGTATAAGCACGCACATTGTAAGGGTCATTTAAAACAGTATCGGGGCCTGTTGGGCGAATGCCACGCGACATACGCAGCTGGTTACCCTCCTGCCCTTTTGAAACAGGAGCCGTTCTGGCAGCATTCGGGTCAACGCTAAGATTTTGAACATTAACGCCGGGATTTGGCTGAACAACGGTGCGTTGGGGTAAATTCTTATCAGACCTTTGGGCAACAGCCGAAAGAGTTAAACAAAACAGTATTACAATGAATTTAAACTTCATGTAGGGTTGTTTAAAGGGTGAATTGCGAATATAAAATGTTAAAGCAACATGAAAGTTACATCTACAGGGAGGCTTAAATTCTTTAACATTTAATGCCAGTAGAGGTAAGAAATAGCCTGCTCATCAAGCGCGCGGTTGTAAATGCGCACATCATCTACTGCCCCGTCAAGATGGTAATTTTTATTGTAGCCGCCGCCATTACCGATAACAAAGTGTGTGTCAGTATTGGTAAAGGCAACCCCTGCATTGCGCTGGTCAATCCCGGCCTGCAGTACTCCGTTTACATACACCCTTAACTCGTTTCCATCGGCAACATACACCAAGTGCTGCCATACCTGCGGCTGTAAAGGTGCCGAGGCTTTAAGCGGGTCGATACCGTAAACAGAGGTGCCACCTCCAAAGTCCCAGTTATCCAAATTAAACACGCCGGTAGAAAAATGATTATCAATACTATACTCCCAGGGGCCTGTTAAACCGCGCTTGCTCATAACTGCTCCAACGGAAGTGGTATCATTAACGCCTACCCAACAGCTAAGGGTAAAACCGTTTTCATTAAGCGTAGCACCGCTTAAGTCACCAAAATCTACATAAGATGAATCAGCACGAAAAAAGTAAATAGCTTTATTGGCCTCTCCTTTTCTGTTGGTGCCATACAAAGTATGAAAGCTTGTGCCTGCTGTGCCGCTTATCTTCTCTGAGCAATCGCCGTCAAAAGGTATTTCAACCATAAGGCCGGTGGTAACGTCAGGCAAATTCTCCTTACCGGTTTTGCAGGCAGCTACCAAAAGCAAAAGGAAAAGAGGAGCGTATTTGATCATTGAACAGTTTGTTTACGGCAAGTAGAAACGCTAATGTTTAATAGATATTATCAATCGTAGTCCAGCTCAAGGCCAAACTGCTGCTGCATTTTTTTAAGGGTAGGGTTCTTTTGAACCAGGCGGTCAAACTTTTCCTTTTCGGTATAAGGCTTCTTTTCCGTTTGCACGGCTTTATCGGCTATCACCAGCAATTCAATCTCGGCGCCTGTGCGCTTATTAAAGAAGTTAAGAATGCCGGGCTTAGCCTCTTCAAACTGCGTTTGCTGTATAAAGCTTTGCACCCGCACTTCCATTTTCATTTCGGCGTTCAGCACCGGTTTAAAAATGGCAAACAACTTTATGAGCCCGCGCCGGGTGTCGGGTAGTTTAGCTGCATATTCCTCCCAAAGGGCGCTTACGTTTTCCTGACTTAAAATTACCACGTCGCCGGTAAACTTCTCTTCAGGTTCCTGCACCAGTTTTTTCTGCTCTTCAGTAATGTCGCCATTCTTAAGCGCATCAATAGTTATCAGTTTTTTGCTTTTGGTAATAGTGGGGGCCTGCACTGCAGGTTTTTCAGCAGGTACAGCTGCTGTAGGGGCGGTGTCAGGTTTATTTGATGCAGGAGTTTGAACAGTGTTAAGCGACTCCGTTTTAGGAGCATCTGAAACTACTTTATCAGATTTTTTTTTTGATTCGGAAGGTTCTGCTTTAACCACCGAATTTACGTAACACATTTTGATGAGGGCTATCTCCACCGTAAGCCTCTTGTTTTTCGAGGCCTTGTATTGCACATCGCATTGGTTACCGATGTTAAGGCAGTTAACCAGGAAATCGGAAGAAGCCAATGTAGATTGATCGGCATAGCGCTGTTTAAGGCTATCGCTAACTTCCATCAGCATCAGTGTATCGGTATCCTTACAAAACAGCAAATTGCGGAAGTGCTCGCACAGGCCAAGTATAAAATCATCGCCCTCAAAACCTTTGCGCAGTATTTCGTTAAACAGTTGCAATACCGATGAAACGTTTTCGGTAAGCAGGCTATCGGTTACTTTAAAGAAGTAATCGTAATCCAGAACATTAAGATTATGAAGAACTGATTCATACGTAAGTGTACCGCCACTAAAGCTGCTAAGCCTGTCGAACATAGAAAGCGCATCGCGCATACCGCCATCCGCCTTTTGGGCTATAATGTGCAGCGCATCTTCTTCGGCATTAATATTCTCGGCCTTGCAAATGCTTTTAAGGTGCTTAACTATGGTTTCTACCCCAATCCTGCGGAAGTCGAAAATCTGACAGCGCGAAAGGATGGTAGGCAAAATCTTGTGCTTTTCGGTAGTAGCCAGTATGAACTTGCAATAAGCAGGCGGCTCCTCCAGCGTTTTCAGAAATGCGTTAAAGGCGCCCTGCGAAAGCATGTGCACCTCATCTATAATATAGATCTTGTATTTGCCTGATTGGGGCGGAAAGCGAACCTGATCTACCAGGGAACGGATATCGTCTACACTGTTATTAGACGCCGCATCCAGTTCATGAATATTGAAAGATGAGTTTTGCTGAAAGGCAACGCATGAACTGCATTGGCCGCAGGCCTCAAAATCATCCGTAATGTTTTCGCAGTTAATGGTTTTAGCCAAAATACGGGCCGCTGTAGTTTTACCTACCCCCCTTGGACCACAGAACAGAAACGAATGCGCCAAATGGCCGGTGCGGATGGCATTTTTTAAGGTAGTAGCCACCTGCTCCTGCCCTACCATATCGCTAAAGCGGGCCGGGCGGTATTTACGCGCACTTACAATGTATTCTGCCATTGGTGGTAAAAATAGAAAAACAGCAAGGCCATAAAAGCCCTAAAAGTTTAAAATACCGAAAGCGTGGAGAATTTTAACTTTAGTGTGAGTAA
>CAZUHU010000037.1:0-22988 GCA_964620645.1 uncultured Chitinophaga sp.
GTAGCCACCTTAAGGCGCCTTGAGGCTCTGGGTAAAAAAGCGAAAGCAGTAGTAGGCGATAAGCCAAAAAAAATACTGGAAGAGGTGCAGCGCACAGTTTTAAAACAGGGTAAGCTGTTTGAAGAGATTTACAGCGATATACAACAGGAACTTAAGAAGCAGAAGATATTTATAATTAATGAAGCACAGCTAACGAAGGAGCAAGGCGAGTTTGTAAAAAACTACTTTACCGAAAAGGTGCGCCCAACGCTTGTGCCTGTTATGCTTAACCAGGTTAAGAGTTTCCCTTATATAAAGGATAAGGTGATTTACCTTGCCATTAAACTTACCTTAAAAGATAAGCCTGCGCAAAAGCAATACGCCATTGTAGAAGTCCCCACCGATATGGCAGACCGGTTTATTGTTCTGCCTTCGCACAACCAAAACCAGTATGTTATACTGCTTGATGATATTATTAGGTATAACCTGCCTGAAGTATTCGGCACTTTTCCTTTTACCGAAATTGACGCCTACACCATTAAAGTAACGCGCGATGCAGAGTTGGATATTGACAATGATATTTCGCAAAGCTTTATGGATAAGATATCCAAAAGCGTAAAGGCAAGGCAAAAAGGAACACCAGTGCGCTTTGTGTACGATGGACGAATAGCCAAAGACCTGCTTGATTTTATTAAAGGCAAAATGAACCTTAAGGAGAATGATAACCTGCAGCCCGGCGGCCGGTATCACAACTTTAAGGATTTTATGAAATTCCCTAACCTTGGCGGGCCGCATTTAACGTATGATAAACTAAAGCCACTTACCCATAAGCTGCTTAGTGGCACCCAAAGCTTTTTTGAAATATTGAAGCAGCGCGACCTGATGCTGCATTATCCTTATCACAGGTTTTCGCACTTTATAGATTTGCTGCGCGAGGCTGCCATTGACCCCAATGTAAAAACTATAAAGATTACCCTTTACCGTTTAGCCGCAAAAAGCATGGTAATAAATGCGTTGGTAAACGCTGCCAAAAACGGTAAGCACGTTATTGCCGTGGTTGAAGTGCAGGCGCGGTTTGATGAGGAGGCTAATATTAAGTGGGCCAAAGAACTGCAGGATGAGGGTATACAGGTAATTTATGGTGTGCCCGGATTAAAGGTACACAGCAAGCTCTGCATTATAAGTCGTGTAGAAGCCGGCAAGCTGGTTAACTACGTTAACATTACCACGGGTAACTACAACGAAAACACATCGGAGGTTTATTGCGATGATGCGTTGTTTACCAGTGATAAAAAAATAACGAAAGAGGCAGAGCATATATTTGAATTCTTCGAGAAGAACTACCGGGTGCATCATTTCAAGCACTTGCTGGTGTCTCCACACTCTACCCGCAAAAGGTTGATTAAGCTGATAGAGAATGAGGCGGAAAGCGCACGCGCAAAGAAAAAGGCGGAGATATTTTTGAAGATGAACAGCCTTGTGGATGAGGAAATGATTAAGGCATTGTACGATGCCAGCCGTGCCGGGGTAAAGGTTAGGTTGATTATACGTGGCACCTGTGCCCTTATACCGGGTATTGCGGACATGAGTGAGAACATTGAAGTAATAAGTATAATAGATAAGTTCCTCGAACATTCCCGCATTTACATTTTCCATAACGGGGGAGATGAACTGTACTACATTTCATCGGCGGACTGGATGACACGTAACCTGGACCACCGCATTGAGATAAGCTGCCCGATTTATGATGAAGGTCTGCAACAGGAATTAAGGCAGATGATGGAGATACAATGGAAGGATAATGTTAAAGCACGCGTATTAAACGAATCGCAAAACAATGCGCACCGCGTTAACAATGCCAAAGAAAAAACCAGGGCGCAGTTGGCCACATACGAATACCTGCGTACCATTAACCGCTGATTTCTTATCAGCACCACTATTCACACTTTACCGGTTGAAAACTATTGTCGCAAAGCGTTGGAGCAAGGTTTACTTTTAATGAAAATTCAGCGCATTGGAAATACGGCGATTTGCTGCTATTGATATTGGTTCAAACTCTGTACGCCTGCTTATTTCAAACGTATTGCAGAACGGAGAAGGCCCCTTTTTTAAGAAGAGCGCCCTTATACGCGTGCCGGTGCGCCTTGGTGTAAACGCCTTTACCGACCATCGGATACCTGAAGTAGCCATTAACCATTTAATTGAAACCATGCTGGCCTTTAAATATTTGATGAAGGCCAACGAAGTGCTGCACTACAAAGGTTGTGCTACCAGCGCTATGCGCGAAGCCGTTAACGGCCCCGAAATTATTAAGCGTATAAAAGATAAGGCCGGTATTAACATTGAGATTATTAACGGCAATAGTGAGGCTCACCTGATATTTAACAGTCAGAATGCGACGCTAGGGAAGATAAGTGATACTTGCCTTTTTGTAGATGTTGGAGGTGGTAGTACGGAGATTACCATTTTTAATAAGCGCAAAGTGGTAGCAGCAAAGTCGTTTAACATAGGCACGTTGCGCATCCTGCAAAAGCAGGTTAATGATGGCGATTGGAAGAAATTGCGGGAGTGGTTAAAGTTGAAAGTTGGTAAGCTGAAGGGGTTCTCTATGATAGGGTCGGGCGGTAACATTAACCGGATAAGCAAAATGCTGAACCTGAAACCCGGCAAGCCTATTTCATTTGATATGCTGGAGGATATTGTAGAGGAGTTGAAGCGCTACAGTTATGAGGACCGCATGAAAATATTTGACCTGAATCCTGACCGTGCGGATGTAATTGTACCCGCAGGCGAAATATTTTTAACGCTGATGAAAGCCATGAAGGCAGATAAAATTTATGTGCCCAAAGTTGGCCTTGGGGATGGAATAGTGCGCGAAGTGTATAAGGAATATTTAAACGGAAAGAAAAGTAAACTGGAGTAACAACTAAGTTTATAGTAAAAAAAGGGGCGCCGGTTAAGCGCCCTTTTTTATTTAAGTTAGCCGAAGTTACTTTGATATAAGTAACTTCCTTGTTTCGCGGCCCAATGGTGAGTTGATAACAACGTTGTATAGACCATTAGGGACTTCATTCATGTCTAAACTGGTTTGTAGAAAGCCATCCACTTCGTTGTAAGTGTAGGCCTTTACTTCCTGGCCCATAGTATTGTAAACTCTAACATCAACCCGGTCGATAGAGGCGTTAAAGTTCATGTTAAGGGTTACATTACCTGTGGATGGATTAGGAAACAATTGGTAAGATGCCGATGCTGAAGAAACATCAAGGTCCTCTGTTCCATCCTGCCTGAACGGAACGCGGCTTAAGGCGGCAACTAATGTGTAGCAGGCTGAACCGCTTGAAGAACCGGTGGCGCTGTTTACCCTTGCATAGTACGTGCCTGCCGTTGCATTGTTATATATTATGCTTTCCGCTGTAGTACCTGTATTTTGAGAAATGGCCACCTGGGTGCCTGCGCTGTTGTATAATCGTAAGTCGTAATTGGCCGGTAGGGTAGTTAAAGAAAGGCTAAGGTTGTTGCCGGGTGCGGTAATGTTGAATGAAAAATAGTCGTTATCTGAAGATGAGTTTATAAGTGCATTAACCGCAGTATTGGGACTAATGGGCTTTGCTGTTGCCAATGTATTGTTGGATTCATAAGCATCAGTACAGCTTGCTGTGCCGGTAGTTGTAAAGTTGGCACTTACTGGGTTGCTGAGGTAGCCGTTTAGGCAACGTGTTTCAACTTTGTAGTTGTAAATAGTGCCGCCCTGTAGATTGGTAAGCGATACCGAAGTTGAAGCGGTGGAAGTTACTTTCCAGTAGGTAGAGGATTGTGTTTTGTAATAGAGATTATAGTAAGGGGAGCCGCTAACGGCATTCCAGCTAATGGTTGCGGAGTTGGCAGTAATGGATGATGCGCTTAGCCCCGTTACGCTGTTACACATCACCGGTGCAGGTGGCTGGCAACCTAATGAAGCCAGTAGAGATTCGCGGGCGCCACCTGTGGTAAACAAGGCCTGCATACGTGCCTTTTGGCCTGCGGTAAACATAAACATGCAGGCATCATTGGTGTAGTCCATGTAGTTCATAAACATATCGCCGTTAGGGCCATTGCTGCATGATACAGCAGGGAAGGCAGGGCAGCCGTAGTTTTCATCGGCCTGGTTTGGTGTATCGTTAACGTTATCGCTTCCGGTGCAGGCTGTGCCATCGTCGCCCCAAATGTGGTAAAGATTTAACCAGTGGCCCACCTCGTGCGTGGCAGTTCTTCCTTTGTCAAAAGGGGCTGCGGCCGTGCCGGTGGTGCCAAAGCCGGTATAGGTAATTACCACACCATCAGTAGTAGCAGGTCCCCCCGGGAACTGTGCGTAGCCCAGTAAAGTGCCTGCCAGCGGACATACCCAAAGGTTTAGGTAGGAGGAAGACGGCCATGCATCGTCGCCGCCATTTGCAGAACGTTTTACATTGTCGTTAGTAGTAAAGGAAGTTGAGGTGGTTTGCTTGCGTATAATACCGCTGGTGGCATTACCGTTTGGATCTCGCTGCGCAAGGCAGAACTGAATTTCGCAATCGGCTACCAGGCTTTGAAAAACCGAGGGGGTGCTGGTCCAATCCGCATTTAGTTTGCGGAAGTCGGCATTCAGAACATCAATTTGCGATTGGATCTGCGCATCAGAAACGTTTTGCACTGTAGTATTATACACTACGTGTACTACCACCGGAATGGTGATGACAGCACGGCTGTTGTTTCCTCCGCCATTTGCTACAAAGTTCTCGGAAAAGGTTTCTATCTCTTCCCGGGTTTGCTGTAATGTAGGGTCATTAATCAGTTGTTGGTTGAAGTGTTCAACAGTGCCGCAATTGCGTTGTGCGCTAAGCAGGCTGAAACTGATGGTGAGCAGAAATAGTAGAAAATTCTTCATAGCTCTGGGGATGTTAGACTTTAAATTGAGGTAGCCGGGGAAAAGGCCTGAATAAAGATAGGGAAAAAATAAGGGGCGCTTTCGCGCCCCTCTTAACTGTTTAGTGAGATATAATAAGTTTCCTTGTTTCGCGGCCCATTGGTGAGTTGATAACTACACTGTATAAGCCATTAGGAGCATCATTCATTTCGATATTGGCTTGCAGGAATCCCGCTACTTCGTTAAAGGTGTACGCTTTTACTTCCTGGCCCATAGTGTTGTAAACTCTAACATCTACGCGGTCCATAACATCATCAAAGTTCATGTTTAATGTTACGTTACCTGTAGATGGGTTAGGGAACAATGCATATTGCACATCGCTTAAAGCTTTTGGCGACTGTGATGCCTCTTCTTCCTCGCGGAAGGCTGTGCTGCTGATAGAAGCATTTAGTGTATAGCAGGATGAAGCGCTATAAGCGCCGTTGTAACCATATACGCGAACGTAGTATGTGCCTGTTGCAGCGTTGTTGTATTTAATAGTTTCTGTAGTAGTGCCCCCGTTTTGTGAGATAGCTACCTGCGAACCTGTGGACTTATACAAACGAACATCATAATCAGCAGGTAAGTTGCTTAAGGTAATACGGATGTTCTTTTGTGTGCTGGTGTTGCTGAATTTGAAGTAATCGTTATCGGTAGAAGTGCCGATGAGCGCATTGATGTTTGTATTTACTGCAATTGATTTAGCAGCAGAAAGAGAGTTGTTTGACTCGTAAACATCAGTGCAGGTAGTGGTATTAGATAATGTTGTAAAGCTTGATGCCGCATAGTTGCCTGTACCAGCAGGGCAAACTGATTGAACCTGCCAGCTATAAGCTGTTGCTGCTGTTAAGCCACTTAGGGTTAAAGATGTTGAGGTGGTAGAAGTGCTTGTCCAGCTTGAAGCCGAGCTTACTTTGTATTGCACATTGTAGCTTGTTGCACCGCTTACGGCAGACCAGCTAAGTGTTGCACCGGTTTGTGTAATTGCGCTTGTGCTTAAGCCGCTAACAGCGCCGCAATTGGCGGCAACCGGAGCCTGGCAACCTAAAGAACTTACCAGCGAATAACGGGCGCCACCGGAAACAAATAAAGCCTGCATGCGGGCTTTTTGGCCGGCAGTAAACATGAACATACAGGCATCATCAGTGTAATCCATGTAGTTCATAAACATATCGCCGTTAGCGCCATTGCTACAGCTTACGTGAGGGAAGGTAGGGCAGCCATAGTTTTCGCTACCCTGGTTAGGTGTGTCGCCGCAGTTGTCGGTACCGGTGCAGGCTGTGCCATCGTCGCCCCAAATGTGGTAAAGGTTTAACCAGTGGCCCACTTCGTGGGTAGCTGTTCTGCCCTTATTGAAAGGGGCGGCAGCTGTGCCGGTTGTACCAAAGCCTGTGTAAGTAATTACTACGCCATCGGTTGAGGCTGCGCCACCGGGAAACTGTGCATACCCCAGCACACCGCCACTTAGGTTACAAACCCATAAGTTTAAGTAAGAGCTGCTTGGCCATGCATCATCGCCACCATTTGCAGAGCGCTTAACGTTATCGTTAGTAGAGAAAGAGGTAACGGTTGTTGACTTGCGGATGATACCGGTTGTTGCATTGCCGTTAGGATCGCGCTGGGCAAGGCAAAACTGCACTTCGCAATCAGCCACCAGGCTTTGAAACACCGAAGGGGTACCTGTCCAATCAGCATTCAGTTTACGGAAGTCAGCATTCAACACATCTATTTGCGATTGAATCTGAGCATCAGATACATTTTGCGCAGCGGTGTTATAAACCACGTGCACCACAACGGGTATAGTAACTACAGCACGGCCGTTAATTTCCATGCCTCCGTTGTTTATAAAGTTTTGGGTAAAGTTTTCAATGTCTTCATGGTTCTGGATAAAGGCAGGGTCTTCAGTTTCCATACGGTGGAAAGCTTCCATTGCACCACATTTGCGCTGGGCAAATGCTGAACTGAAGGCTGCGAGAAAAATCAGGGTTAAAAATGTAATTTTCTTCATGCGCTTATGTTTAGTTAATGCAAGTAAAAAAGTAATTGGAAGAAATGCGAATGTGCAGGCCCGCAGACAAGGGTGCGTTTAGGTGCCGGAATAAGACGTTTGTAAACAGTTGAGAGCTAGACGATTTGAGCTAACAATTTGTACACTGTTGTGTATAAACCAAAGATAGGGATTGCCGGCTGTTACTATTGTTCAGCATATACAATAAACTTATCGCTGAAGAACGGCTCTGAGTAGAAATCGCTTAGCGGTTTTTTGAGAATGTTCTTTGCCGGGGCAGCAGCAATTTCTTCATCCAGGTTGCCGCCTTTAAGAGCAATAAGCCCGTTGCGGAATTGGTTATTATCCTTTGCCAGGTATTTGCCCTTTGTCCATTTAAGCAATTCTGCCAATGGCGCTACGGCGCGGGTAACTACAAAATCGTATTGAAACTCCATTTCCTCAGCACGCGAGTGAAAGGTGAACACATTTTTAAGGCCGGTAGCTTCTTTGGCGGCTTCTATCACTTTTAATTTTTTTGCAATAGAATCTACCAGGTGAAAACGGCAATCGGGAAACATGATTGCCAGGGGCACACCGGGGAAACCACCCCCGGTTCCAAGGTCCATAATTTTTGTGCCGCTGCGGAACTGAACGAGCTTGCTTATGGATAGAGAATGTAGGATATGCCGTTCGTACAGGTTTTCAATATCCTTACGGCTTATAACATTAATCTTCTCGTTCCATTCGGCATATACGCCCTGCAACAGAGAGAATTGATGAATTTGGTTTTGGGTAAGTGTAGGGAAATATTTGAGCAGCAGTTCCATATTTACATTGCCTGAAGCTTGCCCCGGTTTGTTACAGAACCATTAAGCGGGCAATTATGGCCTAATATTTCTCCTTGGTAATTTTCAGAATGTTGTAGAGCATATCCTTAGCACGGAATAACTGTGCTTTTACAGTGCCAAGAGGAATATCCAACTTCTCGGCAATCTCTTCATACGAAAGCTCATCAAGATAGCGCAGTTCAATAAGCGTTTTATATTTTGGAGAAAGCTGCTCAATAGCCGCGCGTATTTTTTGGGCGCGTTGCTCTTTTACCATGCTCTCTTCAGGGTCCGGTGCATGGTCCTTAACCGCAATAGGGGTAATCTCACCTTCGTCGGTTTGTGTTTTCTGATCCAGCGAGGTGGTCTGTAATCTCTTTTTGCGGATAAAGTCGATAGAGTTGTTGGTAGCTATTTTGAAAAGCCAGGTGCTGAAGGCGAAATCAGCCGAGTAATTGCTGATGTTATTGAAGGCCTTGCCGAAGGCTT
This sequence comes from uncultured Chitinophaga sp., assembly GCA_964620645.1. Classification (GTDB taxonomy): domain Bacteria; phylum Bacteroidota; class Bacteroidia; order Chitinophagales; family LD1; genus Bog-950. Next base: position 8,207 of record CAZUHU010000037.1, read on the forward strand.
CGATGGTGAGATCCTCGGCATCGTCGCGGTTGTGCACCATTTTTAATACCATAAAGTAAATGGAGTCGCGGTAACGGTCCATCAATTTGCTGAAGGATACCTGGTCGCCGGTTTTAGCTTTAGCTACCAGTTCAAGGTCCTCCTGCGCCCGCGAAGAAAATTTAGCGTTTAATTCTTCCAATTGTCTTTTGGTTTCAGCAATAATAAGAAAAATATAAGCACTAGGTACAAGGTATACAGAATGTCCAGTAACGGTGCCAGAAATTTAAGGTCAGGAGAGGCGAATTTGCGGTAAAGGGTGAAGGTGCTAAGCCACTGTATAAGCACCAGCGCAGCGGTAGTGCCCATGATAATTTTCCAATTTTCGCCTTTGGCGAGCAGCCAAAACAACAAAACCAGGAAAGCAAACTTGCTTAATGCAAAAAGAAAAAGCAGCAGTTGGTGGTGAAACCTATAACTAAAGCCTGAACGCAGGTGACGGCGCTTTTGATTTAGCCAGCCGCTAAATGAGCTTTCGGCCCGGGTAAACATAAAGGCATCTTTATCTATACATACTTCGGTGTTTTTGCGGGTGGCTACAGCGTTTACAAAAAGATCATCATCGCCGGTAAGCAGGTGCTTCTTCTTTTCGTAGCCTTTAAAGGATTGAAAGAGCGATTTATTGTAGCTGAGGTTACGGCCCACGCCCATGTAAGGCAGGCCGGCTTTGGCAAAGCCAAAGTATTGCAGGGCTGTAAGGATGTTTTCGTAACGGATAAGCTTGTTGAGAAAACCAGGGGTTCTTTCATAAGGAGAGTGCCCCAAAACGATTTGTGTATCGTTCATATAGGCGCCTACCATTTTGGCCAGCCAGTGGGTGGTGGCCGGCCGGCAGTCAGCATCGGTTACTACTATTGTATCAAAGGTTGCAGCTTCTATGCCTTTTTGCAGGGCGTATTTTTTACCACCATATGGTTTGGCTGTGCCGGCCGGCACGTTTACCAGCTTAAGGTTTTTATTGCGCTTGTAATATTCCACCAATACATCAATGGTATTATCTGTGCTCCCATCGTTAACCACAATAACCTCAAATTGCGGGTATTGCTGTATTAGCACAATTTTTAGAAACTGCTGCAGGTTTTTGGCTTCGTTACGGGCGCAAATAACTACCGAGGCCGGTGGCAAAAAGCCCGGCAGTCCGCTAAAGCCGCGAACAAAATTGAGGCGAAGGAAGAAAAACAGGTAGTACAACGCCTGAAAGGCTGCAACGCCAATAAATATTTTGAGTTCAATTGACATGGAACACGACAAAGAAAAAATTCTTTGCAAGAGGAACAAAAGGAGGTTGTTAGCAGGTGTTTATAGATGGTTAAGTTGAGGAAATGGCTTCGACAAGCTCAGCCTGACATAAACAGACGGGCCGCGCGCAAATACAAGGCAAGGTAGTATGTGCGGGTGGCTTAACGCTAACTCCCGCTCACGTTTTGGCTTGCGCCGCAGAGTAGTCGGGCATGTGGGGTAAGTAAATAGTTGGTTTAATAGTTTTTTCTTCTCCCTTTTCTTTAAAAGAAAGGGAAGCAAAGGAATTGTCTGTTTTTAAGCCTCCGGCAAAACAGACGGGCCGCGCGCAAATACAAGGCAAGGTAGTTTTTGGGGATAGTTTAGCCCTAACACCGGTTCACGTTTTGGCTTGCCGTGTGAAGTCAAATTTCGTTTTTTAAGAACAGTAACTGATATTTACAGAAAGTTAAATGGCCCATGCCCGGTTTAGAGGAAATAGTATTGAAGATGGTGCGCTCTTTTGCGCGCGATTATGTGCGTTACACCATTTTTGCGGGCAGCTTATATTTTATTTTTTATGTATGGAAAAGGCGCGAACTGTTCCGCTTTAAGATACAACAGAAGTTTCCGAAGAATAAGGATATATGGAGGGAGGTTGGCTACAGCACCTTAAGCATGTTTGTGTTTGTAAATGTGGGCACGCTAATTTTCATTTTTCATGAGCATACGCGCATATACAAGGATTTTAACGCGCATAGTGTGCCTTACTTTATCTTTTCAGTAGTGCTGTTCATTTTTGCGCATGATGCGTACTTTTATGTTACGCACCGCTTAATGCACTGGAAAAAGATTTACCCCTACGTACATAAGGTTCACCACTTGAGCGTAAACCCCACCCCTTGGGCGGCCTTTGCCTTTCATCCATTGGAAGCGCTGGTGGAAGTGGGCATTTTGCCGCTAATGGTTTTTACAGTGCCCCTGCACCCTTTAGCAATATTGGCCTGGGTACTATTTATGTTGGGTTACAACGTAATGGGGCATTTAGGTTTTGAGGTTTTCCCCGATGGGTTTGCCAGCCATAGTATTTGGAAGTGGCACAATACCAGCACCCATCATAACATGCACCACAAAAAAGTTACCTGCAACTACGGTCTGTATTTTAATATATGGGACCGCCTGTTAGGCACCAACCACGCCCAATACGAGCAGGAGTTTGACATGGTGCGGGAACGGGCAAAGAACACCGGAACTACCGATCCGGAACCTTCTACAGAAGCCGCGGAAGCAACCTTTTGAAAACAGCACTTCTTGTTTTAATTACTGAAAACCATTTATTTATATAGGTTTTTGGATTGGGTTGACATTTTAAAGTGTCAACTTTTGTCGACCTTTTTTTGTTAAACCACGTTTGAGGTAAAGGGGCAAAAACTCAAGGTAGTTTATTAAAACTTAACCTATACGTCCGTTAAACTTTACTTACATTTGGCAGTCTACAAAAAAGCGATTAAACCCAATTCATGAAAAAAGGTATACTTCTATTGTTTGCCTCTGTTGTTTTTATACAGTATCAACAGGCGCAAACACCTACCTGGAGCAATGATATTGCCCAGATTATGTACAACAACTGTACGAGCTGCCACCACGCAGGCGGCATGGCCCCGTTTAACTTAACTACGTATGCAGATGCCTATAGCCACCGCTATGATATTGCCACTTACGTTAACAACGGCAAAATGCCCCCTTGGCCGCCCGATGTAAATTTTAAACACTTTAAAGATGAGCGCAAATTGAGCAGCGCCGATTTAACTAAGCTGAACGATTGGATCAACAACTCAGCGCCTGAAGGTAACGCGGCTAACACACCTGCTCCGCCGGTTTATACCAATGGCTCAGCTCTTGGTACTGTTGATAAGACTTTGACCATGCCTGCTTTTACAGTGCCTAACTACCCCGGCGATTTATACCAGTGCTTTGTGTTGCCAACCGGCTTAACGCAGGATGAGTTTATAACTGCCATTGAAGTTATACCCGGCGACCCTACCATTGTGCACCACGTTTTAATTTACGAGGACAGCAGCTCTACTCACGATGCGCAACAGTTAGATAACAATACGCCTGAACCGGGCTACACCAGCTTTGGTGGTGTGGGCCTTGGTAATAAAACCACACTAGTTGGCGGATGGGTACCGGGCACAAGGCCGGAAGTTTACCCTGCTAACATGGGTGTTAAGCTGCATGCCAACAGCGATTTGGTTATACAAGTACACTACCCTTTTGGCAGTGCCGGTAAAACCGATAGCACCAAACTTAATATCCGTTTTAGCACTAACGTAGGCCGCCAGATTTCTATCAACCCAATTTTGAATCATATTCCTGTTGGCTCAGGTTTTGGCGCATCACTGCAAAACGGTCCGCTTTATATACCGGCTAATACCGTTAAGAAGTTTGAATCTGCCTTTACTATACCGGCTAACTATCCAATACAGGGCGTTTCGTTGCTAAATATTGCCCCGCATGCGCATTTAATTTGTAAAGATTGGTTAGTGTATGCAGTAACCCCTACTAATGATACGGTACCTTTGATTAAGATTGATGATTGGGATTTCCACTGGCAGGGTTTTTATACCATGCAGAAGCTGCAGTTTATACCAAAGGGTAGCACAGTTTATGGTTTTGCTACATACGACAATACCAGCAATAACCCGAATAATCCGAACAATCCACCTCAGGATGTATCAGTAGGCGAGGCTACCAGTGACGAGATGATGCTTGTTTACTTCAGCTATTTGATTTATCAGAATGGCGATGAGAATCTTATAATTGATAGTACGTTATTGGATACAGTTGAGCAACCTAACGGTATCATCGCCCCACAAAATAATATTGTAAGCTCGGCGCAGTTGTACGATGCACAGCCTAACCCGGCCAATAATCTTACAACCTTCACTTACTTTTTACCTGAGAGCGGCGCCATTAGCTTTAAGCTGTATGATTTGAACGGACGTTTAGTTCAGGAAATTGAAGCTCCGAAAAACACGGGCTTTAATACGGTATCTTTTAACACCGCTACTTTACAGGCAGGCACTTATTTGTATAGCCTGAATGCCGGCGGTGTAACACGAACGAAGCAATTGGTGGTTAATCATTAATGTTAACTGTGTTATAATATACTGAGCCCATTTGAAAGAGTGGGCTCTTTGTTTTTTACGATTTATATGACGGACGGGTGCAGTTTAAAATTTTTACAATCTTTATTCGTCTAATAGTTGAATATTTGTGTGCGTGAACACCAGCATTGCGTGTCCCTTTGGGACAGATACAGAACTTACAAAAGAATTTTGTTTTGATGTATTCAATTCAGTAAATGAGTTGAACCCATTGCAATGGAACAGACAGGTGCCTGAAGGCAACTACCTGATGCAATACGACTACCTGGCTATGATTGAGCGCTGCAGTGCAGGTGATATCCAATTTCGCTATGTGATGGTGAAGAAAAATGCAGAAACGGTAGGTGCCTTGTATTTTCAGGTGGTAATGTTTCGCGGCGCACAGTTGATGAATTATTTTCCTGAGAACCCCTCCATTGTGCTTCGCAATCTTAAAGGTGTTACTGAACGTTTTTTAAACAGCATAAACATACCTATGCTGGTGAGCGGTAACGTATTTATGACCGGCGAGAACGGTTTTTATTTTACACAGGATATTGATAAGCCAACCAGGGCAAAACTTTTACGCAATGCTGCCCGTTTGATATTGCGGCAAACGCCTTCTATCAAAGCAACGTTAATATCGGACTTGTACGAACCTAAAACTGATTTTGACCGCGATTTTAAATTGCATGGCTTTAATGAAATTACAGTTGAAAGCGATATGACCTTGCAAATACGGCCTGAGTGGAACGTGTTTGACGATTACCTAAACGCTATGTCATCCAAATACAGGGTGCGCGCAAAAAAGGTTTACGCGCTGTGCCATGATAATGGTGTTGAAATGCAGGAGTTGGGCGCTGCCGATATACAACAGTATCAGCCGCGCTTGTTTGAACTATATAATAAGGTAATGGAGAATGCTGATTTTAAATTGGCCACCTTGCCGCAGGATTATTTTTATCAGCAAAAGTTGCAGCTGCCTCAGAATTACCATGTGTTTGGCTATTTTAAAGATGGCCTGATGATTGGTTTTATCTCTGCCTTCCATATAGGTAAGCGCATTGAGGTGCACTATACCGGTATGGACCACGTAGTGTGTAAACCTATACACTTATACCAACATATGATGTACGATATGGTAGGGTATGGCATTAAACATAAAGCAACCCGATTACACTTTGGGCGCACTGCCCCTGAAATAAAAAGTACCATAGGAGCCCAACCCCAGGCCATGTATGGTTATTTAAAACACAGCAACCCCTTATTTAACTTCTTTATAATGCGGCCTTATACCGCTCGCCTTAAGCCAAGGCAATATCAAATACGCTCCCCATTTAAGTAGAGTACTGCCGGCTACCGCTTATTAACTTTCTTTCATCTCTTCCCGAAAATCACTGTTTACCGTGATTGACAATGGGTTGCGGATGTATAATCTTTGACCTTATAACCTATGGCTAAGAAAGGACGAAAGATTGCGAAGAAAAATAGGGCAAAGGAAAACACGGGAGAAACGGCAACCGGTGGATTACGAGTGCTTACAGTATTAAGTAACAGAGAGCAGCAAACACTAAGCTTGATAGCTGAGGGCTATGCAACGAAACATATTGCCGAACGGCTTAGCATAAGTGTTGATACGGTGGAAACGCACCGTAAAAATTTGCTTCGGAAACTGGATGCAGTGAATATGGCCGAGGCTATTGCTACTGCATTCAGGAATAATTTATTGAAGTAGATAATGGACTTAACCGGAATAGCACTGGCTTTGTTATTGGGCTTTGCAGCGCTGGCATGGTGGATTAGGACTGAGCATAAGAAGGATTAATGAAAGCCTGATTGCCTGGTGCAGTGGAAAGGCGACTTTCTGCTGCAATAGATAGTATTTTATTTAATTACAATATAAAGCACTAATGAAAAAGAATCTACCCGTTCTTGTAGGCTGCCTATTGCTGCTGCTTACGTTTAACTTAAACGCTCAATTGGTTAGCGGTAATGCCTTTTTGCAGGGCAACTATGTAGAAGTCGGCATTGGGCCCTGCGGAAACTTTGCCAGTACCGTAAATGCACCTGCCGGTTACCATGCCCGCGGCGGGCCGGGAACTCAATTAGGTTTTGTGGCTGACCCGGCGCAGGACGGATGGAGCACAGGAACGCCTAACTATATAGGGGACTATTTTTTGCCGGGTAGCCCTGAAGAAGGATGGGGGTTAACAGTAAACGGCACCAGCTACAATAACAACCAGATTTGTGGTACCAGCCAAATTCCAGGTTCCATTATTAATTATACCAATGCATCGGGACAGGTTTCGGCCACATGGCAGGGAACTGTGGCAGGGCTTAATGTTACGGCCAGAACTTATATGCCAACCAACGCACTTTATTTTATAACGGAGGTTACAGTAACCAATACATCGGCTGCTACTATTAACAACGTGTATTATATGCGTAATGTGGACCCTGATATGGAGCAACCACTTACTGCAAATTTTACCACTAACAACGCTATTGTATATCAAAACCCGGATGTATGTAACAGGGCGTTGGTTTCGGCAACAGGCCAAACGTACGGCGCTTACCTGGGGCTTGGTTCAATTGATAGCCGCGCAAAGGTTACCTATGGCGGCTTTGGAAATCGCAGCGCCCTTGATATTTATAATGGAACGGGGCTTTTTCAGTCAGGTGGTGGTGCTGGAGATGTAGCTATATCCATTGCATTTAACCTGGGCAACCTGGCCCCCAACCAAAGCACTACGTTTGCTTATGCGTATATATTAAGTTCCTCGCAACTAACACAAGCGCTTGCAGCAACCAATATTAACTTTAGTGTTAACGGGGTAAGCTATACTACAGGTAACACGGCCAATATCTGTTCAGGCTCCCCTATCCCTATTAACTTAACCAATACCGGCACTTATACATCGTGGTCGTGGTCGCCATCAACTGGCTTAAATACCACCACTGGTACTTCGGTAATTGCTACTGCCGCAAGCCCTATTGTTTATACAGCTACAGGTACAGGTCCTTGTGGTACAGTTAATGTTACTATAAATCTTAACCCCGTAATCACACCTGTGCCCGGAAATGCAGGTGCCATAACGGGCCCTACGAACATAGCTATAGGCCAAACCGGCGTTACGTATTCGATAGCATCGGTGGCTAATGCCACCTCTTATAACTGGACCCTTCCTCCGGGTGCTATTGTAACTTCAGGGTCTTCAACCTCCAATTCAATTACGTTTACAGCCTCCAGTACCCCTTGGTGTGGCAACATAAGCGTGCAACCTGTTAACGTATGTGGTACGGGTGCATCATCTTCACTGGCCATTTGCGCAGCCGGTATAACAACGGGCACAGTTCCTACTTCGGTTTGTGCCGGGGCTACAATCTCCGTTCCGTTTACAACCACTGGCGTGTTTAATGCCGGCAATATCTTTACAGCTCAGTTAAGTGATGCAGGTGGTAATTTCGCAAGCCCGACTGTGCTGGGCACATTAAGCGGTACAACTTCAGGTACAATAGCGGCAACTATCCCATCTAACCTGGGTGGTGTTGTTGGTTATCGTATTCGTGTGGTATCCAGTAACCCCGCAATAGCAGGTTCTGATAATGGAGCCGCTATCGGAATAAGCCCCTTACCTTTGATCAATGCCAAAAGCACCGGGGGGTTAAACGTATGCGCGGGGCAAACTAATGTATATGGTATAGTTGAAAGCAACTCCCCCTCTTCAACATATGCGTGGGCCTTAACACCTGCAGCAGCCGGTACGGTAACACCAAACGGATTAAGAGCGACAGTGCAATGGAGTTCTTCTTACAATGGTACGGCTACTTTAAGTTGTACGGCTACAAACGCTTGCGGTAGTGGAACACCTGTAAACTTTAATGTTACTGTAAACACAACTCATGGTGTGGCTATTGCCACTTATCCTTACCAGGGTACGGCAAACGGGAAGCACTATTATTTAAGTAATGGCACCAGTAATTGGACGACTGCAAAAACCAATGCTGAAAGCCAATGTACTAACCTGGTGGCTATAAGCAGCGCACCTGAGCAAACCTATGTGCAGAGTATCCTGAATACAGCTGTACGTTGGCAGGGCCTTACTGATGAGATTACCGAAGGCACCTTTATAAACGTAAACGGTGAACCAACCTCCTACACAAATTGGACCAGTGGCCAACCGGATAATGCTGTAATAGGTGAAAATTTTGCAACCATACAAACCACCGGCCTTTGGACTGACGTAACAAACACGGGCCCTTACCGCGCTATAATGGAGAGGACGGATAATGAAAGTTTAAGTTATGTTTCTCTTTCGGATTCTGCAGTATGTGCGGGCGGTACCTTTACTGCTACCTTCAGTAATACAGGTGTTTACGATATAGGCAATGTATTTAAGGTAGAGTTTTCTGATGCCTCAGCATCCTTTGCTACAGCGGTTACTATTGGAAGCGCCACAGCAAGCAGTGCCGGCGCTATTACGTGCACTATACCTGCGGGCACAAGTACAGGTGGTGGTTATCAAATCCGTTTAATTTCTTCGTCGCCTATTGATACCTTATTGGTACCTGTTACTATACAAATTGGTCCTGCTTCACCCAGTTTTGCTTTCTCCGGAAGTTCTTTTATACGCTGTTATGGCAGCGGTACATCAACGTATAGTGTGCCGGTAAACCCCGATGCGCTAACCTATAATTGGAGTATTACACCCGCCGGTGCAGGTACACTAAACTCAGTTAACAACACAGTTACTGTTACCTGGTCTTCCGCCTTTAGCGGCAATGCTACATTAGGATATACTATAGCAACAAGTTGCACAACCAGTACATCTGCCTCGGCCATAGTATCGGTAATACCATGGCAGCCTTCTTCAGTATTTACTGAAACAATGGGTACGGTATCAGCATCAACAACCGTGGCTGCTTATGAAACGGCTAATGGCTTTGATAATGACGCTTACACTATGAGTGCCAGTACCACAACCGTGGTAGTAAACAATACCAGCCCATCAACCGGCTATACAGGTGCCAGCGGCGGCGCTAACCTTCAAATACCTTCACCACCGGTTTTAGGTTCTGCCCGTACGTTTACCATTGATGGTATAAACACTACAGGTTTAAACAACCTGGTTTTACGTTATGGCGTGTTGTATTCTTCAATATTCGGCTCGTACAGCATAGCCTATAGCACGGATGGAACAACCTACACAACCTTGCCACATTCGTATACACCATCCTCTGCATCCTGGCAGGAGGGAGTAATAGCTTCGGGTATACCCCAGGCTGCGAACTTACGCCTTCGTTTTAGCGGTGCAAGCCTTTTAGGAGGCAGTACTTTCTTTGATGATATTCGCTTAACCTACAATAACAGTACTACGCCTGTTATAACTGCCGGTGGGCCAACACAGTTATGCCCGGGTAATACAGTAACCCTAAGTCCTGGCACTACTTATTTAGGCTATTCTTGGAGCAACGGGGCTACCACACAAACGGTAACAACAGGTGCCCCGGCGGTTTATAATATGAACGCCGTAGGTTATTACGGTTGTCAATCCTCAATATCTAACAACATTACTGTTACAGGCGATGTTACACCACCAACGGTTAGTTGTAAGCCTGCCATAGTTTATTTGGATGCCACCGGTAACGGTAGTATTACCGTTAATGATGTATTAAATAATGTAACGGGCCATTTGGATTCTACTGTATTTAATTATACCGGTGGGGCGCAAACGTTTACTGTACCGGCCGGCATAACCTCCGTTACTTTAAAAGCCTGGGGTGCTTCTGGCGCCGATGGGCAGATAACAGGAAACATAGGAGTAGGAGGTAAAGGCGGATTTGCTACGGGTAACCTGGCTGTAACTCCTGCACAGGTGTTAAACATATATGTAGGTGGCAGAGGTACGCCAAGTACCGCAAATACTATTTGTTGCGGTGGTTTTAATGGCGGTGGAAATGCCCTTGGCCAAACTTCTACCAACGCACGTGGCGGTGGTGGTGGAGCCTCAGATGTAAGGGTAGGTGGTACTGCACTTGCAAACCGTGTACTGGTTGCGGGCGGCGGCGGCGGCGGTTGCTGGTTGGGCCCGAGTGGAATAGGAACCGGTGGAGCCGGCGGTGGCTTAACGGGTGCAGCCGGTAATGCTAACGATTATGATGGAGGTGGAGGTACACAAAGCGCCGGCGGTGCTAACGGTTGTACTACATGTTGCTCAAACAACCCCGGCTTAAGCGGCTCTTTGGGCCAGGGCGGAGGCATTGTAAGCGGATGTACGAATACGTTAGGCGGCGGTGGCGGTGGCTACTACGGTGGCGGTGCGGGAAATAATGCAGGTGGTGGCTCATCTTATATAGGTGGCGTAACTGCAGGAAGCACTACGCCGGGAGTTAACACAGGCTTTGGTAAAGTGATTGTTTATTGGTCTACTCCTGCCGTACCAGCCACTTCAGATAACTGCGCAGTAACTTCAGTAACTGCCAGCAAAACAACTTTTAACTGTACTAACTTAGGTGCAAACAATGTTACGGTAACTGCTTCTGACGCAAGCGCCAATACAGCAAGCTGCAATGCCGTGGTTACAGTTAGCGATACCATGCGCGCGGTAGCTTTGTGCCAAAACGTTACCCTGCCGCTTGATACACTTTGCAATGCTACCTTAACCGTAGCGCAGGTAAACAACGGTAGTTCTGATAACTGCAGTATAGCCAGTATGGTGTTAAGCAAAACAAGCTTTAACGCTACTAACCTTGGCGCTAATAACGTATTGCTTACCGTAGTTGATGGCAGCGGTAATACCAACGGATGCTTTAGTAATGTAACGGTTGTAAAACCGGCTGTTACCCCAACAGTAACCATTACGGCCAACCCGGGTAGTACCATTTGTACAGGCACATCGGTAACATTCAGCGCAGTTATTACATATGGCGGGGCTTCGCCTTCCTATAGCTGGAAGAAGAACGGCACCCAGGTAGCCACAACGCCAACTTATACCACTTCTACACTGGTTAATGGCGATCAAATACGTTGCGATATAACTTCTTCAATAGCTTGTTTAAATACCAATACAGCAAACAGTAATACCATAACCATAAATATTACACCAATTGTAACCTGGTATCTTGATGCTGATAATGATGGCCACTATTTAAGTTCGGTTACGTCTTGCAATAGTCCCGGCGCAGGTTACACTCTTAGTGCTGGTTCATTGGGCGATTGCAACGATAATATTGCCTCGCAATGGCAAAGCGGCACCTTATATGTAGATGTTGACGGCGATGGTTATAGCAACGGTACTTCGGTAGTTTGCTACGGTGCTGCTGTACCTGCCGGTTATGCACTTGCAAGTAATGGCGCTGATTGTAATGATAATAATGCCGCTGTGCATGCAATAGCCACCTGGTATTTGGATGCCGATGGTGATGGTTATTATTTAAATACTGTCAACGCCTGTAACAACCCCGGAGCCGGATATGTTTTAAGTGCAGTAACACCTGGCGATTGTGATGACAACGATAATACGGTTTGGCAAAGCGCAACGGTATACGTTGATAACGACGGCGACCAATATGGCGCAGGTGCGGGCATCATTTTGTGCTTCGGATCTACACCTCCGGCTCCGTACGCCCTGGTAAATGGCGATTGCGATGACACAAACAGCGGAGTAAACCCCGGAGCAGTTGAAATTAACGGCAACGGCATTGATGATAACTGTGATGGAAACATTGACGAGGGATTCCCGCAATTAATAGTAACCGGTAATGGAATTGTGATTACTAACCACTCTACCACAACCAGTGCAGCCAACTTTACATTCTATGGTAATATATCAACCGGCTCAACGGTAACCCGTACCTTCCGCATTATTAACTCGGGTATCAACAATACTACCGGCATAAGTATTGGCTTTGCAGCTTTATATCTAAGTAATGAGTTTGCAATAACTGCAATGCCCTCTGCGGGTTTAGGCCCTTATGACACTACTGAAGTGCAGATTACTTTCCATCCGCTTACAGCAGGTTTAAAACAGGATAGTTTGCTGTTGCAGACCAATTACGGAAATTTCGTTTTCAGAATTGAAGGTAACTCTATACTTACCGGCCCTAACACATGGCTTGGTAATACAGATGATTGGGCAACTGCAGGCAACTGGAGTTACAATGTAGTTCCATCAGCCTGCGGCGATAATGTGCTTATACCTAACCTGCCAATTGACCCTGTAGTGCATGTAGCTACAAGTGTTGGTGATATTACCTTGCAGGATGGTGCAACTTTAACGCTTGACCAAAGCCTGAATGTGTGCGGTAACGTTACAGGCGGTACAACTTCCGTAGCGCAGGTTATTGGCATTAATGAATTGGTATTGGGTGGTGCTGCACCACAAAACGTTAGCGGCAAGTTAGAGATAAATATCTTGCGTTTGATGAATCCTACCGGTGCTACTATAGCCGCCGGCAGCCGTATCGACATTTTTAACGAGGTGGATTTACAGTTTGGAAACTTAAGTGTCAATCCATCTGGCATACTTCGTTTCCGCAGCACCTCATCCAATCAAATTGCTATACTGGATGATTTTAGCAGTGGCTATACAGGTACTATTACCGGTAATATTACTGCACAACGTGCTTATGACGCCGCTGCCTACCAGGATGCGCACTACTTTGGTACACCGGTAGCGGGCACTACAGCAGCTAACTTTGGTTCCGCAAACGGCAGCAGCGGGTTTGTAACTGCAACCGGTAACTGCGATGAAACAACACTTGCCGCAGGCTCTCTTTACGGAAATGTTTACAGCTACGACCAAAGCAATGGCGGAAGTTGTAATGTAGCCGGTTGGAAAGTAGAGGCTGCGTCAAATGCGATTGTAGCGGGCAAGGGTTACTCCGTGCGTAAAGTGGGTGCAGGAACACTTTCGGTTTCCGGCCCTCCTAACCTTGCTTCATCTTATACACAGAATGGTTCTAACGGCGGTTGGTTTAACGTAAGCTTACAGGGGCGCCCAACACTTGCCGGCTGGACTATGGTAAGCAATCCTTATCTCGCCACTCTTGACCTTAACGCTGCACCGGTGCCTGCAGGTTACGATGCACAATATGCCGTATGGAATGCTACCGGACCGTTTGCCGGAACTTATACCAGCGAAACTGTTATTGCACCATTCCAGGCGTTTTTTGTAAGAAGAAGTACCGCCGGCGGGCCAATGCCATTTACTATTAATGGATCAAGCAGGAGCAAGAATCCGCAGCAGTTCCAGGCATTGAACAACAGCGAAACTATGACCTTGTATGTAACCAATACAACCAATGGACTAAAGGATAAAACTACAGTGGGTTTCAGCACTGATGCCACAACACAATTCGATAGCCAGTTAGATGCCGTTAAGTTATCGGGTGCATTGGCTCGTAACACACTTTACAGTTACAATAACGACCCGCTGCAGTGGTATTCTAAGAATATGAATACCTCAATTACCCAAACCAGCACCGTAAATGTTGGCTTCGAGCCAGGTGTTGCAGGTAATTACAGCATGAGTTTTGACGGCCTGCAAAGCTTTGATCCTACCAGCTATATAATGCTGGAGGATAAGAAGACCGGCACCATGCATGATGTAAGAAGTGGAGACTACAACTTTACCTCTACAACTACTGATAACTGGAACCGCTTTGTGTTACACTTTACGCCTAAGGCGGAGTTTACTACCGTTGCATCAGGCTGCGAAACCCCGGGGCAGTTGCAGGTAGAGCAACCCGGCTTAGCCAATTGGCAATACAGCATACAGGACTTATTAGGGAATGACATCGGCAGTGGTACGTTAAACAACAGTAGCCCATTGTCCTTAAGCGTACCCGCCGGTGTTTATACTATAACCCTGGTTGATAATAATAATTACACCGTTGTTAAGAATGTGCAGGTTAACGGTTCAACACCTATCACCGCGCTTATGTCAGCTGATAAAACAGTTGCTGAGGAAGGTGAAGGCATAACCTTTACTTCTAACACCACCGGCGCAGTAACTACTGAGTGGAACTTTGGCGACAATATCACAAGCGTGTTGCCGCTTGTAACTCACCAATATTCTGCCGAAGGCACCTATACTGTTAGCTTAACGGTTAGTAATGCTGATGGTTGTGTTTCAACAACCGACGAAATGGTAACCATTACCGCTAAACAGGCCACCGGCTTAATAACTGCCGGTAGTGATGCCTTTAATATATGGAGTAGCGGCAACCGCGTTTTTGTTGACTTCAGCAAGCAGAAGCATGTTAATGCTACAGTGGCCATTTACAACTTATTGGGGCAACAAATTGCTACCGATAAGGTGAACAACAGCAGTATATACACGCGTGAGTTGAAGAACCTGGAAGCGGCTTACGTG
>CAZUHU010000038.1:0-22942 GCA_964620645.1 uncultured Chitinophaga sp.
CCAATATGGTTGTTCAGGTTGCCTTTGGTAGCATAGGTTTCAAATTTTTTAGATAACACCGCTGCTACTAATTCTTTAGTAGTTGTTTTGCCATTGCTGCCCGTAATTGCCAAAACGGGGCATTCTAACTGGTGGCGGTGATAACCTGCCAACCGCTGCAGCGTTAGCAGAACATCCTTCACCTCTATTAATCGCGTGCCCCATTTCTGCTTCCATTCATCCGGCATGGCACCATCCACTACGGCGTAGGCGGCACCTTTTGCCAGCGCTTCATCTGCAAACAGGTTGGCATCAAACCTCTCCCCTTTTAAAGCAAAAAAAATACTGCCCTCGCCAATATTACGCGTATCCGTAGTTACACCATTTGCCTTAAGGTATAATTCATAAAGTTCCTCTATACGTATCTGCATGGGTTGAAAATAAAAACCCCCGAATAATTCCGGGGGTTAATTTTATTAGTTGCTGTTAGGATTGACTATCCTTTCTGCTTTCTCTTACCTTTTTCTTTAGGGAAGTTGTTACCACCTTTAACGTTGTTACCGCTAGGTGAACCTACTTTATCCATTGCGCAACGGAAACCTAAGTCATCCGAAGCAATGTTTTGATCCAAATAACGGCGGGTGCCTGGTGAAAGGAAGTAAGCACGGTCTTTCCAGCTACCACCTTTGTAAACACGGCTGTTATCGTCAATTAAAGAGCTTTGACCAAACTTGTAATCAACTGCAGAAACGTCATCACCGTCAACATAGTTTCTTACGTCGCCACGGCGGTAGTTACGGCGGTTAGCACTTTCTTCCTGGGTAACATCGCGGTATTGGATTTTGCCTAAGCTGTCCTTTTCAACCGGGTTGCCATCAGCATCCAGTACTTTAGTTTTAAATTGGTTACCGCGGTAAGTGCGGAAGTCGTTAGCATCCTGGGTAGTCATCGGACGGTAAACATCCAACACCCATTCGTTTACGTTACCGGCCATGTTATACAAGCCAAAGTCGTTCGGCCAGAAAGATTTAACCGGGGCAGTAATATCTGCGTTATCATTTAAACGTCCGCTGATACCCATGTTATCGCCACGGCCACGCTTAAAGTTAGCCAGAAACTCACCTTGCCACATACCACTCTTAGGGTAGCGGGTGCTGGTTCCATTCCATGGGTAAATACGGCGGTCAGTAATACGCTCTTCGCCGGTTGCAGGTTGGTTACCTATCAGGCCTAAAGCAGCATATTCCCATTCAGCTTCGGTTGGTAGGCGATACTTCGGTAAAAGTATACCATCTTCCAAACGCACGTGGCGGGTTCCTGTTCCGTTAGGGTTTAAGTCTTTCTTAGGACGCTTACCGGCAGCACCTTCGTATTGGCCTACCAGGTAGCTTTCTGTGTTAAAGTTGTCGCTGCCTACCTGAGATGGGTTTTCAGCTAAAACACCCTGGTCAACCAGTATTCTTTCGTTTACACGGTCGCTACGCCATGAGGCGAAGTCGTTAGCCTGTAACCAGTTTACACCAACAACCGGATAAAAATCATAAGCCGGGTGACGGAAGTAATATTCAACGTAAGGCTCGTTATAAGCCAGTTCATCTCTCCATACCAGTGTATCAGGAAGCGCCTTTTTAACTACATCCGGAAAATCGTTTCCGAAAACACGGTTCATCCAGTACAAATATTCACGGTAGTGAACGTTTGCAATTTCTGTTTCATCCATGTAGTAAGAGCTAACTGTTGCACGGCGGGCTACGTTGTGGAATTCATACATCACATCCTGTTCTGTATTACCCATAACAAAGGTACCACCCTGAACAAAAACAAGGCCCGGGCCTGTTTCCTGCCCTTTATAGTCTACTACTTCAAATCCCCCGTTTTTAGGATTGTTGTATTCCCATCCGGTTACAGATGATTTCTGCTTGCCGCAAGATGCAACTACCACTAACATCGGCAACACAAGAAACGGATACAGTTTGTTTAGCTTCATGGCTAAGTTTGTTTAGTTTTTAGGGTTGTTCAAATTTAAAGGTTGCTAAAGAAACATTTTTCGGTTAAAAACCCAAAAAAATTCTTTTGCTGCTTTTATAATGCCGTTTTTAACAAAAAGTCAACGCAAAATATCAGGGCATGGCACGTAGCCGTTATTGGCTTTAGGATTCAGGGAATTATCATCGCCCCCGCTCCAGTTAAATATGAAGGAAAGTTCGTGACTGCCGCCCGAGCGGTTCATCAACTTCGAAATAGTGTAGTCGTAACTATACCCCACTCTGAATTTCCCCTTTTTAACCCCCAAAAAGCCGATAACAGCATCGGAATTTCTTATTGCGCTCCGGTACCCCAAACCAAAGTAAACAAAGCTGATACCTGTTAAGAACGAGCCTTCTACATGAAAAGCCTGTCCCTGGTTCTCGAATAAAACGTTTGGCGATAACCAGATATTGTACCTGTTTTGATTGCGGTGCGGCACCGGTATGTTTGCCCCAAAATGCGCTGTTATGCGTATAGGAACCCTCCCCTCGTTGGCCGAGGTAAAATTCTCTTTACGCATTAATAAGTTATTTACGGCTACGCCCACATAAAGTTTCTCGGTAAAAAACAGCAGGCCGGCCCCCATATCGCCACGGTGGCTTTGTAATTTAGAAGGGGTAGGCTCATTGGTAGGGTTGGGCACATCCACATTATTATAAAAACCTGTGTAAGGGTTTATCATATCGCTCCACAGTAAGTCGTTCCATTTCAGGCGGGTAAATATGTAGCTGCCACTTAAGCCAATTTTAAGGGCCATACGGCGGTTAAACTTTATCTGCTGGCTATACATTACCGTTGCCCGATAGCTGGACAGCAGGTTGTTGGCCACCTGGTCCCCCGTAAAAAGCACCCCAATACCACCCCTCATAGGCTGTATATGCATATCAAAGCCAGCCATATAAGTGGCATAGCCGCCGTTAAAACCATCGCCCATGGCACTCCACTGGTTGCGGTAGTTGAGGGTTGCCCTGGGCCCGTAGGAAATACCCGCCATTGCAGGGTTAAGATGCAACGGTGCGTTAAAATACTGGCTCATTAATACATCCTGCGCATAACCTACCGCAGTTGTAGCAATGATTAACAGTGAAACACACAGATATTTGAGTTTATTTGCCAAGCAGCATCTTTAATGCAATAAAACAAAATTGACCGCGTTTTATTGCGCATTTTAAAAGGCGTCAAAAATAATGATGGATTTGGTTTATCAAGGTTGCAAGGGAACTTTTATGAAACTAAGATATTTAACACTCCTGTTGGGGTTTACTTTTGTTATTCAAACGGCTAAAGCGCAGGATTATTCCCGCACCATTACCTGGCAAGCCGAGCCAAAGACTTTTGTTACCATTGACGGCAAGGTTATTAAGCAGCCCACCTTTAGCAATGCGGCCCATTCCGAATCAATGCTTTTGCTGCCTTTATATAAAGAAAAAATATCATTACCTACTACAGGAGATTTAGCCGCTCAACTGGTTAACCCTGTATATTCTCCTGTTACCACTATTGATGCCAACAGCGTAACTTTTATAAAAGAACAGCCACAGGTTAATGTAGCCTTATCCCTTACACGCAAGCGCCCAAGCGCCAGTGTAGAGATACTTCCATTCCGTAAAAATGCAGCAGGTCAATTGGAGAAACTGGAGTCATTCACCCTGCGCATAACGCTAACACCCAAACCACAAAAACGCAGTGGTAATGGTTATGCAGCTAATTCGGTTTTAGCAAATGGTACCTGGTATAAAGTGGCAGTAGCGGCCGATGGCTTTTATAAGATTGACTACAACTTTGTTAAGAACACCTGCAACGTTGATCCGGCCTCTTTTAACTTCAACACATTAGCAATTTTTGGTAATGGTGGCGGCATGGTGCCCGACCGCAACTCCGTTGCCCGCCCCGATGATTTGTTGGAAAACCCAACAATGGTAGTAGATAACAACGGCAACAATAAAATGGAAGACGGCGACTACCTTTTGTTTTACGGGCAAATGGCCGATGCCTGGCGCTACGACTCAGCAACCGGTTTTTACCACGAAAAAAACCTTTACACCGATAGAAACTTTTACTTTTTAACTACTACGCAGGGCACCGGCAAACGCGTACAACTTGCCCCTGTTGACGGGCCTGCCAATAAAACAATTACCGATTTTGATGACCATGCCTACCGCGATAACGATGAAGAAAATATGCTTAGCAGCGGTAAACGCTGGCTGGGTGATAAAATGACAAGCTTTAGCAACTCTAAAAGCTTTTCGTTCAACTTCCCTAATTTAATAACATCCGTTCCCGTAAAAGTTGTTTCACAAATAGGCGCTAAAACCAGTAAGCCTTACGGCTCAGTAACTACTGTTAGTGTTAACGGGCAAACACTTATTAACCATAACGATACCGGTATTAACCCTGGTGATGTCTATCCTCCGGGATCCATAATTTATAAAGGCATTGCTAACTACAATGCCGGCGGAGACCAATTAAACATTGCTTACAATTTTAGTGTTTCTAACGACCCAACCGGCACTGCTGCCTGCTATATCGATTATCTGGAAATTTTTGCAAGGCGTTCACTTTCAATGTCAGGCACAGCAATGGCTTTCCGCAATATTTCTTCCGTTGGCCCCGGCAACATATCTGAATTTCAACTGAACAATGCCTCGTCTGATATCCGCATTTGGGATATAACCGATCCCGGCAATATTCAACAAATGAATGCCACGCTAAGTGGCTCCCAATTGAAGTTCATAGCTGCAACAACAAGCCTCAGAGAGTTTGTAGCCTTTAATCCTTCAGCTTCATTTGTAACACCGGAATTTGTGAGCAGTGTAGAAAACCAAAACCTGCATGCTATTGGCGAGCCGGATATGGTAATTGTTACCTATGATGCTTTTGAAGCTCCATCTAATGAACTGGCCAGTTTTCACCAAAACGAAAGCGGCATAAGCGTTAAGGTGGTAAAGCTTTCCAAAATTTATAATGAGTTTGGTGGTGGCAAGCCTGATATATCAGCCATACGCGATTTTATGCGCATGCTGTACGACAGGGCCGGAAACGATACTGCCGTTATGCCGCGCTATTTGTTGTTAATGGGTGATGGTTCATTTGACCCCAAAAATCGCGTGGCCGATAACCAGGAATTTGTGCCATGTTACGAAAGCTACGAATCAGAATCGGAAACAGCCTCTTTTACCTCCGATGATTTTTATGCACTGCTTGATGCTAACGAGGGAGGCAATATTGCTGTTAACGGACAGGACATGGACCTTGCAGTTGGCCGCTTACCGGTTGCCAGCGAACAGGAAGCCTGGGATGTGGTAAACAAAATCAAAAAATATAAGCACCCTTCTAATACAGCAAGCTGCGTACAGATTAACAACAACAACAGTTGGCGCAATAACGTGACCTTTGTGGCCGATGACCAGGATAATGACGTACACCTCGACGCCTCAAACTACCTGGCAGATTTAACGCGTAACCAACACCCCGAATATAATTACGACAAAATTTACCTGGATGCCTATAAGCAGGTTACTACCCCCTCAGGCGACCGTTACCCGGAGGTAAATACAGCCATCATCAACAAAATAAACTCAGGCACACTTATTTTGAACTGGGTAGGCCACGGCGGCGAAACCAACTGGGCCCATGAGCGCATTTTTAATATGACAGAAATTACGCAACTGTCTAACAAAGAAAAACTGCCTTTGTTTATTACTGCCACCTGCGAGTTCAGTCGTTATGATATACCTGAACGCACCGCAGGGGAATATTTGATTACTAACGCAAACGGGGGCGCTATAGCTTCTATTACTACTGTTCGCCTGGTTTATTCCAATGCCAACGCCGCATTAAATAATGAGTCGTTTGACCACATGTTTGACTTATACGAAGGGCGGTTTCCTACCCTGGGTGAGATAACCATGCTTACCAAAAACAACGTTAATACCGATATATATAACACCCGTAAGTTTACACTGCTGGGCGACCCTGCGCTGCAGTTAAATTATCCGCATTACAACATAAAAACCACTACCGTAAACAATAAGCCAATTGACCTGCCTCATGATTCGCTTAAGGCTTTAGCCGAAGTAACCATTAAAGGAGAGGTAGTAGACGATAACGGCAATAAAATAAGCGGCTTTAACGGCGTAGTATATCCGGTGGTTTACGATAAAATTTCAACCCTTAAAACGCTGAGCAATGATGGCGACAGCCCACAGCGCAGTTTCGATATGTATAAGAACCTCCTCTTTAAGGGCAAAGCAAGCGTTACCAATGGCGATTTTAGCTTTACGTTCATCGTTCCTAAGGACATCAACTATCAGTTTGGCAATGGGCGTATCAGTTATTATGCCGATAACGGAATTACCGATGCCCACGGCTATACCAACAACATTATCATAGGCGGCAGTGTCGATTCCTTTACCGCTGACGGCATTGGCCCCAAGGTAAAAGTGTATATGAACGATGAGAATTTTGCCTTTGGAGGTTTAACCAATGCCAGCCCTATATTGCTTGTTAAACTGGAGGATGAAACCGGTATTAATACCACCGGTAATGGCATAGGCCATGACTTAACCGCTGTGCTGGATGGCAGCGCCCAAAACATGACGGTGCTTAACGATTACTATGAAAGTGAACTGGATAATTACAAAAGAGGTACTGTAAAGTACGCATACAGCAAACTGGCTGATGGAAAGCACAATTTGAAGGTAAAAGCCTGGGATATCCATAATAATTCATCGGAAGATTATACCGAGTTTATCGTGGCTTCAGATGCCAAACTTGCGCTGTCGCATGTATACAATTACCCCAATCCTTTTACCACCCATACGCAGTTTATGTTTGAGCATAACCGCCCCTGTGAAGACCTGAATGTAAGCGTCCAAATCTACACAGTATCAGGCCGTTTGGTTAAAAACATACAGCAACAGGTGCATTGCAACGGCTTTAGAACTGATGATATTGAGTGGGATGGCCGCGATGATTACGGTGATGCGATTGGTAAAGGCGTTTACGTGTATAAATTAAGCGTTCGTGACCCCGAGGGCAACACCGCACATAAATTTGAAAAATTGGTGCTTTTAAGATAGATTTAGCCCCTCAATCATAAAACGGTCCGAACTATCGCTGCACTTCTACGTAAACAATTTTATTTTTTGGGATGAAATATTTCGGCAAATTTTCAGGGTTATTGGTTTTTGTTTTGATGGCGGCCAGCGCGTTAGGACAATCGATTAATAAAAATGGCGTAGTTATAAATACGGTTACCACCGCAGTTCCATTTCTGCGCATTAACCCCGATGCCCGCGCAGGCGGTATGGGTGATGTAGGTATTGCTTCACCGGCCGATGCCAATGGCCTTTACGCCAACCCGGCTAAACTGGCTTTTATTGACTCTTCTGATTTTGGCTTTGCTGTAGGTTTCAGCCCTTGGTTGAAGGCTCTCGTTAATGATATTTATCTGGCTAACCTTACCGGTTACTACAAGGTAAAGAAGATGCAAACCATTGCGCTTTCCGTTCGTTATTTTTCCTTAGGCAATATTACGTTTACTGATGCAAGCGGACAGGAAACGGGACAGTTTCGCCCGAATGAGTTTGCCATTGATATGCACTATGCCCGTTTATTAGGCAAGTACTTTTCTATAGCAGCATCCTTGCGTGTTATCTATTCTAACCTCGCAGGTGGCCAACAGGTAGATGGCAACCTGATTAAGCCCGGTGTGGCCGGTGCAGGTGATATTTCCTGGTATTTCCGTAAGAACTTTAAGAAGGATGGTGTAAAAATGAGCCACGACCTTATGGTGGGTATGGCAATCACCAACATAGGCAGCAAAATCTCCTACACTTCAAACGTTGTTAAAGATTTTATACCTACTAACCTGGGTATTGGTTTAGGTTACACTTTAAACATTGACGATAAGAACGGCGTGGGCATTTACACCGATTTCAATAAACTGATGGTGCCAACACCTGATTCTGTAGACAAGGACAAAAACGGTGTTTACGACTTCCGTCAAAAGTCTTCTATCTCCGGCATGTTTACCTCGTTTGGCGATGCCCCCGGTGGCGCAGCTGAAGAGTTTAGAGAAATTACCGTGGGTGTAGGGGCTGAATACTTGTACCGTAAAATGTTCGGTGTTCGTTTTGGTTATTTCTACGAGCCACGCTCTAAAGGTAACCGCCAGTTTCTTACAGCAGGCTTAACCGTAAAATACAGTGTTGTTGGCCTTAACTTCTCTTACTTAATACCTACTAATATTCAGCGTAACCCGTTGGATAACACCCTGCGCTTCTCGCTCTTGTTTGACTTTAAAGCAGGCGGCAACAAGGGCGGCTCAAACAATACAGGCATTTCTTTAGTGGAAGATACGCCTAAGAAGAAAGAGAAGAAGAGCAAAGAACCGAAAACGGACGAAGTTCAACCTCAAAAGGATATTCAACCTAAGGAAGCGCCGGTTGAAAAGAACCTTCAGCCAATTGAACCGAAATAGTTTCAAAAGATATACAACAAAAAAGCCCGCAACTTCTGCGGGCTTTTTTGTTGGTGCCTTACGTCAATTTTATTTAGAGCCTGGTTTAAAGTAAAAATCCTTGTAGTTGCGTAGCAGCTTGCCGAAAACATAATACTGCACTATGGCAAAATCCTTTTGTCCGCTTTTATCTATCCAGGCGTAGTAACGGTCAATATCATAAGTAAGTTCCTGCCCTTTTAAATCGTATTGAGCCTTGCTGCGTTTGTTCAGCGGCATGTAATGCAGGTTTGCAGTAGTGGTTTTGTTGGCACTGTCCACCAGCGATACTATGGCGTAAGGGGTTGCCTGAGCCAACGAGTCCTTAGCAGAATAAGTATTATCAAAAGCTTCTACCGAAACTGCGCTGTAAAAAGACAGGTATTGCCTGATATACTTTTGTGGGGCAACAGCAGTTATCCTGAATTTGGAATCTACCGGGTTTACTTCAAATGAATCAGGTGCAAGCCGGGTAATAATAAAAGAGTTCTCTTCAGCGCCGGGATATTCCACCTTAAGTTGCTGTATATTATCCCTGGTATTGCTGAATATGTTGCGCACGCGCCAAACCGCTTCATCCATTTCAAAGCGCGGCAATAAGGCGCCCCTGAAGCCGGGTATGTAAACCATATGCGGCCGTGCCGCAGGCTTGCCATTTACCATGTTAAGCATATAGGTGTTTTCTCCATCAACCGTAGCGCCGCCAACCATATAGCTTTTTAAAAGTCCGCCATCTTTATCGCGCAGTTCAACGCTTACACTGTTGTTCATTAAATCGCGCACCACGTTATCATGCGCACTGCCGGGCACCGGTGCAAGCGATACCATCCCTGTAAAAGCCTCAAACAGGTGCTGTATTAAATCCATACGGGCTTCGTACTTGTTATTTACCACCCACTTTTCGCCATTGCGTTTTAGCTCGATTTTACGCCCATCGCTGGAGTTCATAACAATGGTGTAGATGTTCTCTGTTTCGTGGTAAGCAAAGTCGCCTTCGCGGTCCTTAATAGCATCCGGACTATTGTAAATTTTATACCAAACTGCAGCACCTGCCAGTAATACAATAATTATCAGGTAAGGGATATACTTTTTCATCTGCACATTTAAGCGGCTAAGAACGTGAAATTTCCGAAACCGACTTTCACGGAATTGTAAGATTTGCCACTGCCCTTTTCAGGAAGCGTATTTCCTGCGGCGGATAAAGGTAAAGCCAAGGGCAAAAAGAAGTATTACCACAACCGGTAGTACCAGGTTAAGCAATTGCCACATCAACCTTTCATTATTAGCCTTAACAGTATCCAGCAATCGAACCTTAACTTCTTTATTGCGGGTTTCAAAAATACCGCTGTCGTCAATCAGGTATTCTAAACAGTTCAGCAAAAACTCCTTATTGCCATACTGCCGGCCATTGTACTTATTAAAGCCGAGTTGGTAAACGGAGCTGTCACTGCGTATATCGTTGCGTATCATATCGCCATCACCAATCACAATCATTTTGCTCTTAGGGCTTTTTTCAATAAACTTTATTTTATCAATGGTATCGATGGCTGATAAAAACTCCGGTGATAAGCGGTTTTTAAACACGCTCTCAAATTCGCCTTCCAGCAACACTGCAACAGGTAGTTGCGGTTGCTTATAATAGTCAGGGTTAGGTTTACCCATTAAAATATTAAAGCCTACTCTTGTTGGCGCTAACTGCGTTTTAACATAATCAGTAGTATGTAGCAGCACCGTTTTCTTTACGCCCGGGTTGCGAATAGTATCTACTGTGCTGGCAAAATGCGCTACTACGGGGCCAAGGTTGCGTACAATAGCATGGTTATTATCAGCCACCAGCAAAGGATAGTAATACCACTTAAACGCCTGCGTTTGCGGCGCATCGCCAACCTTACCTACCACCAATTGTATTTCATCGCTAAGGCCAATATCCTGCACTACATCGCCATTAATACGTGCGCCGTATTTAAACAATTGGTCGTCCAGGTTAAAGTCAGTAGCCTCCACATTTTGCCCACCGGCGCTAAGGCTAACGCTATCCATCGACACATTAGTGCCATCCATCAGCCACATAATTTTTCCGCCGCGCATTACGTACTGGTCCAGCTTAAATTTATCCTGCTCGTTAAAAGGGATAGTAGGACGCGCTACAATTACAGCATCAAAGCGTTCGGGTATGTTTACGTTTGTGCGTAAATCCAGGCGTTTAACCTCATACTGCAGGCCTTCCAGTGTTTGCTTAAGGTCAGCAGTTTCCAGTTCATTCAACTCTCCATTGCCTTCCACAAAACCAATGCGGGGCGGACGATACTGGCTCAGCTTTTTGATGGCGTTTATCAATTTGTACTCCAGCAATATTTCGGAGTGGTTTATAATCTCAGACGCATCATAACCAATTTGGTTCTCCAACAGGTTAACGGGGTATTCTCGGCCGCCGTAAGCTACCATCGCATAAGGGAACACTAAACTTTCGCTCTTGCTGGTTTTGGTTTGCGATACCGAGTTAGTAGGCGCCATACCACGCTGTATCAAGTCCATCATGAACTTCTTGCGTTCATCAAGATTTTTGATGGCCATAGGGTCAAAAAACTCATACTCTACTTTGGTGCCTCCGTAGGAGCGAAACTCCTTCAACATATTTTCAGTACTCTTGCGCAGGCGCTCTAATTGCGCATTCAGTTCCCCGGTTAAATACACTTTAATAGTAACCTCATCTTTCAAATTCCTCAACAACTGCTTGCTGGGGTTCGAAATAGAGTACCGCTTTTCGGCAGTCATATCCCAACGGAAATAAAAGAAGTTACTTACTACGTTGGCTAAAACAATAATAGCCAACAGCAGGCCGAAACGCACCAATGCATCGCGACGATTCAGGCGTTTGCCGCCCCCTTTGTTATCTTTTTTCTGTTCTACCATCGGCGGCTGCTTAATGCGGTTCGGGTAAGTAGAATAAAGAGAGAGATAACGCTCACAAAATACACCAGGTCGCGACTGTCAATAACTCCGCGGCTTAATGAATCGTAGTGCGCTGCAAGACCAAAGTTTTCAATTACATAATCAAAACGGCCTACAAACAGGCTGAAGTGGGAAATGTAAAAGAAGGCCACGTATAACAACAGCGATAAAAAGAGGGCCAGTATGAATGCAACAATCTCGTTAGAAGTAACTGCCGAGCAAAAAATACCAATAGCCGCAAACACAGCACCTATTAAAAACAAGCCGAAATAGGAGCCCATAATGCCTCCGGTATCTACATTGCCCACCGGCGAGCTCAATTGGTAAATAGTGTAATAAGAAATAAGCGTAGGCAGGATTGAAATAAAAATGAGCAGCAGCGTGGCGAAATACTTGGCCATTACTATCTGCATATCCGTAACCGGACGGGTAGCTATCAACTCAAAAGTGCCGGTCTTAATTTCTTCGGCAAAGGAACGCATGCAAATAGCGGGGATAAGTATGCACATAACCAGCGGAGCATAAAAGAAAAAACCATCGAGCGTTGCGTAGCCGCTGTCAATAACGTTTACATCCGGAAACACCCAGGTTATTAAGCCTAAAAGCACCAGGAACACCACTATAGCTATATAGCCTATTAGTGAGCTGAAAAACTGGCGGACTTCTTTTTTAAATATGGCGAACACGTACTGGGATTAAAGGATTACTTAGTCAACTGTTTAAACACATCTTCCAGAGATGATTCTTCTTTATAAAGCGATAGTAAAGTAAGGTTACGGTCTTTAGCGAAGTTGAAAATTTCCTCGCGCAGGTCTTTACCGCTTTCGGCCGTAAATACCCAGCGGCCTTTATCCTCACTAAACTTTCTTACACCGCTTATGCCACCCAAAAGTGAGCGTTCCACTTTCTGCTTAAACTCGGCAACCACGGTTGTTTCATTATTAATACGGCTCTGCAATTGCTCCGTAGTATCATCAGCTACAATTTTACCGCGGTTAATAATAATAACACGGTCGGCCACGGCCTGTACCTCCTGCATAATATGCGAGGAAAAAATCACCGTTTTGTTTTGCCCAAGTTGTTTGATTAACGAGCGTATTTCAACCAACTGGTTAGGGTCAAGGCCTGATGTTGGTTCATCCAGTATAAGCACTTCCGGATCGTGCAACATGGCCTGGGCCAAACCCACGCGCTGCCGATAACCGCGCGATAGCTGGCCCACCTTCTTTTTGCTTTCCAGTTTCAAGCCGGTTACCTCAATCATTTCCTCAATACGCTTAGCTGTAATTTTACCCAACTTGTGCAGCCCCGCCATAAACTCCAGGTATTCGCGCACATACATATCCAGGTAAAGGGGGTTGTTCTCCGGCAGGTAACCTATCTTTTTAGCCACCTCCAGCGGGTCGGTGGTAATATCATGCCCGCACACGGTAGCCGTGCCTGATGTTTGGGGTATAAAGCAGGTCAGCATTTTCATAGTGGTACTTTTGCCGGCTCCGTTGGGACCCAAAAAGCCAAGCACCTGCCCCTTACCGGCCTCAAACGAAATATCGTCTACCGCCCGCTGTTGGCCATACACTTTAGTAAGGTTGCTGACTATTACTGACATAGCTTTTAAACGCCCGCAAATATGCGCATTGCGCGGACTTTTATGTCACAAATATTTAAAATTCGCATAAGTGCGCGCCCGTTTCGCAGATAAGTGCCGTTTAATAGCTTTGCCACCTCAACTCAGCGAATGAAAAAGACAATTTTATTAAGTGCGATGGCCTTAATAGCCACCGGCCTTTTGCTTTCCGTTTCTTCCTGCAAAAAGAAAAACGAAAAAGAGCCTAAACTTATTTTCAAATACAAGCTCGATTCTACCCAGGTAAGATTGGGAAACTTCGGTCAACCGGTATCGGTGCCGTCAGGTAATGCCGGGCAGTCGCCAAAATTTAATGCTATCAGTTCGCACTATATGGAACTGGCCCCTAACGCCTATACGCAGCTTGGTGCAGGCGTAGTGCTTTACCACCAGGCCGAAACCACCCAGGGCGGCGCTAATGCAATTGACCATAGCCAGGCCGTGATTAAAAACGATGGTGAGCAATTTTTTGAAGTGCCCCTTAAGGATGTAACACCGGGTACTTACGAGTGGTTACGTGTTTCCTTATCGTACCAAAATTACGATGTTCAAATGCGTATCGATACCACCATTATGGGTTTTGGTATTCACCAGTTTTTCAGCACTACCATTGCTTCCTTTGTAGGCTTTAATACTTACATCAATAACTTTAATGTAAAAACGAAAAACTACGTGGTTAACGCCAACAAAAAACAAGGCTTTTGGGGTTTTGAGGGTAACTTTTACGGTAACCTGTATACCGATACCGGCTCTGCTCCTATTACCACCGTGCCAAATCCTATTGCAGCTACCTCGCCTATACCGGCAGGCAGTTGCGTGGTTACAGGGCAATTTGAAAACGGCTCGTTAGTAATAACGGGTAACGAAACCGAAGATATTGTAGTAGAGGTTTCTCTATCCATTAATCAAAGTTTTGAATGGCAAGACACTAACCCCAACGGATGGTGGGAGCCTTTAAAAGGTGAGCCCCTTGTAGACATGGGGCTTCGCGGGCTTATACCGCGCGTAGTGCAGTAAGCTACTTAAAAGTGTATTTAGCCTTTTTAAGGTTAAATTTCTTACGCTCTGTTTTGCTAACCCAAACAGAGCTTATTTTTAAGGGGGTACCCATCATACGCACATTAGGTGGTATTTTACCTACCACGCCGCTAAAAGTAATTTTCAACCCATCCTTTTTGTATTCAGCAGGCAGTTGCGCGCTTACATAACGGCCATCCGGGTTATCGTCGGGCACAATCAAAAAAGTTTCACCGGCGGCCATAGCCTTTACGGTGGCCTTTACCTTGCTTACAGGCTTATCAGGCACAAAATCGGTAACCTGGGCCTTTATGCCCAAAATGGTGAAAGCACAAACTACTATCAATAACAGCTTCTTCATGGCTTTTTCTTTATAGACTTCGGTAATAGCTTAAAGATGCAATTTACAATTGTTATCATTTATTAAGAACATCGGCATACTCCTCCGGGCTCTTCTCCATTAAAGCCTTAGCAAAGGGGCAAACCGGCACTATCTTAAAGTTGTTCTTACGGGCATAATCTACTGTAGCGGCCAGCAGCTTTTTACCTGCGCCGGTGCCTCGCAACTCGTCCGATACATCGGTATGCTCTATAATAATCAGGTGGTCGCCGGCTTTACTAAAAACCATTTGGCCCAGGCGGGGTCCGCCATGCTGTATAAAGAAAGCGCCCTTTTTTCCGTCGAATTCAAAGTGAATGTCCATACTTCGAAGATAGGCTATTTGCAGTAGGTAATGAATTTAGAGGAAGATGATGTGGAGGTACTGATGGTGATACTGTTTACGTTCCCGGATTCATCGAAAGTGTAATCGTAGTTTTGGTTGGCATAACCATTAGAAGGAGACTCGTTTTCGTAAGTGACTGACTTTAACAGATGCAGTGAAAAAGATTGAGGCATACTTACATATGGCCTTGGTAAACCGCCTGGATAAAGGATAGCTGGGTCGAACTCGCCTTTGAATATTTTGTCCTTAAAATAAGTATAGTAAGTATGTCCAGTATAAAAATATGCAAAAGGAAAATTGCCTTGATAATTGTCCTCCACCCTATGATAAGTAGAAATTAAATCTCCGTCACCATCATAAATTATGCTGTCAGTAATCTCGTTAATCCAATAGGGATCATTGTACTCGCCATGAAACCTACTGATATAATATACTTGATCATTCGAAAGCAAATTAAATGTTTCTGACTCGATTGAGGGGCCCGCTGAAGAATATAATAAGCTTATTCGATTCGCTAAACTATCATAGGTGGTTTTGCCGCCGTTTTGAATCTGCACTACAACTGTACCGGAACTGTAATCATGCAAATAAGAGTAGCGTTTACAAGAACCAGCTATTGAAACACAGGAATCCATCAGCAGGTTTCCAAGAGTATCATAGTAGTATTTGTTTGCTCTATGCCCTACAAAACTGCAGAAGGGTTGATGCAAGCCGGCATTACAGTTTTGATCAGCTGTCTCGTTACACTGATAAGGAGGAAGGGTAGAGATTGGTGGAGGTGTTTCTTTCTTACAGGCAAAAACCATTAACAGCCCTATAAGGCAAACATGTCTTCTATAGACTTTCACAGGTGTTCTTTCATTAAAGATACGCTTTTCTTAACATAAAGGCTTTCAGGCAACCGCTAATTTTTATTTTCGCGCACTATGAGCAAAGAGAATACGCAGAATTTATTCCAGGAGATTATCTCGCATTGCAAAGAATATGGTTTCATATTCCCCAGTTCCGAAATATATGATGGCTTAGGCGCAGTGTATGATTACGGCCCGTACGGTATTGAGCTGAAAAATAAACTGCAGCAATACTGGTGGAAGAGTATGGTGCAATTGCACGAAAACATAGTGGGTATTGACGCAGCCATATTTATGCACCCTAAAACATGGAAAGCCAGCGGACACGTTGATGCTTTTAATGACCCTTTGATTGACAATAAGGACAGCAAAAAACGCTACCGCGCCGATGTGTTGATTGAAGACGCTATGGCCAAGATTGAAGAGAAGATCAACAAAGAGGTAGAGAAAGCGCAGAAAAAATTCGGAGAAAGTTTCGATAAGGAAATGTTTCTGAAAACGAATCCGAATGTATTACGCAACAAAGGTAAGTTAGATGAAATAGAAAGCCGCTTTAAAAAATCGCTTGAGGACAACAACATGGGCGATTTAAAGCAGATAATCATTGACCTTGAAATTGCCTGCCCTATCAGCGGCACACGCAACTGGACGGACGTGCGCCAGTTTAACCTGATGTTTAGCACCGAGGTAGGTTCTGTTGCTGAAGAGGCAAGCACTATCTATCTGCGCCCGGAAACTGCACAAGGTATTTTTGTAAACTTCCTGAACGTATTGAACACCAGCCGCCAGCGCATACCGTTTGGTATTGCACAGGTGGGTAAGGCTTTCCGTAACGAGATTGTTGCCCGCCAGTTCATCTTCCGCACCCGCGAATTTGAACAGATGGAAATGCAGTTTTTTGTGCGCCCCGGCACCGAAATGGAATGGTACAACAAATGGAAGGAAGAGCGCTGGAAGTGGCACCGCAGCCTGGGTTTTGCCGAGGAGAATCTGAAATTTTACGACCACTTAAAACTGGCGCACTACGCCAATGCCGCTGTTGATATTCAGT
Source organism: uncultured Chitinophaga sp. (assembly GCA_964620645.1). Classification (GTDB taxonomy): domain Bacteria; phylum Bacteroidota; class Bacteroidia; order Chitinophagales; family LD1; genus Bog-950. Next base: position 16,733 of record CAZUHU010000038.1, read on the forward strand.
TCAACTTCCCTTTTGGTATTAAAGAGATTGAGGGCATACACAGCCGCACAGATTTCGACTTAACGCAGCACCAAAATTTATCGGGCAAAAAGCTGCAGTACTTCGACCCCGAATTGAACCAAAGTTACATACCGTATGTAATTGAAACATCAATCGGTTTGAACCGTACCTTCCTTGCATTAATCTGCAACGGTTATAAAAACGAAAAGCTGGAAGACGGCAGCGAGCGCACTGTATTGGCCTTGCCACCATTCCTTGCGCCAATTCAGATAGCCGTATTTCCATTAGTTAAAAAGGATGGCCTGCCTGAAAAAGCGCAGGAGATTATGAGTGAACTGAAGTGGGACTTCCAGTGCTTTTATGAGGAGAAGGATTCTATAGGCAAACGCTACCGCCGTATGGATGCCATTGGTACCCCTTACTGCATTACGATTGACCACCAAACGCTGGAGGACAATACCGTTACTATACGCGAACGTGATACCATGAAACAGGACCGTATAAGCATTGAACAATTGAAGGCCGTGGTTGCCGAACGCGTAGACTGGAAGAAAGGCCTTAAATAATGTTGACTACCACTCGCATCATTATTTGTTTTGTTTTACTTGGCTCAGCAAGCCTGTGTGTTGCTCAAAAAGCCAGCGCTGTTAATGCTGCAGTATGTGATACTATACCAACCAATTATCTACTGCTGCGCCTTAATAATGATAGTATTTCAAACAACGATTTACTGAACGAAAAAATAGTTGACCTGGTAGAGGTTACTGAACGCGACCCTAAGGTGCCTACCTGGTATACTACTCACCAGGGCGGTGGTTTCGGTTGGTTCATCCGCATGATAGGCTTTTGGTGGCAGGCGGTGGACCGCCACCGTTACAAGTTTGTTGGCACTACCAAGCATGGGGTGTCTTTACCGGGGCGCGATGAGTTAACTGAACACGACATTAATTGGAACATTACACCCCACCAACAAAAGTACCTTGACCTGGTTTACAAGGGGCGCACTGCACAAACAAAACGCAAACGGAATTTTAAGCGAGCCCGTCATGCGGATGTTACCAAGCCGCCTTACATTGAACCTAACGAAGAAACAGCGGGCGAATACGATTTGCATTGCGAACTTACACCACCCAAACGGCTTCGCGATTCGTTGAATTTCTTGTTTTACCCCTGCCTGCCCGGCCCCAACTTAGACCAACACCCTAACTTTTGCGATGCACACCCCTCCGTGGGTCTATATGGCGTCTTTGTTTTGGATTGCAACCATTCCTGCCATCCTGAAATACACCCTTACGAATGGTTGTGGTGGCTGGATACTAAAACTACAGGGGGGCCTGTAAATCCTAAAACCTGGAACTTTGGTTTTATGAAAGAAAGCAGCGACCGCTTTGTGTTATGGTCGCGTCCGCCACGTGTTGGCTCTATCAGTATTCCGTTCCTTTTCAAAACTTCTGAGGTAAACAGTTCGTTAAACATTTACCACCTGGTTAAAGGTAAATTCAGGCCTAACGGTATCAAGCGGTTAAAATCGGTGCCTGAACATAGCAGCACCTTTAACTTTACTGATTCAGTTGTTCAGTTTCAGTTACCTGATGGAAAACAATTTCCTATCCGCTTAACCTCTGATGTAAAAATGCATACCGGCGCACTGCGTTGGTGGTTCAGCAATGTACAAACGGATAGCAAACAGGAATGGATTTGGGGAACCATCAATATTGCAGTAAGCATTCGCAACGGCTATGCTGCCCGCCTTGAAACCATCACCCGTTAATTTATGACATTGGCGTGACGGCCTTCCACTACCTCATGTTTATCTTTGTTACTATGCCTATTAAGCGTTACCTGTTTTTACTTAGTGCCATCCTGGCTTTCTCCTGCACCGCCTTCAGCCAGGATTCTCTCCGCATTTACTTCAACCAAAACGGCATACGCACCAAGCCGGAAACAGCCTATTTCTTCCGCGATCTGCTGCGCAGTAAGGCTGACCCTAAACTGTATGTTGGTGGTGATTATTACATGAGCGGCCTTATTAAAGCTACAGCAGGTTATTTACTGCACGATGGGTTCTTTCACCTTAACGGTAAGTTTGTAGAATATGCTGAAAGCGGAATTAAAATAGCCGAGGGCACATATGTAGCGGATACCACCTTCAACTTCTCTAAAAAAACAGGGCGGTGGAAGTATTATAACAACAATGGCGCTTTGCGGAAGGAATGTATCTACAAGCCCGATCCAAAATCGTACGTAACACAAGAACTGGTGTTTAACTTTTGGGATTCCACCGGCCAACAACTGGTTACAAAAGGAGAAGGCTATTACTACTATACCATACCGGTAACAGTTAATGATAAAGTGGTACGTATAGCTTTTAAAGGTGAAGTGCACAGTGGTTACATGGAAGGACAATGGAATGGCACGCTGGGCAATGGCCAAACCCTTTTAAGCCGTTACTATAAGCAGGACGAAATAATTGCAGAAACCATATTTAAAAAGGACGGCGTTACAATGGCCTACGATAGCCTTAACCGCCCTTGCTTACCACCCGGCGACCAGGCTGAACTGCAGGAAATTCTTTTTAGGGTGATAAAATACCCTAAGCTTGATAGAGATAACAACATACAGGGCACGGTTGCGGTAGAGTTTACCGTTAACGAAGATGGCAGCACTACCGATTATAAAGTAACACAATCGGTTAGCCCCGGTATTGATGCTGAAGCTCTGCGCGCCGTAAAATGCGTCAGCTACTTCCGGCCAAAGCTCGTAAATGGTGTTGCCGTTAAGGACACTTATACTGTGCGCCTTACTTTTAAACTTACCTAAACTTACTGCTGCAAAAGCAACGCGGAAATATTTCATCTTTGCCCCATCCGCATGAAGAACCTTCGGGCGCATATTTTTCTGTTTATAGTTAACCTGTTTTATGGTGCGGGCTTTACCGTCAGCAAAATGGTTATGCCGGAGTATGTTAAGCCTTTCGGTTTTATATTAATCCGGGTATCAATAACCACCACCTTATTCTTTATCCTGCATCACTTTTGGCTTAAGGAAAAAGTGCAACCCAAAGATTTTTTGTTGATGGCCGTATGCGGACTGTTCGGTGTAGTTATTAACCAGGAAATGTTTTTTATGGGCCTAAGCATTACCACACCTATTAATGCCGCCCTTATTATGATTATGACGCCCATATTGGTGTTCGTCATCTCTTTTTTTATGGCGCACGAAAAGGCTACCTGGCAAAAAATACTGGGCATATTATCCGGTGCGTGTGGCGCATTTGTAATTATTAGCGGTAAGGGGTTCAATTTCTCCGGAGAAACTGTTTTAGGTGACCTGTTTATACTAATAAACGCAACATCCTATGCCATCTACCTGGTTATTGTACGGCCCTTAATGCATAAGTACCATCCCTTTACCGTGGTCAAATGGGTGTTCTTCTTTGGCCTTTTCCCGGTTGCCGTGCTGGGCTTCAGCCAATTTAAAATGGTGCAGTGGCACACTTTTACCACACAAACATGGCTTGCTATCAGCTTTATAGTTATCTGCACCACCTTCCTGGCCTATCTCTTAAATATGCTGGCGCTGCGCGAACTGCACAGCAGCATTGTTGGCGCTTACATATACCTGCAACCTGTTTTAGCCACCATCATTTCTATCAGTTTAGGTAAGGATAAATTAAGTCCTGAGAAAATTATCTCCGCAATTTTGATATTTGCAGGGGTTTACCTGGTTTCATTTGCGGGTAAAAACAAATTGCCCGAAGACGAGCTCATCGTGCAGGAATAACTTTAGTTGAAGAAAAGAGAAACGATATGCTTAAATCAATGACAGGCTTCGGCAAAGCCAGCGGACAAATTGAAGACAAAACCGTAAACGTTGAGATTAAATCCCTAAATAGCCAAAAGGGGCTAGACCTGAACGTTAAGCTGCCTTCTAAATACCGCGCCTTTGAATACGAACTACGCAACCGCATTGCTGCCACGTTGCAGCGTGGTAAAATAGACGTATACATTACCCTTGAGCATAACACTGCCAGCAGTGAAATTTCATTGAACAAGGAGCTTATCATCTCCTACTTTAACGAGTTTAAGGCCATAGCCGATGAAGTAGGCGTACCAACGGAAAACCTGTTACCTACCATTTTAAAAATGCCGGATGTGATAGGCGAGTCGCACGAAGAACCCAGCGAAGAAGAATTAAAAGGTATTGATAAAATTCTGGTTACCGCTATTAAGGAAATTGATGCTTTCCGCATTAACGAAGGAAAGTCGCAGGAAGAAGACCTGCGCCTGCGGATACGCAACATTGAAGCCAACTCGCTTAAACTGCGCGAAGAAGACCAACGCCGTGTAAAAGATATTAGAGAGCGCATTAAAAACAGCCTTGACCTTTACATACCTAAAGACAAAATTGACCCTAACCGTTTTGAACAGGAAGTAATTTACTACATAGAAAAGCTGGATATTACGGAAGAGTTAACACGACTGAAATCGCACTGCGAATATTTTGTTACCTGCCTTGAAGCCGCCGATGAAATGAAGGGAAAGAAGTTGAACTTTATTACCCAGGAAATAGGCCGCGAAATAAATACCGTGGGCAGCAAAGCCAATGATGCTATAATGCAAAAACTGGTGGTGGGCATGAAGGACGAACTGGAAAAGATTAAAGAACAAACCAATAACATTTTATAGAACCGCAGTTTTGCCTGTTGCAAACTGCTTTTGCCAATTGAATATCATGAGCGGACATCAAATTAACCGGGTAGCTATTCCTCCTAAAAAACTAATTGTAATTACTGCGCCTTCAGGGGCCGGTAAATCATCTATAGTTAAAAAGCTGTTACAGCACAATGAAAATCTCGCCTTCTCCACTTCATGCACTACACGCACTAAGCGCGAAGGTGAAGTGCACGGGCACCACTACTACTTTATTTCGTTAGAGGAGTTTAAAAAGCGCATTGCAGATAACGCATTTGTTGAGCACGAAGAAGTTTACCCTAACCAGTTTTATGGCACCCTGCGTAGCGAGGTTGACCGCATTTGGAGCGAACGCCGTGTTGTGTTGTTTGACATTGATGTAAAAGGCGCACTGAATATTAAAAAGCAATTCGGCAATGATTGCCTTACCATTTTTATTGCACCTCCTTCAAAGGAGTCGCTGATAAACCGTTTAAAAAACCGGGGCACTGAAGATGCCAAAAGCCTAAAGGCCCGTATTAAGCGCAGCGAAGAAGAATTGGCCATGGAATCGCAGTTTGATAAGGTAGTTGTTAACAAAGATTTTGATACCGCTTATATGCGCGTTAAAAACCTGGTTACTAACTTCCTGAAAAAGGAAACGGTACACCTGCACTAGGCCAGCACCCACCGGGCGCAGCCTTCTTTGCAAAATTCCCTCAACCTCTTATCTTCACAATGCTATTAGGCAAAGTGATGCATACCCTTATTACACATGGCGTAGAAATTAGTGTTGAAACCTCTTACCAGGAGGAATACAGCAACCCGTTGCGTAATGAGTTTACTTTTGCTTACCGCATAACCATTTCCAACCACAATTTATTTACCGTTCAGCTGCTGCGTCGCAAATGGATAATCAGCGATGCTAACCGCAAAGTGGAAATAGTAGAAGGAGATGGTGTGGTTGGCCGCCAACCGGTGTTATATGCCGGCGATAGCTACCAATACGTTTCGGGCAGCCACCTGCAAACGCCGCTTGGCAAAATGAAAGGTGTTTACATTTTCGAAAATAAGGCTACTGCCGAAACATTTGAAGTAGACATTCCTGAATTTAAGCTGGAGGCTCCCGCTGTGCTTAATTAAGCAGTTCTCTGTGCCTGTCGAAAGGCATAAAAACGAAGCTCATAGCGCTTTCCTCTGCAACAAATACACACATGTATTCCTCAGGATTTTTGTAGGATTTTTTGAATTCCTCCACTTTATCTAAGGCCACTAAATTTTTATTTACAAACTCCTCAAGGTGGCTGGCGTTAAAATTCCAGCTTATGTCAAAGTCGTTACGGTTAATAATGGGCACTCCCATATCAACATCCATTTCTCCGCGCATGGCAACAAAAATGGGATACTTGGAAACATCACCTTTTACCATACCTCTGGACACCTGCCGTATGTAATCGCGGCAAATATCCAGGTCAGCATGAAGAGAATTAAAAAGCTCCGGATCAATTTTCATGATACCAAACATGAAATAATTTCC
>CAZUHU010000039.1:0-22828 GCA_964620645.1 uncultured Chitinophaga sp.
TTACAAGATCTGCGTGGGTTATAGATTCTACATTGGCGGTGGAACGGTCTCTGCGATTAGTTGTTACCTCTACTTCATTAAGGCTTAAAGGCTTTAGTTCAATCTCAATAGTTGTTCTTCCTGCAAGTGATATGGTATCGGTTTGGTAAAAAGTGGCAGAAACCACCAGCTTATCTGTTTGGGGGTTTATATCCGTTAACGAAAAATGGCCGAGCGAATCGGTAATGGCAAAGTTTAAAGTGCCCGCTTGTATAATGCGTGCATCGGCCATGCCCTTATTAGTGGAGGGGTCAAAAACCCTGCCCTGCACTACTTGCTGAGCATATATAGTACAACAGAAAAGTGTTGCAATTAATAATATAAGATATCTCATCCCTTAAAAATTTAGATAACAATAATGCGCTAATGCCTAAGGCTTAGCTGAAACATAAGGGAGAGAAAATCTAAATGCGAAAAACGCCTGTAAATTCAGGAGTATAATTGAGAGGAGGCGGAGAATTGTTTGAAGGGGTATAAATGGCTACCGTATTAAGCAACGGTAATTGTATTTTGCAAAAAGGCTGAACAAGCGCAAAGGCTGTAATCGGCGTAACATCTTCCTGCGCAAAGCGGTTGGGGAAAAACTGTTTAATAAAGGTAGACTTTACCTTACAACATTCTGAAATGCCCATAGCACAATCAGCCTGCTTCTGCGCGGCTTTTTTTGCGCAACAGGTATCGGCCTTTACTTCGGCCTCCTCATCGCAATGCGGAGGTGCCATAAGCCCGATAATGGTGTGGTCTTCTTTTATACAGGTGTGCGCATAAATCGTTTGGCCGCTATCCGCCAAAAGGATAAGGGCAGTAAACAACAAACAAACGATACGCTTGAATAGCATAATACGAATATACTGAATTGTGTTTACGGGCTGGGCACTTAATATGTTTTAACGTCCGGCAGGGGTTAACCGGCGGTAACTATTGACTGTCAACTATTCTTCTACTTTTGTGCCCCCATGAAGATGAGATACGCCTTAGCTTTATTACTGTTGTTGACCTTTTCGGCCTGTAAGCAGGATTTTGATATAACTGCAGAATATAAAGAGCTGCCCATTGTTTACGGTCTTTTGAGCGATCAGGAAACTACCCATTATATCCGTATACAAAAGGGATATTTGATTGATGGCAATGCCTATACCGCAGCCGGTAATGCTGATTCTATTTATTACCCTGATGTTCTATCGGTAGAAATAACGAGGCTGAACAACAACGGCAATGTAGAGGCTGTTTACCCTTTAACAAGAGTAGACGGAAACCTGATTGGCCTGCCTAAGGACCCCGGCGTATTCAATAACAGCGAGAACATACTTTACACCTTTAATGCCAACCTTAATACGGATAAGAGATACCGCCTTGATGTAACCAATACCACTAATGGTTTTAAGTTTTCATCAAGAGAGATTGCTATGGTAAAGGACTTTACCATAATAACCCCATTTAACGGGCAGTATATAAACCTGCATACCGTAAGCCCTCCAAAGGCGGTGTTTTACACGGCACAAAACGGCGGTGTTTACGATTTAAAAATCCGTTTCCCGTATAAAGAATACGATGCTACCAGCAATGCTTTATTGAAGGATACCTTTGCCGATATCTTTGTTTTTAAGAGCAAGTTTGTAGATGATATTTTAGGTGGCACGCAGGTGATTGAGGATATCAACGGTTCTTTAATTCTGAACTCCTTACATAATAGCTTAAGCAAAGGCGATCAGAACATCTACCGCGTATTTAACCTGCAAAAAGGCATGACCTTCTTTTATGCTGCGGGTGGAGAGGACGTATCCCGCTATATGGCTGCGCAGTTAGCGCAGGGCAGTGGTTTGGCTTCTAATGAGGCTGTGCCGCCGTATACCAATATGGTAAATGCCTATGGCGTGTTCAGCAGCCGCCACTTTCAACAGATTGACAGCGTGCTGCTAAATGCTGATGGCCTTGATAGCCTTGCTTGCAGCCCGCTTGCATCAGGCTTGCGTTTTAAAGGCAGCTTCGGCCAGATTTGCGATTAATTAAAACATGAGACCGGCAGTAAAACCCAGGTAATGGGCTGCAGAGTAATAGTTAAGCCGGTAGGTTTCATTAACCAAAATGTTACCCCTGAAATGTTGAAAGCGGTATAGGGCACTTAACCCTAACTGCACTCTGTTTGTGGCATACACTCTTACGCCTAACTGTGTTTGTAGCGTGGCCCCTCCGATGGGTCCACCGTCGTTCCTGTAATTTTTGTTTACCGGCAATATCAAAAAGGCGGCCCCGAATTTTTGATCGATAAAGGGCGATACCCTCTTATGCAGGAAGGTGTAGCGCAGGTTGGCAAAAATGGGGACCTGGGTGTATTTCCGGGTATCTATTTCAAAGCCTGCCCCGGCACCTAAAAACAGTTTACGGCTAAGACGGTAGCCAAACACAGCACTTAGCGTAAAGAATCTGTTACTGTAATTATAGAACCTTCCATTTTCGTCATTAGCCTTAAAGCCGAACAAGGCGCCTGCTTCAATAGCAGCGGCCAGGCTTCGGGGTGGTATAGAGTCCAGGATGAAAATACCTTTGGGCTTGTCGGTTTTAAGCCTTTCTCTGCGGATGTGGTCGATATCGCCCAAGGCGTATTGGGTTATTGAATCCTCACCGATTTGAAGGACTATCGATTCACCGGGTACCTGCCGGTTAATTATTCCCTTTACTATGCTGCCGTTCTTTAAATAAATAACATCCCGGTAGTCTTCCTGGGCTAAAAGGCTACCCGCCGTCAACAGCATAAATAGTAAAAATGGATACTTCATTACTTTGGGTAAACGCAAATTAAGCTGAATAATTTTTCACTCCGTCTTAAACCGGCCAAGGTATCTGCCAAATTGGCGCGGCTGAAAATCAGTCAATTACGCTTTTAACAATTGCTTTTGGCAGTATAACTTCTGCAAAATGTCATTTTTGCCCGCCCAGGGCCGGATGGCACACCGATTGACAATATAGGGCAGACTAAAAAAACTAAACATCATGAGTAAAATAATCGGTATAGACTTAGGAACAACTAACTCCTGTGTAGCCATTATGGAGGGTAACGACCCGGTAGTGATTCAGAATGACGAAGGAAGAAGAACTACACCGAGTATTGTTGCCTTTTTAGCTAACGGCGAGCGTAAGATAGGCGACCCGGCAAAACGCCAGGCGGTTACCAATCCAACTAAAACAATTCAATCTATTAAGCGCTTTATGGGTATTCGTTACAGCGAAGCCGGTAAAGAGATTCCACGTGTGCCTTATAAAGTAGTTAAAGGTGATAACGATACAGTGCGTGTTGATATTGATGGCCGCATGTATACCGCCCAGGAAATTTCAGCAATGATTCTTCAGAAAATGAAGAAGACTGCTGAAGACTACATTGGCCAAACAGTAACAGAAGCAGTTATTACTGTGCCTGCTTACTTTAACGATAGCCAGCGCCAGGCCACTAAAGAGGCCGGTGAAATTGCAGGCTTAAAAGTGCGCCGTATTTTGAACGAACCTACAGCCGCTGCCCTTGCTTACGGTTTAGATAAAAAGCATAAGGACATACACGTAGCTGTTTACGATTTAGGTGGCGGTACGTTCGATATTTCCATCCTTGAAATGGGTGACGGCGTGTTTGAAGTAAAATCTACCAATGGTGATACACACTTAGGTGGCGATGACTTTGATAACGAGATTATCCAGTGGTTAGCTAATGAATTTCAAGCCGAAGAAAGAGTAGACCTGCGTAAGGATCCTATGGCCCTTCAGCGTTTGAAAGAAGCTGCCGAGAAGGCGAAAATCGAGCTTTCATCTTCAAGCGAAACTGAAATTAACCTGCCTTATATAACTGCGGTTGACGGCGTGCCTAAGCACTTAGTAAAGAAACTGACCCGCGCCAAGTTTGAGCAGTTGGTAGATACACTGGTGCAGCGCACTATTGAACCATGCCGCAAAGCCGTTCAGGATGCAGGCCTTGATGTTTCAAAAATTGATGATGTGATTTTAGTGGGTGGCTCAACCCGTATCCCTAAAATTCAGGAAGTAGTAGAGAAGTTCTTCGGTAAAAAACCAAGCAAGGGCGTAAACCCCGATGAGGTAGTTGCCGTTGGTGCTGCCATACAGGGCGGTATTTTAAGTGGTGAAGTGAAGGATGATATTGTGTTGGTTGACGTAACACCTCTTTCATTAGGCCTTGAAACTATGGGTGGTGTAATGACCAAACTGATAGAATCAAACACCACTATCCCTACTAAAAAGTCGCAGGTGTTCACCACCGCACAGGATAACCAACCTTCGGTTGAGATACACGTGCTGCAAGGCGAGCGTGCCATGGCAAAAGATAACCGCACCATTGGTCGTTTCCACTTAGGTGATATACCACCGGCTATGCGCGGTACCCCTCAAATTGAAGTAACCTTTGATATTGATGCCAACGGTATAATCCATGTATCTGCAAAAGATAAAGGAACCGGCAAAGAACAAAGCATACGTATTGAAGCTACTACAGGCCTTAGCAAGGAGGAGATTGAAAAAATGCGCAACGAAGCTAAAGCCAACGAGGAAAGCGACAAGAAGGCACGCGAACAGGCAGAGAAGGCTAACATGATTGATTCGTTGATTTTCCAGACGGAAAAGCAACTGAAAGAAGTTGGCGACAAAATACCTGCCGATAAGAAAACCTCTTTAGAAACAGCTTTGGCTGATCTTAAGAAAGCAAAAGAGAGCAACGATACCGAGGCAATGGATAAAGCTGCAGAAGCTTTAAACAATGCATGGCAGGCGGCTTCTCAGGATATATACAACGCTACCCAGCAACAACAAAATGCCGGTGAGCAAACTTCAGCCGACCAAAGCAACACCAACACTACGGGTGGTGATAATGTTAGCGATGTGGAGTATGAAGAAGTAAAGGATAATAAGTAAGACGTTGGATGTTGCCTTGGTTAAATTCACCATAGGTGACGAAGCCCCTGCGAAAGCCGGGGCTTTTTTATTTAAACATCTCTGACAACTTTTCTTCCAAATCTTTTCCGAAAAGGTTTTTGCCGAGGATGTTACCCTGTTTATCGATAAGCCAATTGGCAGGTAAGGCTGTCACGTTATACAACTCTGCCGTTTCGCTATAAGTACCTTGCAGATCACTGAGTTGGGTCCACTGCAGGCCATCGGCACTAATTGCTTTTAACCATGCGTTGCGGTTGTTGTCTAAGGATACCCCAACCACTGTAAAATCTTTATCGCGATACCTTTTATAAAGAGCTACTATGTTTGGATTCTCATGCCGGCAGGGTGCACACCATGATGCCCAGAAATCCAACAGCACAATTTTTCCTCTAAAATCTTCTAATCTAACGGACCTACCTGCGGTATCGATTTGCGTAAACAGTGGGGCTGGCTTACCTGCTTTGGAAATGCCGCCCTGTATGGCTGATTTTTTTAGGGCTAAAGCGTAGTAGGAATGTTGCAGGGGAGTATCTAAAGTGTTTATCAGCGACAGTGCTTTATCAATATTATCTTCATTATTGAATTTCTCGTAAAGCAGATAAGGGCTAACGGCACTGGAAGGATGTTCTTTTACAAAGGTTATAACATGCCTGCGCAATGTGTTGTATGTACTGTAAAAGCTATCCACCAGCCACATGCGCGCAGCGGAATCGTCGGCCAGTTCTCTTGAGGTCATTAAGCCCATATACCAATCCCGCTTTTTAATAATAGGGGTTTCCTCATCACGGAAATGCTGATATTGATTCGTTAGTTCAGTTCCACTTGCTTTAATATTGGCTCTATCCTTTAATGAGCCAACTATTTTGACTTTACCACTACTAAGGAAAAGTGGCAGGCTGAAATCAAAGTCATTCATGTAGAGATAAGCTATGTTGGGCTGTGTAACCGTTCCGTTGAAGTTGAAGTGATCATTTTTAATTAGCACTGAATCGGTTCTGTCATTACCTATACCATCGGGTTGATAGCTTAGGTAAAGCCATAAGCCACTTGAACCTTTAAATTGCCCCGTAATGCTGAATTGTTGGGCCTGTAATGAGCTATGGCAGAAAAGGAGGTAGAAAACTACCACCGGGATAAAGCGATTCATGCTACGAATATACAGTGGCTACAATTGTTCTGCCGCGCGCATGATTCCTGAACTCGCATAAGTAAATGCCTTGCCAGGTACCTAAATTTAAGCGTCCGTTAGTAATAGGTACACTTACACTATAACCAACCAAAGCAGTTTTAATGTGTGCCGGCATGTCATCGGGCCCTTCATCGGTATGGGTATAGTGTGGGGCATTTTCAGGAGCCAGTTTATTGAAAGAGGATTCAAAATCTACCCTAACACTGGGATCGGCATTTTCATTAATGGTTAAGCCTGCGGATGTATGCTTAATAAAAAGAAAGAGCATGCCCATTTGGGGCAACTCCGGCAGATGCTTCAAAATCGCATCAGTTATTAAATGAAAACCGCGCTTATGCGCCGGTAAGGTAAATTCTGTCTGCCTGGTCATTTTATATAATTACACGGGTTAAAATAGAAGTTTGCACCGAATGATGAGAACCGGTTAAGGGCCTAAGAAAATTAACTAAAAAGGGGCTTTTTGTTACATTCGCTGCTCATTTCTAAGGGGAACACACATTTTTGAAAAGAACAGATTAAGGAGAGGGATATGAGTGATACTACTATCATTTTTTCGATGTTGGGCGTAAGCAAAACGATACCGCCTACCAAGCAAATTATTAAAGACATTTACCTGAGCTTCTACTATGGGGCCAAAATCGGCATTATAGGCGCTAACGGTTCGGGTAAATCTACCCTGCTGCGCATTATTGCCGGTGTGGATGAAAACTTCCAGGGTAAAATTGAGAAGAGCAAGGATTATAGTGTTGGCTACCTGGAACAGGAACCAAAGTTGGACGAGAGCAAAACCGTTATTGATATTATCCGCGAAGGCAAGAAGGAAGTTTTTGACCTGCTGGATGAGTTCAATAAAATAAGCGAAATGTTCAGTGATCCGGATCTTGACGCCGACAGGATGGAAAAGCTGTTGGAGCGCCAAGGGGTATTGCAGGATAAAATTGATGCAGCTAATGCCTGGGAAATTGACCAGGTATTGAATCGGGCAATGGATGCGTTGCAGTGTCCTGAGCCGGATGCCCCAATAAAGAACTTATCGGGTGGAGAAAGAAGAAGAGTGGCCCTTTGCCGCTTGCTGCTGCAGGAGCCTGATGTTTTACTGTTGGACGAACCTACCAACCACCTTGATGCGGAATCAGTATTGTGGTTAGAGCACCATTTAGCGCAATACAAAGGTACCGTAATATGTATTACGCACGACCGTTACTTTTTGGATAACGTGGCCGGCTGGATATTGGAATTAGACCGCGGCGAGGGCATACCATGGAAAGGTAATTACAGCACCTGGCTTGAGCAAAAGCAGGTACGCTTAGCGCAGGAAGAGAAAATTGAAAGCAAGCGCCAGAAGATGCTCCAACACGAATTGGAGTGGGTGCGAATGGGTCAAAAAGCCCGCCAGGCTAAGAGCAAGGCGCGTTTGGCCAACTATGAAAAAATGGCTTCGGAAGAAGCAAAAGGACAGGAAGAGAAACTGGAGATTTATATTCCACCGGGCCCGCGTTTAGGTGCGAAGGTTATTGTAGCAAAAGATGTATCGAAAGCATTTGGCGATAGGGTACTTTATGAAAACCTGAACTTTAGTTTGCCACAAGGGGGTATAGTAGGTATTATAGGACCTAACGGTGCGGGTAAAACAACCTTGTTCCGTATGATAATGGGAGAGGAGAAGCCGACCTCAGGAACCTTTGAAGTAGGCGAAACCGTAAAGATATCTTACGTTGACCAAAGCCACTCTAACATTGACCCTGAGAAGAGCGTTTGGGAAGTTATAAGTAATGGCGATGAATGGATAGAGCTCGGCAAACTGAAGATGAACAGCCGCGGCTATGTATCGCGCTTTAACTTTAACGGGGGCGACCAACAAAAGAAGATAAAAGTGTTATCGGGTGGTGAGCGTAACCGTTTGCACCTGGCACTTACCCTGCGCGAAGAAGCCAACGTTCTGCTGCTTGATGAGCCTACCAACGATTTGGACGTAAACACTATACGCGCTCTGGAAGAAGCCCTTGATAATTACGCCGGCTGCGCGGTAGTTATATCGCACGACCGCTGGTTTTTAGACCGTGTGTGCACACATATACTTGCTTTTGAAGGCGAAGGCCAGGTTTACTGGTTTGAAGGCAGCTTTAGCGATTATGAAGAGAATAAGAAACAGCGCCTGGGCATTAGCGATGAGCAGCCACGCAAATTCCGCTACAAAAAACTGGTTGTTTCCTAGTTTGAGCGGAATATACCCAATGATTATTTAGCCGCTGTTTGCTTGTGCATGCAGCGGCTTTTATTTTGAAAAACCCCGTGCCGATACTTTCGCCGATGTTTTATAGAACTTTTTTGTATACAATCCGTAGTATGTAAATGGGTCAGAGTCTATCTGCCTTTATAACTATTTACTAAAACTACGCGTATGAGAAAGATTATTACGCCATTGTTTCTCATTTGTATCCTTTTTGTATCGGGGAGTTTTAACTCCAAACCCGATGATGAAAACGGTCATTACAAAAACAACGGTTACTTTTTTGCAATAATGGATGGTAACATGTTTGAGATGCGCGATGACGATAAATACCGCGCGGAGTTGGTAAATAAAACCGGCAGTATGAAGGACGATAAACTGAGCCGTGTTGCCACTTCGCTGGTGTTTTACGGCAACGAGTTTAAAGACGATGCAGGAAAGCCCTTTACTGAAAATATAGATGTGGAATTTAGTTTTGAGGACGGCGCCCTGGGCGATGTAAAGGACTTAAAACTGGAGGCCCATTACGATAAGCACGATTATTTTCATATTCCGCAAGCCACTAAGTTTAAGGTAACTAAGGTTGAGTGGAGCGATGACCGCCGCTTTTACCTTTTAAGTGCAGACTTTGATTGTAAAATGAGGAGGTGGGGATTTCCTGCTGAGAGCCAGCCAACCGTGCGCATTAAAGGCCGTATGGTTAACATTAATGTAAGCGTTCCGGCCTGGGTTAAAGTAAAAGAGCCGGGCCAGGTGGCAAACAACTAAGTGCAGTTTAAATAAAATACAAACCGGGCCCCAAAAAGGTAGCCCGGTTTTTTTGTTATCCCCCGATAACATTTTAGTTGAAGTGAACCACCATTACATTAAAGGTGGTGTTACTGTTATAGCCTGAGCCCGTAATCTTCCACATGCTGTTTATGCTATCCCAAACCAGGGTACCGGTTGCACCGTTTATGCCCTGCAGGTAAACCATATCGTTAGCGCTTGTGGCGTATGAAAGGTAAATTTCATTAGGGTTTACATTACTGCCCACTGCTTTAAAGCTCCAACGGCCACCGTGGTCGTACACTTTACCTGCAGCAATATAAAAGGCAGTGCCACTGTTGGAAGAAGCATAAATAGCCTGGCAATTGGCGCAATCGGCTGCAGCGCTTACACCAACACCACCGTTGTTAGAGTAGCTGTTACCAACAACACCTGCTCCACCAGATGTGGCATATGATTGTCCTTCAACTCCTAAATCTGCTGTAGCTAAAACGCCATGTAAGCCTGCGGATACCACTATGCCGCTGGTTCCTAATGCAGTGTTCTGAATCTGGAAAGAGGTGCTGCTTGCATCTGTACCGGCGTATGGTAGCGTTAACCCACCGCCGCCACCTGTTAATGAAACCCAGGCGCCGCCTTTACGTCCTTCAAAGTCAGAGCCGCTCCAACGTATAGTACCATCGGCGGCAGTTGCTGTTGTATTAGCATCAAGTTTTATACGTCCGCCAACGTGAAGCATTTCTGTTGGGGTTGGCTGGCCTATACCAACGTTACCTGAGTTGGTTACCAACGCATAACCACCCCCGGTTGCCGAAAAGTAACCTGCTATACTACCGGCTCCGCTACTGCGGCCATCCACACCACGGCCATTAGCCGATGTTGCATTGCCATATATCGCAGTACCTGCGCCCGTTTGCGCATTTACAGCCGTATTGTTTGGCGAAGTTGCCTGCAAAGCATTGCTACCTGAGCCGGCATTGTTGTTATCTATAATGTAAACTCCTGTTGCGTATGTATTGCCCGCCGGTAAATTGAAGCGCGCGGTACCCTTCATGGTTCCTGCATTTGCATTTACTTCCATTTTGTAATCTACACCGCCAGCAAGTGAGGTGCTGGTGCCCATAAGCACAGTGCCTGTATTGCTATTGTATATGTTATTGCCGCTGGTGGTCCACTGGCTGCTTCCGCCTCCACCGCTAATGGTTGTGGGCTCCCATTGAGAGAGCACGGCGTTCCAGGCAAGTGCCTGGCCTGCAGCAGGAGCAGTTGTTGCCACGGTGCGGTTTTGAATTTTGGTAACGGTATTGCCTGCAATGGCGCCTGTTACATCACCTGCTAAAGTTCCTGACGCCCCAGCTGTAAGCGATACCCATGCCCCTGCCTTACGGCCTTCAAAGTCGGTACCGGTATAGCGGATGGTGCCATCTAATGCAAGCGTGGTTGTACCAATCTTAATGGCGCCGTTTACATCAAGTTTTTGTGCGGGGTTACTCCAACCAATACCTACGTTGCCGTTTCCAGTATAAGTTACGTTGCCTCCTGTGTTATCCCAGGGCAGGGTAACGGTATTGCCTCCACTTATACTTAACGAGCTGCCGGTATAGGTTAAAGTTTGAGTGGGTAATACATCCCAGATGGCATCTCCTGAAGTATTAGTACATTTCAGGAATTTACCTGCTGCAGGGGTGCCGGTTGCAAACTGGATATTTCCGGTGGTTTTAAGCGCGTAACCTGATGAACTTCTTAAATCAGCCCCGGTGCCCGAGCCTAAACTGGTAAAGAACGCTACGCCATTGCTTGTTGTTGCTTCCACGGCGTGGCCGGAATTACTGGCTCCTCGAACCCCAACATCCAAACCATCGCCGCTTATTGCCGCCCCTGAACCGGCAGTTTGGTAAACACTAAATGCATTGCCAAGGCCATTGTAAGAGTCGCTGTAAGGAAGCGTAAGAGCACCGCTGCCGGAGTTATCGGTTCCGGGTGCCCAGCTTGTTCCATTCCACTTAAGCACCTGGCCGTTGGTGGCACCTTGCTGCGCGATGGCTAAAGGGCTTCCGGCGGTTCCGTTGCCACTTAAGGTTGAGTTTGTAGCCGCTGATTGTGTTCCCCAGTTATCGCCACTGCCTGCGCCAAAAGGTACCCAACTGGTGCCGTTGTAGCCGGCAAATGAAGTGCCGTCAAACCTAATGGCGCCCATTGTATTTGACGTTGTATTACCTACGCGAATGGCCCCTGTAACATCTAATTGCTCCAACGGGTTGCCATTGCCAATACCCACCTTATTGGTAGATGAAATAGTAATGCCATTGCCAGCATTTGAATTGGCGATGTACATATTTCCCAAGGGGTCAGAAACGGTGAACAGCACATTGCTGCCGTTTACTTTCCAAATGGCCTTCTCTCCACTTGATGTTTTGAGAGCCACTTCGGCCGCAAGCGCGCTACTTTCAAAATCGGCAACGCGCATCAGGCTGCTCAGCACATTCAATTTGGCAGAAGGTGCCGGTGTGCCTATGCCTACATTGCCTGAGTTCAGGTTGTAAATTTCATTAACGTTGGCTGCCCAGTAGGAAGCACCCGTGGGCCCCGTAGCACCGGTGGCGCCGGTTGCTCCTGTGGCACCTTTTACACCGGTGGCCCCGGTAGGGCCGCCGCCGGTTGGCAGTTGCCAGCTTGCTAAACCGTTTGCATCGCTGGTTAGTACTTTACCGGCCCCGGGTGCGCCACCACTTATTTTTATCTGGCCGTTTACATCAAGCTTTGTTGCAGGTGCGTTTATACCTATGCCCACATTATTGTTGGAAGCAATGTAAACACCGTTTCCGCCTGAAACACCCAAATTAATAGTGCCGGCGCTTTCCTGATTGTTTACTATAAAGTTGGCAGCACTAAGTCTTAGGGTAGTTCCATCGGTACTTGTGGCTCCTGTATTTTGATTGGTTAATTGAACACTGTAATCAAAACCGGCGGAATCGTGTAACTGTATTTTGTTTGCCGGGGTATTAGTGCCTACACCCAGGCTCCCTTTTATACCAACGTTGCCGCTGTTTACATTTCTTATATTGTTGCCTATGCTTTCCCACTGAGAAGAGCTTAGGGCGGTTTCAGAAACCAATGAGTAAGGAACACTAAGTAACTGAGTAGTGCCCATGTTACTGTATGCGGTAGCGCTGTTCAATTTAAATTCAACCTGCAGGAATTTTGACGTTGACCAGTTAACGCCGCCAAAAGTTCCGAGCAAGGGTGTACCTGAACCAACTGCCACTGAGAATAAGCCAAACTGGTTAACCGCTACGGAGGTATGCTCTTCTTTGTAAACGAGGGTTCCGGCCGGTGTTAAATCATGCAGGGTAAATCTTATATCTACCAGGGTGCCCTGGCTTAATATATTGCCGGCATTATCTCGGGCCACGGCCTGGTAATTAAAGGACTGTGGCGCCTGTGCGCTTGCTGTTACTAAAGTAAAGGCAAATGCCGCTGCTAATGCTACGTATAGCTTAAACTCTTTTGCTAAGTAGGGGATAACTTTCATAAACTACGGTTTTATGGCACAAAAGTGCCAAGGTGCCGGCTGCAGGGCAAAGCAAAAAAGTGCCGATTCTTAGGTTTTGGTTTGGCCTACATATTTGTATTTTAGAAAAGTATGGAAGCCTTACATGAATTGATACGGGGGATGAGCATGGCGGAGAAAAGTTACTTTAAGCGCTATGCCGGTAAATTGAGCGAAGATTCTTCTACTAACTACATTCAACTGTTTGATGCTATTGGCAAGCAGGATGTTTACGATGAGGCAGCCATAAAGAAAATGTTTGCAAGGCAGAAGTTTGTAAAACAGTTTAGTGTTGCCAAAACATACCTGTACAAAGCCGTAATTAAAGCGCTCAAAAATTTTTATGAGGAATCGGGGATAGTATTTCAGCTAAAGAGCATGTTGCTGGAGATGACTTTATTAATGGATAAGGGTATTTATAGCCAGGCCTATAAAGTAATAGCCCGGGGTATTGCTTTGGCAAAGGAGTTTGAAATGTTTGCCGAGCTACAGGAGTTTTTAAGCGCTGAGTTTTACCTGTTAATGAACAATTACCAACCTGGCCTTAAGGCACGCGATGCTACCGAAACCATGGCGGAACAAGCGGAGGTTGCACAGAAGATGGAGAATATGTTTGCCTATGAAAGCCTTTATCGCCAGCAACACCGTTTAAACAAAACGGTGTATCAGCTACGTGATAAGGAGCAGCTTAATGAATATAACCGCATTCTTTCAAATACCCTTTTAGAGCACGAAAACAGGGCGTTTTCGGGCAGGAGCTTGTATTACTATCATTTTATCCGCAGCCTTCATTTTTCTGTTACCGATAACCGCAAGGGCTTTTTAAGTGAAACGCTCAAGTTGGTTGAAGTTTGTAAAAGCACTACCTATTTCAGCCGGCATGATTTCAGAAGCTACATGAATGCAGTAAATCTGCTACTGGAGGCTTCCTACTTCAACGGTGAGATGAAAACTATGCAAGCCGGATTAAAACTGCTGAACGAACTACCGGTACAAATTGAACGGGATAAGATTGCAAGGTTTATATACTACAGCCGGTTCGGTTTAATTTACTACGATCATGCCAAAGACAATAAAGCGAAAAAGAAATTGATAACAGAAGCCTGGGACCTGGTAAGCATGTATGGCTCAAAAATCCCCTTTCACATCCTTGTTTCGCTTATTGTTACTTACATAAGTGCCTTACTTGAAATGGGCGAGTATAGCAAAGCGCTTGATTGGATTGAAGTGTACCGGCAGGGTAAAAAGGGGGATAAATCACGTTACGATGCCCAGGCTATATTACATATGATGCAGTTGATAGCACATTATGAACTCAATAACCACCTATTGGTAAAGAATATAGTGCCTAACATAGCCCGGTTTATCCGCAAGGTTGGGCAGCAAAGCAGGTTTGAAAAAATATTGATAGGCTTTTTTACCCGCCTTACATCTGCTAAAACCGCAGGGGCCAATATTTTTGAGGAAACACTAAAGGAACTGGAAAGTTTAAAGGAAGGGGATATTTTGCACCGCAACAGGCCGATGCACGACATATTTAAGGTGTTTATTGAAAGTAAGAAGGTAGGGCGCAAATATCATGAAATAGCTGTGCCTTAGTTTTTTACATAATTATGACAGGGTATTAACAACCTTATTGCCCATTATTTGTTCTCCTTTTTAACACTGGTGCTTTTTGCTTTCTTCGCTACCCGAAAAATACACGTATGAAGAGAATCCTTACAGGAGTTTTTGTTTTAATCACTGCGCTTGCGATGGCGCAAAGTAATACCTGGTGCGGAACGGTTGTGCCGGAAAGTTTCCGTCAGCAATATGTTGCACGCAACAGAAGTAATTACGACCAATTGTATGCTCAACGCGGCGGTATACAATGGGTGGGCGTTTTTTACCACGTAATAACCAAGGATGATGGTACAGGTGGTGTTGGTTTGCGTAAAGTATTTGAAAGCCACTGTGAGTTAAACGAGGCCTACAACCAGTTTAATATCGGGTTCTACATTTCAGGTATTGATACAATCAAGAATACTACGCTTTGGAATTTCCAAAACCAAAGTTTGGGATGGCAGGCGTTCAGCCAATTTAATGAAACAAACGTGTGTAATGTTTACCTGAATGGTAACCTGCCCGGCCTTTGTGGTTTTGCTACTTTCCCTAACAGTGCACCAAACGGCGGCGGTGTTTTTATGAACGCTGCTGATTGCCTGGGTGCGGCTACCACAACGCTTCCGCATGAAGTGGGTCATTACTTTGGTTTGTTGCACACTTTTGATTCAGGCAATGGAGTTGAGTATGTTGATGGCAGCAACTGCAATACTGCAGGGGATTTATTCTGCGATACCCCTGCTGACTTTCTTGACCAGCGCACGCCTTGCCCTTATAACGGCACTCAAACCGATCCTCATGGCGACTTATACAGCACTGTGATTGATGAGAGCCTGTATATGAGCTATTTTAATGATAACTGTGTTTACCGTTTTAGCCCAATGGAGGAAACCGAAATGAACCAGGTTTTGGCTAACGAGCGCCCTAACCTGTTAATTCCTCCAGTGCCTGATTTAAGCCCGCTTGATACAGCGCATTTTCTATCTCCGGTTAATGGCGACACCACCTTAATGGGCACATCAGTAACTATTAAATGGAATGCTATACCACGCGCAACGCATTATATTTTAAAAGTGCAGAGCGGTTCGGGAAGTGTTACTTACGTTGATAGCGCAATAACCGATACCTTCTTTGTATTGAACAACCTGGTATCTAACAAAGCTTATAAGTACCGTGTAAAGGGTATTTGCTATGGCAATACCTGTTCGCCTGCAACAGTTTTTAATACCGTTAAAACCTCGCCTATAAAAGGGAATATAACGGTAATTAGTCCGAGCTGCCAGGGAGAAACTGACGCTTCAATCGTAGTTAACCCAACAAACGGCCTTTTCCCTTATACTGTTAATTGGAGTAACGGTTCTACCGGTAATACGGTTAATAACCTTGCACCCGGAACTTATACTGTAACTATTACAGATGCTAACGGTGCGGTGGGCATTACCCAGGTAGATGTTACTGACCCTGCGCCTGTAGTTGTGGACATTCAACAAATAGGCAACAACCTTAATGCCTATGGCTCAGGTGGCACACAACCCTATACCTATGCCTGGAGCAATGGCACCACAGGCCAGTTTAATAATAATGTAAACTTTGGCACTTATACCGTAACGGTTACTGATTCAAAGGGATGTTCCGCCGTTGAAACTTTCGTGTTCTCTTCAATTGGTGTAAATACCGATTTGAATGTGGGTATGAAAGTATTCCCTAACCCCGCTTCTCAAAACTCCTTGTTGAATGTTCAAATCAACCTGAACGAAAATACTGATGCGGTTATCTCAGTGATTAACGTAAACGGAGAGATTGTTCAGGAAGTGCGTAAACAGCTAGCTGACGGTGCAAACAGTGTAATGCTTAACAGCGGTAATCTTGCGCCCGGCGTATATCTTGTGCGCTTCAATTCAACCAAAGCAACAAAAACGGTTAGGATTTCAATTTTGAAATAATCGATAACGATAAACGAAATGAAAGGGCGCTAAGGCGCCCTTTTTTATGCGCTTACCTTATCAAGAAAGCTATAGAACAATGGCCGCACCCGATTAATGGTGCTTTGCTCCTTTAAAATGGTTGAACCACTCATTACAAAATCTGCCGGTACCAGTTCTTCGCTTCCGCTGGAAACCATTTGGTGTAGAACTTGGGCGTTTACTTCCGGATGAAATTGGAACGCCCAAACTTTACTACCCATATTAAATGCCTGGTTAACGCAGGCAATGGAAGATGCCAGCAATTGTGCTCCGTCCGGTAAATCAAATGTTTCACCATGCCAATGAAAGAAAGATTGGTTATGCCAGGCTGCGCTTAAGAACTGATTTTGTATACCTGTTTCGGTTAAGGTAATAGGGAACCAACCAATTTCCTTAGCAGCATTTTTATAAACCCTTTTACCCAATGCGTTAGCTATCATTTGCGCTCCAAGGCAAATGCCCCAAACAATTTTACCGGCTGCAATGGCGCTTCTCACCAGTTCTTTTTCAGGTTTAAGCCAACTGTAAATGGCTTCGTCATTCACGCTCATAGCGCCGCCCATTATAACCAGCCAATCGAATGTGTTTAGTGATGGTAAAGGGCGGTTATTGAATACTTCCGTAATAACAACTTCGTGCCCTTTTTCATTGGCCCATTCGTAAATAAGGCCGGGGCCTTCATAAGGTTCATGTTGCAATACGTGGATGCGCATGACTAAGTATTTAAAACAGACATAGATTATACTGCCACACTATGATCGCGCAGGGCATCGTTTAAGGATGTCTTTTTATCCGTAGATTCTTTTCTTGTTCCGATAATAAGGGCGCAAGGCACCTGGTATTCGCCTGCCGGAAATTTTTTGGTGTAACTACCCGGTATAACTACTGAGCGGGAAGGTACATAGCCTTTGTATTCAACAGGCTTATCCTGCGTAACATCAATAATTTTTGTGCTCATGGTTAACACCACGTTAGCGCCAAGCACAGCTTCTTTTTCGACGCGCACGCCTTCCACTACTATACAGCGCGAGCCTATAAAACAGTTATCTTCAATAATTACAGGAGATGCCTGTACGGGTTCCAACACACCGCCAATACCAACTCCACCGCTCAGGTGCACATTTTTTCCTATTTGAGCGCAGCTACCAACAGTGGCCCAGGTATCTACCATTGTGCCTTCATCTACATAAGCGCCAATATTCACAAAGCCGGGCATCATTATAACACCTTTCGACACATAGCTACCGTAGCGGGCAATAGCATGGGGCACTACCCGTACCCCCAATTCCTTGTAGTTTTTCTTTAACGGTATTTTATCGTAAAACTCAAGCGGGCCGGCGTTCGAGGTTTCCATTTGCATAATGGGGAAGTAAAGGATGACGGCCTTTTTAACCCAATCATTTACCTTCCAACCTTGTTCAGATGGTTCCGCAACCCTTAAATGCCCTTTATCAAGCAACTCTATTACCTGTTTTATCGTATCCTGTATTGATTTATCAGCAAGTATGGCTCTGTTTTCATAAGCCTGTTCAATAGTTTGCTGTAGGGCTGCGATTTGGTGCATTTTGATTATTTTTTGGAACAGGACAATTATAGCGTGTTTGTAACTGTTGTTGAAATGTTTTCGTAATCTTTTGATTTCCATGATACCTTTACGAGGTAAACCGATATTATGAAGAAAACCAGACTGGTCTGTGTTATAATGTTACTGTGCTCATGTTTTGCGGTTAGCGCACAGATTTTTATTAATACGGGTAATCCTAACCTGGATAAGTACAAGCAGGATAATCCTAACGCTGTAATATGGCAAGGTGGAACTGAAGCTCCCGTACCTTCAGGAATGAAGGAGGAGCCGAAGGAGACGGTGAAAAAAGAGGAGCCCAAAACAGAAGCCCCTAAGGTTACTGAGGCCAAACCAGTAATGGGAAAAGAAGCACCTGCACAGCAACCTGTAAAAGTTACTGAAACACCTGCTGCTGCTAACGGACCTGAAGGCGATTTTCCACCGGATGCGGTACCCGGAAAGTGTTATGCCAGGATAGTGGTTCAGGATCAGTATGAATTTAAAGAGGAGCAGGTTATTGACAAGCCCGCTACTACTAAGGTGGAAAAGGTGCCGGCTAAATATGAAACAGTTTTAGATACCATCATTATAACACCCGCAACCAAGAAAACCGTTACAACACCTGCGCAATACGAAACAGTAAGCGAGCAGCAGCTGATTACTCCCGCCTCGCAAAAGTGGGTAAAACAGAAACCTGATGTTAACTGTGTTTCGGAAAACCCTAAGGATTGTGAAGTATGGATGCTGAAAGAAATACCTGCGGTTTATAAAACCGTTGCTAAAAAGGTAGAGAAAGCGCCCGCCGTTACTACTGAAGTGGATGTGCCTGCTGTTACCAAGGTGGTACCCCGCAAAAAGATGGTTGAACCTGCCCGCGAAAATAAAATTGAAGTGCCTGCTACTTACAAAACTATAATGAGCAAGGTGCTGGTTAAAAAAGGCGGCTACCAGGGTTGGAAAGAAGTGCCATGTAGCCAAAGCG
Source organism: uncultured Chitinophaga sp. (assembly GCA_964620645.1). GTDB lineage: Bacteria > Bacteroidota > Bacteroidia > Chitinophagales > LD1 > Bog-950. The sequence goes on from CAZUHU010000039.1 coordinate 18,818, forward strand.
GTTCGGCTGAAGTTAAGGATGATAAAGTTGCCCGTTTGCAAAAAGCTTTACAGCGCGAAGGGTATGACCCGGGCCCGGCCGATAACCAAATGGGAGCTAAAACAAAAGATGCTTTAGTGAAATTTCAGCAGGATAAAGGGCTGCCGGTTGGTAACCTGAATAGCGAAACATTAAAGGCTTTAGGCATAGAGTAACAAAGACTTGTTTAAGATACTGTGGGCCCGCTTTATTGGCGGGCTTTTTTTATGTTGTTAAGCGGCAAAGGCATTGTTTAAATTTTTCATAATAGCATATTGTGCTTGTTATTACTTTAGTTCTGGCATTGTTATTGAAAACCACAAGCTAAAACCAGCATATGACCACTCGTGCAAAAATTATTTTAAGCATAGCTTTATTAAGTATATCGTTAGCCGGCATGGCGCAGAAACCTAAAATGAACATGGGTAGCAGCGGTAGTACCGGTACCACTAATACGACAACTACAATCACTACAACCACGCAACAGGGTGGCATGGCACCTAAGGGCAGCGGCACCAATACTACTACAACCACCACTACAGGAGGTAACGGAGTTTTAAACTTTACGCAGAACGAAGCGGCGGCCGCTATTAAGGAAGCCCTGAATAAGGGTGTTACCGCGGGGGTGGCTAAGGTTGCAGTTACTGACGGATACTTCAAGAATGCATTTATCAAAATTCCTTTTCCGCAGGATGCAGCTAAGGTGGAAAGTACTTTGCGCCGGATAGGGTTGGGCTCTTTAATTGATGACGTAGTGCTGCGTGTAAACCGCGCTGCTGAAGGAGCGGCCAAGGACGCCGGCCCCATATTTTTAAACGCCATTAAACAAATGACCATTACCGATGCCATTGCTATTGTGAGTAATAAACAAACGGATGCCGCTACCCGATTTTTGGAAAGAACGACAACGGAGCAATTGGTTACCGCTTTTAAGCCTTCCATTAAAAGTGCCCTGGATAAAACCCTTGCTACCAAATACTGGAATGAAGTAATGAGCCGCTACAACAAAATACCTTTCGTTAGTAAAGTAAATACTGATTTGCCCGACTACGCTACACGTAAAGCCATTAGCGGTTTGTTTTATATGGTAGCCCAGGAGGAAGCAAAAATACGTAAGGACCCTGTTGCCCAAACTACCAACATATTGCAAAAGGTATTTGGAGGAATTAAGTGGTAGGAGTTAAGCAATTAACTCAACTTCGTACCCGCTGTGTTTACGGATATTGATAACGTTACCACCTTCAAATATCAGGTATTGGCCGCGGATGCCGTTTAGCTTTAACTTGATATCGCCCACTTTATCAAGTGAGATGCTTGCCACTTTCGTTGGATATTCAATAACGGGGTAAGTAATTTCTACTACTTCATCAACTGCGTGCAGATATTGATGGTATTCCTCAGCAAGCAGGCTGGCTATTCTTTTCTTTTCGCTAAGCAGTTCTAACCCGCCGGCTGATTCGTTTTTTAGCATACGCTGCCAGTTGGTTTTATCGGAGAGGTGCTCCTTTAAAGCTACTTCCACCAAACCGGCTATTTGGCGATAAGGCGCCTGCACCAATATAATGCCCTTGTGGGCGCCCTGGTCAATCCACCGGGTTGGTATCTGGTCCTCGCGGGTTACACCTACTTTAACTGAATTGGTTAACGCCAGGTAAACGTAATGTGGACGGTTATGGTGTTTGTTTTCCCATTCAATATCGCGGCCCTCGCCTAAATGCGCTTTGCATAATTCAGGCCTCACAATGCACTCGCTGTTTTCAGGGGCGGTTGCAAAGCAGGGATAACACATGCCTTCGCCAAAACTCTTATTGGTCTTTTTTCCGCAAACAGTGCAGTAGATGTTTTTGGTCCAGCGGAGGGTTATTTCGTTGCCAATCAAATCGTTCATGGCAATACGGTCATTCCCCAAAGTAAGGAAGTACTGAACCGGGTTGATGAAAGATGTTGGCATTTTATCCAGTATACCTAAGGCGCGCATGGGGCGAAGGTAGGAATTCAGCTAAAAGGGGCCGCAAATTTTACGCTTATTAATAGTAAGGTACAGTTCAGGGCATCGTCTAAAAGTATGCGGTTTTGAACATGGAGGAATACTGTCGGCTCTCGGCTTTTTTCCTACTTTAGCCGCGCAAAAATCACAAACTATGAACGAGGTATATATTGTAAGCATGGCCCGCACGCCAATTGGCAGTTTGAGCGGTTCTTTAACCCCCCTAAGCGCAATTAATTTAGGCGCCCAGGCCATCAAAAAAGCGATTGAACGTGCCGGCATTACAGGAAACGACGTGGAAGAAGTTATAATGGGTAATGTAATACAGGCTAATACAGGCCAGGCCCCTGCGCGCCAGGCGGCTATTGCTGCCGGTGTGCATGTTAATGCTACTGTTACTACCATTAATAAAGTATGCGCCTCAGGCATGAAGGCCATTATTTACGGCGCGCAATCCATTATGCTTGGCGATAAGCAGGTAGTTGTTTGCGGCGGTATGGAAAGTATGACCAATGCACCTTACATGATGGCAGGTGCCAGAAACGGTTACCGTTATGGAAATGGAGAAGTATTTGATGCCATCGTTCGCGATGCTCTGCAGGACCCTTACAGCAAGGAGATGATGGGTAACAGCGGCGACCGCTGCGCCAAAAAATTCAACTTTAGCCGCGAGGACCAGGATGCTTATGCCTTAGAGTCGTACAAGCGTGCTGCTGAGGCTTATAAGAACGGTTGGTTTAGCGATGAGCTTTTTGACGTAGAGCTACCCGGCAAAGAGCCTGTGTTTGTAAAAGAAGATGAAGAGTATAAAAAGCTGCGCCCTGAAAAGGTGGCTTCTTTAAAGCCCGCTTTCGGTAAGGAAGGAACTGTAACAGCTGTTAATGCCTCAAAAATTAATGATGGCGCTGCTGCTGTAGTTTTAATGAGCGGTGAAATGGTTAAAAAGCTGGGTGTAAAACCCATTGCCAAAATAGTTGGCTACGGCGATGCTGAGCAGGCACCGGATGACTTTACAACCTCCCCTTCGCTGGCTATGCCTAAAGCAATAGCTAAGGCGGGTTTACAACAAAAGGATATTGATTACTATGAGATAAACGAGGCTTTCAGCAACGTGGCCATGGCCAATATGAAATTATTGGGTATCGACCACAGCCGCTTAAATGTGTTTGGTGGTGCGGTAGCCTTAGGCCACCCGGTAGGCGCCAGCGGTGCCCGTATTATTTGCACCCTTATTTCGGTATTAAAACACAAGGGTGGTAAATACGGTTGTGCCGGTATCTGTAATGGCGGTGGCGGTGCCAGCGCTGTGGTTATAGAAAAGCTATAATTACTGCCTTAAAAATTAACGAAAAGCCACCCAATGGGTGGCTTTTTTATTTGTTAACGCAATCATGGTAGTGTCAAATTTCCGTGGTGGCTTTTGAGAATAGCAAATTTCGTTTAGGTTTGTTTGATTCAAACCCTAATACCGAAATGAAGTTTAGAACTCTACTTATGCTGGTTTTAACCGGCTTTTCCCTATCGCTTTATTCGCAGGATGCAAGATTGGTTGGAACGGTTACCGAAGAAAGCGGTACCGGGCTTATTTCAGCCAACGTTGTAATTGACCCCGGCAAAGGCTGGGCTGCTGTAACCGATTTTGACGGCAACTATGAAATTAAACTGCCGGCGGGCACCTACGAAGTGGCCTATCGCTATGTAGGTAAAGAAGAAAAGAAAGTTACTGTTACTCTGGCAGCAGGCCAAACTGTAAAACAAGATGTGGTATTAACGGAAAAGCAGCAGATACTTGATGTAGCGGTGGTAACCGGCACTAAGTACGCAAAGCCGCTTGGCGAACAAACCGTTTCAGTGGATGTGGTAAAAGGCACCTCGCTTACCAGCGGTGGTATAGTAAGCCTTGACCAGGGCATGACCCGTATACCGGGCGTTACAATTGCTGACGGACAGGTAAACATACGTGGCGGTGCCGGCTGGAGTTACGGTGCCGGCTCGCGGGTATCGGT
>CAZUHU010000040.1:0-5667 GCA_964620645.1 uncultured Chitinophaga sp.
TTAATTTTGAAGAAACACCTGCCAGCCTGCGCGAGAAAAACTATAATAGTTTAAAGCCACTCTCGCCCGATATGTTTGGCTACTCCATATTGCGTAGCACTTTACGCAACGATTTTTTTACGGCGCTGTTTGAGGACCTCGGCAAGTTTAATGTGCCTTTAGAAGGCCTGCATACCGAAACCGGTCCCGGCGTTTATGAAGCAGCTATTACCTATGGCGAACCTTTGGAAAGTGCAGACCGTGCTGTTTTGTTCAAGAGCGGCACCAAGGAGATAGCCTACCGCCACGGCATTATAGCCACCTTTATGGCTAAGATTAATGAAAACCTGCCCGGCTGTAGCGGCCATGTGCATCAAAGCCTGTGGGATAAGGCGGGTAAGAAAAACCTTTTCTACGATGAGAAGAGCAAGGACAAAATGAGCGAACTAATGAAGAGTTATACCGCCGGCCAGTTGTATTGCCTGCCGTTTATTCTTCCTATGATAGCTCCAACCATAAACAGCTATAAGCGCCTGGTGGAGGGTGCGTGGGCGCCTACTACTGTAACCTGGGCTATAGATAACCGCACTGTTGCCCTGCGCGCTTTGCCGGGTTCTTCTAAATCTACCCGCCTTGAAACCCGCGTGGTGGGCAGCGATAGTAACCCGTACCTGGCATTCGCAGCCTGCATGGCTGCCGGTTTGTACGGCATTAAAAACAAAATGAAGTTACAGCCTGCCACATCAGGCAACGGCTACCGCGATACCAGCCGCGGAACTTTACCCCGCAACCTGTGGGAAGCTACCCAGGCCATGAAAGAGAGTAAAGTAGCCAAAGAGCTTTTTGGTGACAAATTTGTTGAGCACTTTACCCAAACCCGTGAGTGGGAATGGCGCCAATACCAGCGCGTAGTTACTGATTGGGAAACCAAAAGGTATATGGAAATAATTTAAATCAAAATGTGGGAAACGTTTTAATTTAGATAGGCCATGAAATTCATAGTCTTTCTTTTGCCGCTGTTGATTATCCTAAATGAACAAAGAGCTTATGCTCAGGATAACTCTGCTCGGCTGGAGAACATGAATAATAAAGCCGTCCCTATGCTGGCTTCCGGCACTATAATTACATTGGTTTCCACAACCGTTTTTGCCATAGGAGTTAAAAAACTAAAGACAGGAGTTGTCTATCAACACGATTGTATTATGTGCGGGACATACGCCGTAGATAATCGTCCGAGAGGCGCAGCTTTTACAACGGCTGGTGCAGTTTCTTTGATTGGTGGTGCGGTATTATTAGGTTTTGGCAGTAAGTTTAAGCATTACTACAACATTGAGCGGAAAAAACTAAAGGTAACAACCGGCTACCTGAAATCGGGTAATTTGGGGGTGGAGTTACAGTTTTGATCACTGTTCGTCTCTACTGCGGTCCAACGGCAACAAGAAGAATAAGGGCACCAGCGCATAAATAAAATACGGTAGCATAAGGCTGATGAATGAAACTGCCGAAGCTACTATGAGCAATAGCGGAGCCAGCAAAAAAGACCTGCGTACGTTTTTCATAACAGCGGCCTGATCGTAGTGCGGTTGAAGGTGGTTTTTGGCAATGTTCCGATACAGAAAAATTTGCAACACGGAGGCCAGGGTGGCTATTAAACCGAAAAGGAGCACCGCAGGGCGGTTGTGTGGGTATTCGCCCATTAACGCCGTAGGAAAAGGGATAAAGGAAAGCATTAACAGAAACAGGTTGTTTATCCAAACTGTTCCGTAATCAATGCGCGTAGCCATGCGGTAAACGTTATGGTGCTGTATCCACATAACAGCGATAAAGAAGAAACTTACTACCCAGCTTATAATTTTTGGTGCCATTTCTTTTAATGCCTGTAGTAGCTCATTGCTGTCTTCATGGTTAGCAATATGGGGCACCTTAATTTCAAGCACCAACAGGGTAATTATGATAGCAAATACGGCATCGCTGAAAAACTCTGTCCGCTCCTTCGAAAACCGCCAGATTTTAAAACGGGAGAAAAGGCCCATATGCAAGTGTTTAGGTAGTATCGCTGTTTTGCCAAATTACAAAATGCCGCCAAAACCGTGATAATTATCTCATCTTTTTGGCAGGCGCTGTATAAGGACTAAAATCAGCCCTAATACTGTTTCACAAATGGTTATAATCGCACCGCTGATAACAAGCGCTAATGAAAAAGAAGAAGATCATTGCTCCCTTTTTTGCAAAGGACTGGCCCGCTGAAGGCCCTATTGATTTAAATATTCATGACCTGCCGCACCACAGTTCAACAACCGAGTGGTGGTATATGCATAGTCATATTAAAGTAAAGGGAGGACGGGAGTTCTCCTTATTTGCATCCTTCTTTCAGAGTGTAATCGATTATGATAAGGAAAGCAAAAAGCCTGTTTACGGACATTCGGTAATTTTTGGCATATCAGATATTGAAAAGAAAAAATACTACACCGTTAGTTTAGTTGACCGCCGTGCTCCGCAGTTGGGTCTTGAGCGTTTGAAGAAAGGCGAAATGGTGAAGGACCCTTTTATACGCCGCGCCGGTATTGAAATGCTGAGCAAAGGGGTAGTGCCCTACCCGGATGAACTGTTGAAAAAGGAGCCCACCATTGCTTTAGATAAATTGTATTTAAACTACGATGGCAATACCTTCACTAAACAGAAGGATGGCAGCTACGTGCTGCATTTGGAGCACAAAAGGCAGCAGTTAGGCGTTGATATACGTTTCTTCCCTAAAAAGCCACCAACACGCCACGGCAATAATGGTGTCGTGCGCGGGGTTTCGGCAGAGGATATGTTCTACTACTTTATTCCCAAGTGCGAAGTAACCGGTAGCTTTAAAATTGGTAAGGATGCTTACAAAATTGAAGAAGCCACTGGCTGGTACGATCATGAATTTGGTTGCCACCCGGAGAAGAAAAACGATAAGCTTAAGAAGGACGTGAGCTGGAACTGGATTGCAATGCAGTTGGATAACGGCACCGAGCTTACTGCCTATGATTTGATTGACCTGAAAACAGGAGAGGATTGTGGCTCGTTTATTATTATGATAGATAAGAATGGTAAGCGCTATCACTCTACTAAATTTAAATTGAAAGCGGTTGGTGAACCATGGACCAGTACGCGAACGTTTAATGATTACCCCACAGCTTGGGTATTGGAAGCACCTGAGTTTAAGCTAAAGATTAAAGCAGAAGCTGCTTTTGACCGACAGGAGTTTGCCACCGTAATTTCGAAGCCAGCCTTTTGGGAGGGCCGTGTTAATGTAAGTGGCACCTTAAATGGCAAGCAGGTGAGTGGGCCGGGCTTTATTGAGCGTCACGGCTTTGTGAACAGTAGCAACATGAAGGAGTTTTTGAAAGCTGTTTCGCGCACTACCTTAAAATCCGTTCAGCAAATTGTTCCTTTAGCTTTCGACAATGAGAAATTTGAGGAACTTGTTTCAACCAAAGGGAACAAGCACCTGATAGAGGGCCTGGATAAAGAAGCTTATATAGAGGCATTTCTTAAACCTATACGTACTATTACCGACCGTGGCGGCAAATCATGGCGCAGCTATGCTACCATTGCCTGTTGCGATATTGTAGGTGGCGACTCGCAGGTAGCTATTGACTGGTTGGCCTTGCCTGAGTTGTTGCATGCGGGTTCACTAATGGTAGATGATGTGCAGGATAAATCAACGGTGCGCCGTGGCGGACCTGCTGCGCACGTATTGTTTGGTGAGGCCAAGGCAATTAACAGTGGTACGGCTGCTTACTTCCTGGGCCAGGTTTGTATATACCGCGTAGATAAAGGCTGGAAAGAAAAGGTGCAGATATATAACTGGTATTTTGAAGCTATGCGTGCCTCGCACAGCGGCCAGGCCATGGATATACACGGTTTAAATTACCTGATGCCTAAAGTGCTAAAGGATGATAAAACTGCAAAGAGCCTTGTAAAGCGCGTGGTAGCTACACACCGCCTTAAATCTGCCGCACCGGCGGCCTACCTGGCAAAAATAGGTGGCTTGCTGGGCGAGGGCAAAAGGGAGCAAATTGATGCCTTGGGCAATTACTTTGAGGCATTGGGTGTATCGTTCCAGATAATTGATGATACGCTTAACCTTAAAGGCTTTAAGGACCATCTGAAAACTAAAGGTGAGGACATTACTGCCGGTAAAATAACCTACCCTGTTGCAAAGGCAATGACCATGCTTAATAAAGCGGACCGTAAGCGTCTTTGGGAAATCGTAGATTCTAAAACAGAGAGCATACAAAAGATAGGCGAGGCAGTTGCTTTGCTGGATAAAGTGAATGCCATCGAAAAAAGCGAGAAGGAAGCTAAAACTATTTTAGAAAATGCCTGGAAACGCCTTGACCCGCTTGTAGTTGATAGTATGGTTAAGTTAAACCTGCGCGCCTTCAGTTGGTTTGTGTTGGAGCGCACTTACTAAAGGCGTAAAGGCATCTTAAATAAAAAACGGGCGGAAAGAGAAATCTTAACCGCCCGTTTTTCTTTTAGTATTTGCATTCTATTGCTTCTGCAATTGACCGGAACAGATTTTTTTAACGCCCGCTTTTATAGTGTAAAGCAGGTTTTGAGCGGCTATATTATTGAGGTTAAGGTTGGTTAACCCTCTCGCTAAGGTTTGTTGTAAAAGCAGTCTGCCGTTAACACTGTAAATGCTTATGCTGCATTCCGGCAAGCTGCTTTCCACAGTTACTTGCCCTGTTGTAACAGAGGGGTAAATCTTTACTTCCGATTCACCCGTTTCAATGATTGTATTGGCTGCACTTACTTCTACCTGCTTGGTAACACTTTCGGTATGGCAGGTATTGCTAACCGTAAAAGTTACCTGGTAGGTGCCTGGCTGCGCATAGGCATGCGATGTGGATGCAGAAGTAGAGCCATTACCATCGCCAAAGGCCCAGGTAAAGCCGGTGCCGTTTAAAGATTGGTTATCGAAAAATGTTAAGCCACCACTTTGTGAAGTACTAAAGTCCGCAAATACAAGTCCGCCATTACCCTGCCATTGGCTCAGGCTATCAAACACCACAAAATCAGAGGCGGCCTGTAACTTGTTTGCTATAGAGTCGGGCAAAGTTGATTTGAAGCCGCTGTTAAAACTGCTTTTATGAAAAATGCTGCTGTAAAGCACACAGGCATTCAGGTAACTGCCCGCTATCTCGGGGTGCGATTCATCAGCTTGATAAAGCACGATGGTGCTGTCTGTTTCGCGTATGTATTTCCATGCCATACCGCAAGGGGCCACGGTTGCATTGTTATCTACAGTCATTTCAAGGTAGCTTTCGCGCAGGCGGCTTTGCATACCATTGTAGGTGCAAAGTATGGGGTAGCCACCGCAATTTCCGGCGTCACCGTTTTTGCGGCCCCAGGTCATGTAGAAAACCGTTTCGGCACAGGGGCTACTTACATGGATTAAGCTATCCAGCGTTTTGGCATAAGGATAAACTTCACTTTCTACCTGGCTTGGAGGGAAAGACGGCCGCTGGCTTTGTTCCTGCAGTATTACATAATCCCAACCGCCCTGTGCAATCTTAGCCAGCGCATTAGCATCAGCACTATGCTGCTGAAAGGTGTAACCACCGGGGGCATAGCTATCAACGGTAATCGTATCGCCATGCGACTCGCTTAGTTGGCGTAGCAAATTGGGCAAATCATTTACATAGG
>CAZUHU010000040.1:5767-7203 GCA_964620645.1 uncultured Chitinophaga sp.
TCGCCATGCGACTCGCTTAGTTGGCGTAGCAAATTGGGCAAATCATTTACATAGGTATAGCTGTTGCCTATAAACAATACTTTTTTAGGGGTGGCCCCCACGCTTAATGCCAGCAGTAAAAGTGCAATTGGTAAAATTCTATTCATAAGTGAAATATCTATACAAGTTTAAGAGAAAGACGGAAACAGCGCCTTTATCGTTGTTCGGGGCCTTTGCAATTGTTAGGCATTTGCAGCCTTTAAGGTATTGTCGCTTGCTTATATTTGCGCTCTCAAATTTTTTAAACCATGATTTTCGAAACCGTACGTCAGTTCAATTTTCCTACCATCATCCGTTTCGGCGCAGGTGCTGTTAACGAGTTACCCGGTTATTTAAAGAGTAATAACCTTAAAAACCCTTTAATAGTAACGGATCCAAACGTTGCCCAGTTGCCTTTCCTTAAAAAGATTGTTGAGGATCTTAAAGCAAAGGGTTTTTCGGTAGAAGTGTTTAGCGACATTCATAAAAACCCGGTAAAAAGCGATGTATATAAAGGCGTTGACGTATGGGATAATACCAAACGCGATTGTATTGTAGGTGTAGGCGGTGGCGCTGCCCTTGATGTGGCCCGTGCTATGGTATTGCGCGTTAACCATCGCGAAGACCTGTTTAAATATGACGACCTTATTGGCGGTGATGTGTATGTAACTAACGATGTGCCGCACTTTGTAACCATACCAACCACCAGTGGCACCGGTAGCGAAGTTGGCCGTAGTGCAATTATTGCTGACGACGAAACACACCAAAAGAAAATACTTTTCTCACCTAAGTTGTTAGCGAAGGTTGTTTTTGCAGACCCCAAGTTAACCATGGAATTACCGGCCTTTATTACGGCGGCTACGGGTATGGATGCCTTAACCCACAACATGGAAGCTTTCCTGGCAAAGAATTACCACCCTATTTGTGATGGTATTGCTTTAGAAGGTATTCGCCTTATTTCTCAGTCTTTGGAAAAGGCTACTAACAAACCCGACCTGGAATCGCGTTCGCAAATGCTGCTAGCCAGCATGATGGGCGCCATTGCTTTCCAAAAAGGTTTAGGGGTGGTGCATTCATTAGCGCATCCGCTAAGCAGTTTGTTAGATACCCACCACGGCTTAGCCAATGCGGTAAACATCCCTTACGGTATGCAGTATAACATTGCCGGTTTTGAAGACCGTTTTAAGCGTATAGCCCAAACGCTGGACTTACCTAACCAAACAGGTGAGGCTGTAGTGCAGTATTTGTTTGACCTGAACACCCGCGTAAACATACCGCACAAACTGCGCGAAATAGGCGTGAAGGAAGAGCACCTGGAAACCCTGGCAGACTTAGCCTTTGCTGACTTTGCACACCCCAACAACCCTAAACCGGTTAGCCGTGCCGACTTCCGTATGCTGTATGGGCAAGCTTTGTAA
>CAZUHU010000040.1:7303-11835 GCA_964620645.1 uncultured Chitinophaga sp.
AAAATAAGAATTGGACTTACCGTTACAGAGGCTCGACATGAGAATTACCCCGTTTGGTTAAAGGGAGGTGACGAGAATATAGAGATTGTAGAATTACACTGGGATAAGCACAGCCTGGATGAAGCCTGGGATGAAATTGAAGATTGCGATGGCATTGTGCTAAGCGGTGGCGTGGATGTGCATCCTGAATTTTATGAGAACGACAGAACGGATTACCCTAATGGCCCGGCTGAATTCAATAAACTGCGCGACGAATTTGAAATGCACGTGTTTGAAACGGCCCTGAACTTTAACCATCCCGTGCTGGCCATTTGCCGTGGTTTACAATTGGTAAATGTGGCCCTGGGCGGCCAGCTAATGCAGGACCTTGAAGAAGGCGGCAACAAAGACCATCGCCGGCATAACGATGCCGATGGCCAGCATGAAGTGGACATTGTAAAAGATAGCCTGCTCTCGCAAATTGCCGGAGGCACTAAGGGCAATATTAATAGCGCCCACCATCAAGGCTTAAGCGTGGTGGCTGAGGAGTTGATGGTGAATGCCTATTCTCCTGATTTTGTTATTGAGGGGGCAGAATGGAAAGATAAAAGCGACAAGCCATTCTTGCTGGCCGTTCAATGGCACCCTGAGCGCATGACGGATAAGGAAACCAATCCACTTTCTAAGAATATCCGCGAACGGTTTCTGGAGGAAGTGAGGAAGCAGGCGGCGAAGTAAAAAATCTACGTCATTCCGGCGAAAGCCGGAATCTGAGTTTACTAGAGATGCTGAATCAAGTTCAGCACGACGCCACTTTGCTCTTTGCCGCTTCCTGCCAATACCCTAAACTTGCAGCCCAATACCAATAGACAATGAAAGTTATCAATCCCGCTACCGAAGAGGTAATTGCCGATTTAAAAGAAGATTCAAAAGACAGCCTCCAAAAGAAACTGAGTAAACTGACTGAGGGGCAGAAGAAGTGGAACGCAGTACCGTTAAAAGAGCGTGTTGCTATCCTGCAAAAGTTTGCGGCCTTGCTTAAAGAGAATATTGAGGAGTGCGCACGGGTATTGACTTCAGAAGTAGGCAAGCCTATGCAGCAATCGCGTAATGAAGTGAACGGCGCTTGCGCGCGTATTAACTGGCTTACCGCAAATGCCGAAAAATATTTAAGCGAAGAAGTAATGAGCGCGCAGGAAGGCATGCAGGAAAAAATAGTGTATGAGCCTCTGGGTATTATATGTAACATCAGCGCATGGAATTATCCTTACCTGGTAGGTACTAACGTATTTGTACCTGCGCTTTTGGCGGGCAATGCGGTTATGTATAAACCATCAGAGTTTGCCACGCTTACAGGTTTAGAAATTGAACGCTACCTGAAACTGGCAGGCGTGCCGGATGATGCTTTTCAGATAGCCATTGGTGCAGGCGAAGTAGGTAAAGAGCTATTAGAAATGCCTTTAGACGGTTATTACTTTACAGGCAGCTACAAAACCGGTCAATACATTTACGAACAGGTGGCCCCTAAAATGGTGCCTTGCCAATTAGAGTTAGGCGGTAAGGACCCATTATACATTGCTGATGATGTAGCTGACATTGCTTCGGTTGCTGCAGGTACGGCAGACGGCGCTTTCTATAATAACGGCCAAAGCTGTTGCAGTGTAGAGCGTATATATGTGCACGAAAAGATATACGATAAGTATGTAGAGGAATTTGTAAAAGAGGTGAAGACGTATAAGACCGGTCAACCAAATGCAGAAGGTGTTTACATAGGTGCGCTTACCCGCAAACCCCAGCTAGAAGTGGTAGACGCACAGGTGAAAGATGCTGTGGCTAAAGGCGCTAAAGTTGAAACCGGTGGCAAACGTATTGATGGTAAAGGGTACTTCTATGAACCTACTGTGTTAACCAACGTGAATCATGATATGGAAGTAATGCGGGAAGAAAGTTTCGGCCCTGTTATTGGTATTATGAAAGTGAAGGATGATGCAGAGGCTACAAAGCTGATGAATGATACCGCCTATGGCTTAACTGCCGGCGTTTACAGCGCTACGCAGGAACGCGCCAATAAAATATTGGCACAGGTAAATAGCGGCACCAGCTATTGGAACTGCTGCGACCGCGTAAGTGCAGCCCTACCCTGGAGCGGACGCAAACACTCCGGCTTTGGCGCTACGCTATCGCATATTGGTTTACGCGCCTTTACTAAACCAAAGGCTTACCATTTGAGAGGGTAAAAGTTGATTGCGTAAAGACTATCTTAGTCTTATGCAGCCTCTTAAAACATATCGCATCGAAACTGAGCGCCTTGTCATCCGTTGCTACAAGCCAACAGATGCTGAGTTGTTGAAGCAAAGCGTAGATGAAAATCTTGAGCACCTTGCCCCGTGGATGCCCTGGATAAAGTTTGAGCCCGAAACGCTGCAGGCTAAAGCCGACCGTATTGCCACCTTCATTCATAAATACACCACCGGCCAAGATTTTACCATGGGCATCTTTGATAAAGATGAAACAATGCTGTTGGGCGGCACAGGCTTACATGCACGGTTAGAGGGAAATGCCCTGGAGATTGGCTATTGGTTGCATAAAGACTACATCAACAAAGGCCTGATTACTGAAAATGTAAAGGCTTTAACCAAAGTGGCATTTAAAATAGAAGGCCTCGACCGGCTTGAAATACACTGCGACGAACGGAACATCGCAAGTGCCAGGGTGCCTCAAAAATGCGGCTTTTCACTTCGCGAAATACGCATAGGTAACGCAAAGGACAATGATGGTAATGACCGCAACACTATGATATGGGAGATTAGCAGGGCGAACTACCTGCAGCGCCGACGGGAACCCTTTGTAATTCATGCTTTTGATGCAGATGGGAAGGAGATATTGGAGTTTTTATAAGAGCAGGCAACGCTTTCTCCAGCCTATCCGTTTTAAGATTAACTTTAGTAACTCTAAAAAGACAAGTGTATGCGCAAAATTGCCTTACTACTCCTCTCTGTTTTTTTCTTGTCAGCTCAATTAATAAAGGCTGAGAATAATAACGGCGAGGCGTTAATGAACAAGTTAATGCAGGTAAATGCTGAGTGGGAAAAACAACCTGAAGCCGCAACCTTAATAGCCATAACCACTATAGGCAACGCCCGCAACTTTAATGATTGGATTGCCACCCACTTAATGCTTGTAGAAGAAGTTTTGAGCAAGCGTGATGTAAGCTATTTAACCCCTGCTCAACAAGCTAACCGTAAACGTCTGCTTGCTGAACTAAACGGTTATTGGCATGCACGGCCTTTTCCTGTAAATAATTATGTAAGCTATAAAACCCCTGTGTTTATTGACCGCACCGGCAACCATTGCGCTGTAGGATACCTGATGCAGCAAAGTGGTGCCGAAGACCTTGCACGTAAGATTGACGCAGAACAAAAGTTTGCCTACGTACGCGATATAAAAGTTGCAGGTGTAAAGGAATGGGCAGATGAAAACGGCTTTACGCTGCAAGAGCTGGCGTGGATACAACCTTCTTATCCTGCGTTTTCTAATGCTGAATCAATGGGCGGGGGTTTGAATGGTGCTGTAAATACTATTGCTATTGACCCGGCCACTCAAAACGTATATGCTGCCGGAACCTTTACGCAGGCTGCTGCAGGCCCTTTTTGCAACAATATCGCTGTATGGATCAGTGGGATATCCAGTTTTGGATGGGGGCCCCTTGGCACAGGTACGAACGGAACCGTTAATGCTATAGTTATACATAACAACATGGTGTATGCTGCCGGCGAGTTTACAACAGCCGGGGGTGTTACAGCACCTCATGTTGCCGTTTTTGATATTGGCACCGGCCAATGGCAGGCATTGGGCGCCCTGGATAGCACAGTACGTGCCCTGGCCTTTTTTAACGGGGAACTTTATGCCGGCGGAGACTTTACCGGCAACGTAGCTAAATGGAACGGCAGTAACTGGCAGGCGATAAACGGAAACCTGATAACCGGCAGCGTTCGTGCACTTGAGGTATATAATAATATACTGGTTATTGGGGGCAATTTTGATATTGCAACAGGCGCGCCGCGTCAACACGCTATAGGATACGATGGTTCTCAGCCAGTACTAATGGGCTTTGGAACTCCTACCCCCGTTAATGATTTTGAAGTACACCTCGGCAAACTTTATGCAGCCTGTGATGTGGCCTGGAATGGCGACTCCTGTGCTCTTGCATTTTTTGATGGCAGCCTATGGCAGAAAGATGTTAAACCAGAAACTAATATGGTAAATAGTTATTTTTCGGGCAATGCCATCAACAAACTCGTTTCCATTGATTCAACCTTATATGCCGCGGGTGATTTTAACTGCGGCGGAATGATGTATTATGGAGCGAACCTTATGGCTTACAGAAAGCAAATTTTTGCGCCGGATACAACCGTGTATAGCATATTTGATCCCTTGGCACTGCCAGATGCTCCTGTAAAAGCGTTGGCTTTAGCAGGCAATCAACTTTACTTCGGCGGTCAATTTGTATTTAATCTCTCCGGAATGGGAGGGGGCGATTCCCTTAACCATGT
>CAZUHU010000040.1:11935-14927 GCA_964620645.1 uncultured Chitinophaga sp.
TAAAACGTGCTGCACCTAAAGGTGGGCACGTTTTATATTTTAAGGCACCGTATATTTAAATAATGAAGAGGCGCTGTGCATTGCTATTGGCTTGTGTTTTAGTTGTTGTGCTTGCGAAAGCGCAGTATGTTTCCTTAAAAGGCAAACAGTTCTATAATCAGGCAGGCCAGCCTTTTTATCCTATGATATGCAATTACGAAGCCACCTTGAGTTGCAATCAATGCGCGCATGGCGATGGTGTGGCGGCTATAAACGACATTGAGTTGGCACCTAACTACAACTACGGCAGTTCGGGTGTTTATGAATTTGATTTCGGCAGGGGTAAGGATATGGTTGCTGCTGATTTTGCTTTGATGAAATCAATGGGCTTTAATACGGTAAGGGTGTTGTGGCTAAATTTTAACGGGCACGATTATTACGGCCATGTAGAAAATGGTGAATGGAAATCGGGAGGAGCTGATGGAGGCAGGGCTATTTGCCAGCCGCATAGCGGCCCACAATGGAACTGGTGGGGTAAGCCGCTTATCTTCCATCAGCCTTATGAAAGGGATAGGAACCTGCAGGAGGTGCTTTTTCCAAAGATCAAGGAGATGTTAGACATAGCATGGGCACAAGGGCTTAATGTTATCCTCTTATCGGGCGGCAATACAGTTTCGGGCACCATTGCTTTTAATAAAGATTCCTCCTATTACTATCGCCTACAGCAGGCAAAGGGCTATGCCTCCTATTTACATGCATTAGGTAAATATTTAAATAAACATCCTGCGCTATTGGCCTACGATCTTTACAACGAGCCGGTGTTTGGCACATGGGGAACCTGGGGGCCTTTTACTGCATCTAACAAGGCTGAGATAAAGCAGTTTAGCGCCTTATGGTATGATAGCCTAAAACAGGCTGACCCTAATCACCTTATAACCATGAGTAATTGGGATATACAGGACTTAATGACTTACGACCCGACTATCCTAAAACTGGATTTCAATAGTTTCCATATCTATCCTGCTTTTCTTCTTGGTAAGTGGGAGCCTGCCGACAAGCCGACAGCCATGCAGCGGTTTAACATGCAATTGTATTGGATAAATAAAAACTGCCGGCTGCCGTGGATTATCAGCGAAACCGCCGGCAGTTCATGGACAGAGGAAGGAGCCGATATAATGGGGCAGGACACAAATGCCCTGGTACCGGGTTTTACGCAACAGCATAAAGGAAAAAACCTGAGTGAAATGCCCTTTGTTTGGGGCAGTTACCAGGAACATGCCCGGCACATCCTTGATATGCAACAAGCGATAGTAAACTACGGGGGCAGTGGTTTTGGCTATTGGGGTTATATGGAAGTTAACACCGATATTAATCTTGAAGGATACGATGCCGCTGAAATTTCCTTCGGTAAGCATGAGGGTATATTGAATGTTGCCGATGCCCGCTGGCAAAAAGGAAAGTTTGTTTACGATGCAAAGGCAATAAAACCGTTTGCTCAAAATCCCTGGAATGTTTTTGGCGAGGGAAGTGTTAAGCAGGCCACGGCAAGTGCGTCAAAACCTGCCGATTATAATAGGCCCTTTGGGCAGCCAAAGAAACGCTATTACACGTACAGCGGCTATATTAAAGATGCCACAGGCCGCCCCGTAGCCGATGCTATTATTACGGGTACAAACGCATGGGGAGCATTTTCTCCCTCACAATCCAACCGTAGTTTTGGTATTTACTGTATTAGTGATAGTGCAGGATATTTTGAATTAACCGCACCATTTTCAAAACGGACAAAACCGGGAAGAGATGCTGTTTTCTTTCACATACGCGTATCCGCTGCGGAACTGAGTTGTTATGAATGCGATAACCGCAACAGGCAGCCACGCAAGTGTCCGCGCAACGGGGCAACTATTGTATTGAGCAGGGTGGAATAGCCCTGATAAATCTCACGGCATATTCCTTCGGCCTTAATGCAATAAGTTTTCATCTTTGAGGTGTAAAACGAAGATGAAATGAAAGATGGCGTTTATTACAGTGAATATCTGCAGCTCGATAAAATTCTGAATGCACAGCAACTGGAAAGCGATAGAACTGATCGCGAGCATGCCCACGATGAAATGCTATTTATCATTATTCACCAATCGTACGAGCTTTGGTTTAAGCAGGTGCTTTACGAAGTAGGCACTGTGTTAGATGTTATGGGCCAGCCGGATATTAAGGACAGTTCGCCCGATTTGTTTATTGTAAACCATCGCCTCAAAAGGGTCAACATTATTTTCCATACGCTTATCGGCAAAATTGATATTCTGGAAACTATGACCCCGTTGGATTTTTTAGACTTCCGCAATATGCTTCGCCCGGCTTCCGGTTTCCAAAGCATACAGTTTAAACTGCTGGAAGGCTTGCTGGGCTTACGTATGGAAAACCGCCATATGCAGGAGTATTACATTTCTCAACTAAAACCTGAGGATGTTGAAATAATACGTGCCGTAGAAAAGAAAAAGCCGCTGATTGACCTAATTAACGAGTGGCTGGAGCGCATGCCGTTTTTTGATGAGAAGAGTTTTTGGCCCGGCTGGGATGGAAATTCGCTACACGACTTTTGGAAGAAATACCTGGAGCAATACAATAACAGTCTGCAGCCTGCCGAAAAAGCCAACTACAACCGCTTTGAAGAAATGGTTTTAGGTAATGAAAAGAAGCCAGGCCAAAACCTTAGCCCTAAGGCAAGGCGCGCTGCTTTGTTTATTATGCTTTACCGCGATTATCCATTACTCCAACTACCGTTTAACCTCATCAATAACTTGATGGAGTTGGATGAGAACATCAGCACCTGGCGCTATAGGCACATCCACATGGTGCACCGTATGATTGGCAACCGCACCGGCACCGGCGGCAGCACCGGTAAGGATTACCTTACAGGCGCATTAAACAAGCATTACATTTTTGCCGAGTTTGCCGAGCTTACCTCTTTCCTTATTGAACGCCGCAACCTGCCGCAGTTAAGCGATAAGTTGAAAGC
>CAZUHU010000040.1:15027-22724 GCA_964620645.1 uncultured Chitinophaga sp.
GGAGGCGGTTTTGTAATAATGGCTATGTGGGCTATGAATACTATTTGTTAGAGCCTGCTTTTAAACCAGGGTGTGGTGCAGGTGGGTTGCTGTCGCCGCTTTCGCCTTCGTTAGCGTAGCGGAACTCAACCTTGTTCTTCATCTTTCTTTCGAAAGGTGTTCCGGTTGCAGCCTTTTTACCGCCTTGGTATTTAATTATAAAGCGGTCGCGGCTTATACCGTATTTCTCAACCAGGTAATCAACTGCTGCATTGGCACGGTTCCATGCTAACTGCTCGTTGTACTTCTGGTCGTTCTTACTTTCATCAAAGCCTGTTACAACCAACTTCATATCAGGGCACATTTGCATGCGCTCAGCAATAGTGTGCAGGTTGCCGTAGTATTGAGGGTCTAAGTAGTACTTGTCATCATCGAATACCATACCCGGTAATTCAATTTTGCTGCAATCGTAACCGCTGCTGCCTTTGCGGCCTTTGCCGTTACCGGGGCCACCGTTTATAGGCTTACCATCAGGGCCAAGTTCAGTGCTGTTGCCATCAGTGCCATCGCTGCCATAACCGGTGGTATCGCAACATGGATTTGGTGGTATAATAGCCACACCAAAGCTATCAACAGGGTAGCCCGGAGCGCTGAAAGGTTCTTTGTCGTCGCAGTCAATAATGCCATCCTTATCACTATCCAAGGCTACACCGTGTGTATTAACAGGGCAGTCCTTCTTAGTGTTAGGCTCTTTATCCAAAGCATTAATCACACCATCATCGTCATCATCCTTAAGGATGTCGTCAGCCACTTTCTTAGGATCTGTATCTCCCAGCTTTTTATAGATGTGCTGCATTGGGTTAAGCCAGTAAAGTGGTTCAGTCTTCTTCTTGCCTAAGTTTATCAGGATGTTTATTGAGCTGTAAGATACCAGGTCATTATTGCCGGTAAAGCCGTTGTGCTCATCCTGGCTCCAGCGATAGCCGTCTAACAGGTCGCTGCCGGTAAATATCACGCGCTCTTCAAGGCCTAAGGTTACCCATTTAGAAAGGTGAAACTGCAAGCCGCCACCAATGGTAGCACCAGGCAGCAACTGCCAGTTTTTGTAACCTAAAGCGTTATTCTCGTTTTCTGCATGGCTTTCATATTTGCCATCCAGAATGCCTTTAAGCCTCTTAAGTGCTTCCTTGCGCTTGTCTACCCGTTCATCAACCGGGTAACCACCGTTAGGATAGAAGTATAAAGAATGTACATGTGAAAAATCATATACATTATCGTTGGCATCCAGGGCATCCATGTAAGTAGTAAACATCATAGCACTAACGCCACCTAGCACATAAAAATTCAGGAAGTTCCTTTCGCGGTGGAAACGCACGTTACCGAAGTTGGCAACCACAGCAAAGTGGGCTTCATGCATATAAGTGCGATAATTATAGAAGAACATTTTGTTCATGTTCAAGCTATCGCTGGTATTTGGTGCCAATAAGCTTGGATTATTCCAGTAATTAACGTTAGGATTGTATTTGCCGGTTAGGGCAGGGTTAAACTGCAGGTTAGCGTCCGGCTCCCAGTTACGGCCGGTTGACATCATGAAGTTATAGCCAAAACGAAGTGAGGCTACATAGCCGAATGATTTGCGGATAGTAAAGCCGCCACCAATGTTTTGCAACACGCCTGTGCCGGTAATATGCGGTGATACGTCACCCAATATGTAAGCCCCACCGCCATTAATGCCAAGCTCCCATTGGTCCTTAGGGCGCGCAGGAAAATAATACTGGTTATTGAGGTAAGCCTGCTGTTGTTTTTGGCGCTTTTTACCGCGTTGAAATGGCATAGAGTCCTCGTCGTAACTCATCATCAACGGCGTTGAAATTTCTTTACGGCGGTAAAAGTTATACTTGCTGGCTTCTACATCCGGCTTCATAAACTGCATCTGGTTCTGGCTGTCTTTAATCTTGCCATCCCCGCTGCTGCCTGCCGGCTTATCGCCATCAGTTGAGCCGGTTGAACCTGTAGCTCCGGTTAACGTTTTACCATCTCCGGTGTTTTCACCGGCAGTATTTTCGGTAGTAGTGGTTTTCTTGTTCTTTTTCTTTCCCTTGCCGGATTCGTTACCGGTGGTTTCCTGGGCGAAGATGCTCGCTGAAAGACACAGCAAAAGCGTCAATAACCCAAGCTTTGTAAAGATTCTCATAGCCAAACGTTTTTACAAGCTTATTATAATAAACCCAATGTCCCCGCTCATAGCCTTAAACGGGGTCAGCAAATTAAAGAAAAATTATTAAAAGCGAAAAAAATTAAGGGGTTTTTGAAATATACTCCCTTGAATTTCAATAGGCGCGGTAATTCTTACCTTCAATATAGTTGGTAAAAGCACGGTTGGCTACCCGGTTGCCCCCGGGGGTGGGGTAGTTACCGGTAAAATACCAGTCTCCCAGGTTTTGAGGACACGCAATATGCAGATTTTCAATGGTTTGATAGATAATCTGCACATCTGCAAATATGTGTTTTGGCCGAACGATTTCTGAGATTTTCTCCGAAATTTCCTCAGGGGTAAACAGCTTATAAAGCTCCTTAACGTGGTTTTTTATCTCGGGTAAAGGCTTGTTCTCGTCCTCCTTGCATTTTTCATAAACCTCCTGCAGTTTGGCACTTAAGCCGCGATCTTTCAATAAGTCAACTAAGGCCCTGAAAGCCACAAAGTCATACATGCGGCTCATATCAATACCATAGCAATCAGGAAAACGGATTTGCGGAGCTGAGGATACTACTACAATCTTTTTAGGGCTAAGCCTGTCCAAATTGCTGAGTATACTTTTTTGCAGTGTGGTGCCCCTAACTATGGAATCATCTAATACTACCAGCGAATCAATTCCTGCGCGTACTGAACCATAGGTTACATCATACACATGGCTTACCATTTCGTCGCGGCTGCTATCGTCTGTAATAAAGGTACGGGCTTTAACGTCCTTAACCGCAATTTTCTCCATACGCACACGCAGGTTTAGTATACGGCGCACTTCCTCATCGCTAAGGCGGGTGGTACTAAGTATTTGTTGTTTTTTGTATTCGTTAAGGTAGTCTTCAAGGCCTTTCATTAGGCCGTAAAAGGCCACTTCGGCAGTGTTAGGTATGAAGCTGAAAACCGTGTTCTCAAAGTCGTAGTTAACCGATTTAAGCACAGCATCAGTTAAGTAATAGCCCAGCTTTTTACGCTCTTCGTAAATCTCTTTATCGGTGCCGCGGCTAAAGTATATACGCTCAAAACTGCAACTCTTCTTTTCGCCTGGGTCGCGTATTAAATCATGCTTAACGCGCCCATCCTTTTTAATTACCAACGCATGGCCGGGCTTAACTTCCTCAATCTTCTCAAAAGGTACGTTAAAGGTGGTTTGTATGGCGGGCCTTTCGCTGGCTACTACAACCACTTCATCATCATAGTAATAATACGCCGGGCGTATACCGTTAGGATCGCGCATTACAAAAGCATCGCCATGACCAAACATACCGGCCATAGCATAGCCGCCATCAAAATCTTTAGCGCTGCGGCTAAGTATGCGGCGCACGCTTAATTCTTTTACTATAAAATCAGTAATCTCTTTATTGCTGTATTTCTGGTCCTTGTAACGGTCAAAAATCTTCTGCACCTCATCATCCAAAAAGTGGCCTATCTTTTCCATTACGGTGATAGTATCGCTACGCTCAATAGGGTGTTGGCCCAGTTCAATTAACAGGTTAAATTGGTCGTCAACATTGGTCATGTTAAAGTTGCCGGCCAATACCAGGTTACGCGTCATCCAGTTGTTTTCGCGTATAAAGGGGTGGCAAAAGCTATCGGTATTGCGGCCATAAGTGCCGTAACGAAGGTGACCTAACAGCAATTCGCCAATAAAAGGATTGTATCGCTTGTGCCAGTCGGCTTCGGCCTGTACATTTTCAAGCGGCTTTCGGTCTTTTGGGAAACTGCCGAATATCTGCGCAAATACATCAACAATGGGCTGGTTTTGTATACTGCGCGCACGGTTTATAAAGTGGCTGCCCGGGTGTGGGTCAAGCTTAATAACAGCAGCGCCGGCACCATCCTGGCCACGGTTGTGCTGCTTTTCCATAAGCAGGTACAACTTGTTAAGGCCGTAAGCTACGGTGCGGTATTTTTCTACATAGTAATCGAGGGGTTTCAGCAATCGGATGAGGGCTATACCGCACTCATGTTTGATAGAATCACTCATACAAGGACCGCAAATTTAAGCGTTTAAACGGCATCTATCAGCTAAACGTTAAAATGTTAGGAATTTTAATGGAGCGCCCTCCTTCAACCATGCCTTCATCGCCATTTGTACGCCGCACAACGTTAAAATACAGCGCAAATACATTGCGTAACAACCGGTTTATTTAACACGCGCTATGAAGATTGTTTTTTTACCGGGCTGTTTTCCGTGGTGTACGGAAACCACCAAGCGCAACGCCTTACTAACTTATTGCCGTAAACAACTGGAAACGCTGGAGTGGAAACATGTGGACCGTATTGTGAACGACCCCCTCAATAATCGCTCCGTTACCGTAAAAGCTCAGGCCCCGTTTGAGCAGGACGGATGGTCGTTTTGCATTAAAGAGGTAAACTTTGATGCTGACACGCTGCTGATGGAATGGGCGGGCAGCATTGAATGGGATGGCCGCTATAAAGGTTTTAAGCACAACCAAATGTCGTGGACGGATGACATCCTGCAGTTGTTGCTGGTTAGTGAGATAGAAGAAAGTGGTTAGTAGCCGACTACAGCAAGTCGCTGATAATTTTATCGATGCTTAAGCCCTCAGCTTCCGCCTTGTAGTTTTTAAATACGCGGTGGCGAAGAATTGGGTGCGCTACTGCTTTAACATCATCAATATCGGGGCTGTACTTGCCGTTGATGGCTGCATGGCACTTAGCGCCTAAAACCAAATACTGGCTGGCACGCGGGCCTGCCCCCCAACTGATGTAGTTATTTACCATAGCCTGTGAACCGCTACGGTTAGGACGGGTGTTGTTTACCAGCTTAACAGCATATTCAAGCACATTATCAGCTATGGGTATGCGGCGTATTAATTGCTGAAAATAGAGTATTTCAGTAGCCGCCATTTTTTTATCGAGCGCTACTTTTTTGGCGGCTGTAGTGCTTTTTACCACGTTAATCTCCTCTTCGTAGCTGGGGTAATCCAGGTTTATGCTGAACATAAAGCGGTCTAACTGCGCTTCGGGTAGCGGGTAGGTACCTTCCTGCTCAATGGGGTTTTGGGTTGCCAATACAAAGAAGGGCAGGTCTAACTGGTGGCGCTTGCCACTAACGGTTACGCTGCGCTCCTGCATGGCCTCTAACAGGGCCGACTGGGTTTTGGGCGGTGTACGGTTAATCTCATCCGCCAAAATGATATTGCTGAACACAGGGCCGCGATTAAAGCGGAAGTGCCGGTTTTCATCCAGTATCTCCGAACCGATGATATCGCTGGGCATTAAATCAGGCGTAAACTGTATACGGCTAAAGGATAGGTCTAACACATCGGCAATGGTGTGTACCATCAATGTTTTGGCAAGGCCGGGCACGCCAATCAACAGGCTATGTCCATCACAAAAAACAGATATCAGAATATTCTTTACTACTTCATCCTGTCCTACAATTACCCTTGCAACCTCTGCTTTTAGTCCTTTGTATTTTGCAGCAAAGGCGTCAAGCGCTTCAACATCCGAATTATACATACAACTTAAGTTTTCAATTTTTCGTTCGAAATATAATAAACCCGCGCCACCTATTGTTTAGCAGCAACGGCAATGTCTGTTTGTTAAGGGTTACCCATCAGCCTGTTAACCGAAGGACAAGTGTTTTTCATAGAGTCATCTATACGGATAAAGTTTTTGCCTTTGTGCTGTAATACCCATTCGTCCAGCGTTTTTTGTTGCTTTTCGGCTTTAGCAGCTGTCTGTATTTTGGGGTAGTCTTCCTCTAAACTTGCCTTATGCGGTTTGGTTTCGGTTTTAAGCCAGATAATGCGATAGCCTTGTTGCGGCATTCCGGTGGCCTTATCGCCGGTGGTATATGGTAGGGCGTCCGAAAACTCACCCACTTTCATGCGGTCGATAGTAAAAATTAAAGTGCCATCAATATCTGCCTTTTCAAAATAAGTGGTGCCGGTTTTGGTGTTGGTCATTAAACCGCCAACGCTTTTGCTCTGTTCATCTTCGCTGTATTGTTTAACGGCTTCGCGCCAGCTAAGGCTATCTACCCTTAACTGATGAACAATACTATCCATACGGTCTTTTACAGCTACCAGGTCGGAGTTAAGTATATCGGGCTTAATTAAAATATGGCGCACTTTAATTTTATCGCCGCGCTTTTCATCTACCATTATCAGGTGGAAACCAAATTGCGTTTCCACTACATCGCTCAATTCGCCCTCTTTTAAACGAAAGGCTACAGCTTCAAATTCAGGCACCAACTCACCACGTTCGATCCAACCAAGGCTTCCGCCTTCCAGGTAGCTGCCGGGGTCCTTTGAGTATATGGTAGCGGCCAGGCTAAAATCCTTGCCTGCCAGTATTTCGCCGCGTATCTCCTGTATCTTGTTTTTGGCCCGTTCCTTTTGGGTCTCGCTTACCTTGGGGAACATCACAATTTGCCCTAACTCCAATTCGCTGTTAAAGTAGGGGATGCTATCCTTAGGTATACGGTCGAAAAACTGCTTAACCTCTGCCGGCGATACTTTAAGATTGCTGAACACCTTGGCCTTCATTTTATCGCTTACGAGCTGCTTTTCTATATCGTCGCGGAAATCATCCTTCAACTCCATTACTGTTTTGCCGTAGTAGTCCTCCAGCTTCTCCTTACTGCCGAAGATGGAAATGAAGTATTTAATACGACGGTCAAGTTCGGCTTCCACCTCATCGGGGTTAACGGCTATACTATCAATTTGCGCCTGCGAAAGGAACAGTTTTTCCAAAACCAGATTTTCAAAAACACGGCAACGGTCATTGCTATCCACGTGCTGCTCAAGCCCCTGGCTTTGCTGCAATAGTTGCTGGTATTGGGCCTCCACTTCCGATTGCAGGATGATATTATCGCCTACAATAGCAAGCACTTTATCAACGGGCACACGCTTTTGGGCAAAGGCCCCTAATGCCGTTACTACCAATAAAAGAGTAAGTATGTTTTTAAGACTTGTCATTCGTTGTTTTTATGGAGTTACACCCTCTAACGCGGCTTCCTTTTTTTTCTTGTCTAAGAAAACAAAAAAACCTACCTGGAAACCAATGCGGGTTACAGGCAGTTGGTCAACCGCGCCTGAAACGCTGGTGTAAAAAGCACTTTCGATAGATACATGCTGGTTAATGAAATAAGCAATGCCTGCAGAGCCGCCAACAATAAAGCCGTTGGTGCCGGTTACCTTTTTATCGCGCAGGGTAGTGCTGGTGGTATAACTACCGTTAAGCGTTACTAAGCCCTTCAACTGTTTTTTACCCGGGTAATACTTTATAACAGGGCCTATGCCTGAGCTAAAAGTAGTTGCCGAAACGTATTTCAGTTGCTTATAATCGTAAGTACGGTTGTTGCTTACGCCAAATGAATATCGGCCGCCTATGGCCAATCCTTTAACTACAAACACCCCGAAAGTTGGAGACATGGATAGATTAAAGCTGCTGTTTTTACCCTGCCGGGCACTGCTGATATCTGCAGCGCCACCTACCAGGT
>CAZUHU010000041.1:0-22494 GCA_964620645.1 uncultured Chitinophaga sp.
CGCAGCAGTTCAATTACACCATCCTTGGCGGGTAGGTGTAAAGCGCCAATGGCAATAAAGGTGGGCTTATCTTTAACAAAACCGGCAATTCTATCAGCCATGCGCAGGTTGCGGTCAGTAACAAGCGCTTTAAAAAACTTTGGCGGCATTTCGTTGGTGTTATCCATCGCGGCAACGCTATCCAGGTTTTGGTCCAGGTAAAAGCGCACAAGGTCGGGCCCGGCAGCTGTATCTGTGGCCATATCATCAATTTCCTGCACCAGCATATCGGCTTGTTCCTGGTAAGTACGAGAGTTTAAAGCGCCCAATTGTTCGTCTGCAGTTTCAATGCCTATTATTTTCTTCTTACTCTTTTTAGCCTCGCTATAAAAGTGCAGGTCCAAAACTTCCGCTGTACCCGCCGAATCGTTAAGGCCCATTCCTGCTGATTCAATAATGGTCATGATAAACACCGGGGCAACATTGTCGAATAGGCTCAAAGGAAAACTTACCTGCTCCCTTATCATAGAGTCCAGTATGCTGTATTCGGGCTCCTTCACCAGCTTTTTGATGCTATAGCCTTTTCCCATCATTAGCTTGGCCATAAGGCCCAGGTCGAAAGCTTCGGCGGGGTCAAGTTCCATGGCGTAGGCACGGCTCTTGTTAAAGTAAGGCATAGCCCCTTCGCTTATTTTAAGTATGCGCGGGTCCGAGGTGTGCATAGTGCCAAACAGGTAGGAGGGTTCTGTTAATCCATTACCTGATATTTTCCAAAACAACGACTTGTATTGCGCCTGCAATCCCAATTGCAGAAAGGCAAATACAACAAACAGCAACTTCTTCATAATGCTAATTAAGCGATATGTAATTCATAACGCTGCTGCGGCAGGTAAATTTTAGGCTTTTTATAGGTAGGGGGGGCTAAAGTTTGCCAACTCGGTATTATTATATATTCGTTTCTTTGTGCCACTACCGGCTAATAACTATGATAGTAATTGACGATAAAATTTTAAGCGACGACATTATTGACGAGAAGTTTGTATGCGACCTTAATGCCTGCAAAGGCGAGTGTTGCGTGGCAGGAGATTTTGGCGCCCCCCTGGATAAAAGCGAATTGGAAATACTCGACAAAATTTACGATAAGGTAAAACCTTATCTAACCCCCGAGGGTATTGCTACTATCGAAAAGCAGGGCAAGTATGTTTACGAGAAGGAAAACAAAGAATGGTGTACGCCATTAATGGAAAAACGCGGCGGTTGTGCCTGGTTAACCCGCGATGATAAGGGCATAGTAATTTGTGCCATTGAGAAAGCCTACCGCGATGGTGTGATTGATTGGAAAAAACCTATTAGCTGCCATCTATACCCTATAAGAATCAGCAAAAAGAAAGGCTTTGATGCTGTTAACTATGAGCGTTGGCATGTATGCAAGGCCGCTTGCAAAAACGGCAAAGCGCTTAAAGTGCCCGTTTACAAATTTTTAAAGGAAGCCATAACCCGTAAATACGGCGAGGACTTTTACAGCGCTATTGAACAATACGTGGCGCAGAAGGATAAGTAATAGTAAGGTAGCCCTCTAACAAGCTCAATCATACCTCACCAACTTTAATAAGTGGTTAGACTGCCTGCGGGGCGCTTTTTTGTGTCCCATTCATTAAACAAATTAACTAGCCTGTTATAATGAAAACCCGCCGTTTTCGTTTAGGTCTTATGCCTTCTCCTAAATTTGTTGCATAACATGGCTAAAACCGCGTTTAACGCAAATAATTTCTGGCACGTTTTTAAAAAGGTGCAGATAGCCCTATGGAGTTTTATCGGCTTCGTCATTATCTTCTTTATCGGGGTTAACTACGGCCTTTTGGGCAAAATGCCCGACCTGGACGCCATACAGAACCCACGCAACGAAATTTCAACTACTATTTATTCTACTGACCAGGAAGTGCTGGGCTCTTTTTATACCGAAAACCGTATTGAGGTTTCGTATGAAGATTTATCGCCTTACCTGGTGCAAGGGCTGGTGGCCACGGAGGATAAGCGCTTTTACGAACACTCCGGTATAGATCTTCCGGGTTTGTTTAGCGCTATGGTACATGCCGCATTACCGGGTAACAGGGGTGGAGCTTCAACTATTACACAGCAATTGGCTAAAAACCTGTTTCATGAAGATTTTCAGCGCACCGGTAAGATAAAGCGTATGACGCAAAAGCTGAGGGAGTGGGTGCTTTCAGCTAAAATTGAACGTACCTTTACCAAGGATGAAATTATTAACCTTTATTTTAATACAATAGGCTTCGGGTATAACTCCTACGGCATTAAAACTGCCGCCTTTACTTATTTCTACAAAACACCAAAGGAACTGAAGCCTGAGGAAGCGGCTATGTTGGTTGGTATGCTTAATGGCCCTTCAAAGTATAACCCGCGCCTGCACCCTGAGGAGGCTAAGGAGCGCCGCAACCTTGTAATGCGCCGCATGGTAGAAGCGGGTTTCCTGACTCAGCACCAATACGATTCGCTTTCCAAAAAAGAAATTAAGCTCAACTTCCATAATCCCGATTTCCGTGAGGGCACGGCTACTTACATACGCGAATACCTGCGGCAGGAATTGCAGAACTGGTGCGACAAAAACCCCAAACCTGATGGCACCAAGTGGAGCGTTTACGAGGATGGATTGAAGGTGTACACCACTATCGATTCGCGCATGCAGCGTTATGCTGAAGAAAGTATGCAGGAACACCTGAAGGTGTTGCAGGAGGATTTCTTTAAAAGCTGGAAGGGGAAGGACCCGTGGAAATTCGGCAGCCGCGCTAAGCCCGATTTGCTGGATAAAATGATGAAACAAAGCGAGCGCTACCAAAGCATGAAAGCCGATGGTAAAAGCGATGCGGAGATCATGAAGGTGTTTAACACCAAAACAGAGATGACGGTTTTTAGCTGGCACGGCGAGAAGGGGTACAGCGTGGATACCCTGATGAGCCCCATAGATTCCCTGCGCTATTACCTGCAAATAATACAAGTAGGCTTTTTAGCAGTTGATGCCAAAACCGGTGAAATTAAAGCCTGGATTGGCGGACCTAACATCCGTTATTTTCAGTTAGACCATGTGAAGAAAAGCACTAAGCGGCAGGTGGGTTCAACCATGAAACCGTTTTTGTACGCCCTGGCGCTGGAACGTAACTATGAGCCTTGCACGCTTATACCGTACCTGCCGCCCGAGTGCCCCGGTATTGATGCGAACTGGAACCCCGATGGCACGGATAAATGGAAAGATGGTGAATTGGTGCCGATGAAGGAGGGATTGGCGGCCTCGGATAACAGGGTAACCGCGCGCATAATGTGTGATATAGGCGACCCTAACCAACTGGTAGATATGGCGCACCGTTGCCAGATTGAAAGTTCATTAGACGCTGTGCCTTCGCTATGTCTTGGCACCTGCGATGTTTCGCTTTTTGAAATGGTAGGCGCTTACACCTGCTTCGCTAACCTTGGCACTTACAGTAAACCATACTTTATCAAACGTATTGAAGATAAGGACGGCAACGTGCTGGCTCAATTTGGTGTGCAACACAAAGAAGCCATATCTGAACAAACGGCGTACACCTTAACCCAAATGCTGAAAGGCGTTATAACGCACGGCACCGCCACACGTATTTACAAATACGGTTTGCAAATGCCTTTGGCCGGCAAAACCGGAACAACGCAGGGCAATGCTGACGCGTGGTTTATAGGTTATAACCCCGATATAGTTGCCGGTGCCTGGGTAGGTTTTGAGCAGCCCAGTGTGCACTTCTCGGGCAACAGCACGGGTGCGGGTGCTGCAGCTGCCCTGCCAGTTGTGGGCGGCTTTTTGAAGCGGGTGTTTAACGACCGCTCCATGCGCGCAAAAATTACAACCAACGATTTTCCCTTGCCTTCCGACTCGGCTTCTATAGCTAACTTCAATTGCCAGGCTATTGATACTGTTTCAAACCGCGAGGACCTTTCGCCATGAGTAATACGCCCGGTAAAATTTTCCTGATTCCTTCTTTTTTAGGAGCAGACTCTCCACCCATTATTCCTCAACAGGTAAAGGATGTTGTAGGCATGCTGGATGAGTTTATTGTAGAAAATGCGAAATCTGCCCGCCGTTACTTACGGGCCATTGGCTTCAAAAAGAACTTTGATACAGAAGTGCTCATCCGCGAATTAGAAAAACATGCCGATAAGCAAAACTGCGAATGGCTTTTGGAAAATGTGCTGAAAGGAAAAAACTGCGGCCTGATAAGTGAAGCGGGTAACCCCTGCATAGCCGACCCGGGCAATGAAATTGTGGCCTATGCGCATCGCAAAAATATTGAGGTAGTGCCGCTGGTGGGGCCATCTTCTATCCTGTTGGCGCTGATTGCTTCAGGCTTTAACGGCCAGCAATTTTCTTTTCATGGTTACCTGCCAATACAAAATCCTGAGCGGGATAAAAAGATAAAGCAATTGGAGAATGCTTCAGGCGGTAGTACGCAGATTTTTATGGAAACGCCTTTCCGTAATCAAAAGCTGCTGGAAGAAATATTGAAAACCTGCCGCGATGAAACCCGCCTTTGCATAGCCTGCGACCTAACGCTTGAAACGCAGTTCATAAAAACAAAACCTATAAAGGAATGGCGCAAAGCGGTGCCTGATGTTAACAAGCGTTACTGTATTTTTCTTTTCGGGTAAGGGCACCAGGCAATAGTGCGCTCATTTGTTGCCTTACTATTTCTTTTGGTGCTGCAATCCATCCAATTTTATAACTTCATTTTATAACACCCATATATGAAAGAGTCTTTCCTGGATGACCGCAAACTACCATTGGTAATTGAGCCTAACGGAAACGGAAAATCGAAAGAGGAGTTATTGGCCTGGATGAAAGCAAACAAACAAAGCTTCGATAAAAAGTTTTACGAAAACGGGGCCATTCTCTTTCGCGGGTTTGATATAGATACACCAAAAGATTTTGAGGCGATTGCCCTCCAAACTGACTCACGTTTAAAAAACGATTATTACGGCACATCGCCCCGCAACATTGTAAAGGGCACTACTTATGTATACACAGCAAGCGAATTACCGGGCTACTACCCCATTATGCAGCATTGCGAAATGAGTTACGTAAAGCAACCACCCATCAGCTTGTTTTTTTATTGCCATGTTGAACCGGACTACGGTGGCGAAACACCCATTTGTAATTTTAGAAAGGTATATGCTGACATGGATCCTAAAATTCGGGAGGAATTTGATAATCGCGGTTTAATTACCGTCCGTAATTATTCGGCCCCAGGAAAAAGCAGCAAATTCAATTTGTTTGAGCTTAAGAAGTGGAATGAGATTTTTCAAACTACCGATAAAGCAGAAGTGGAACGACAATGTAAAGAGCAGGAGATTGAGTTTGAATGGTTGAATAATGATAACCTGCGCCTGTTACATCGCACACCCGCAGCAATAGCACACCCGCTTAGTAAGGAGAAAGTATGGTTTAACCACCTGCAGGTATTTAATCCAGTAGCTGCATCTATTGAGTATGGTTACATTCATCAGCACCAGCACAGGGCTAAAACCTTGTTCTGGAATATATTTTTGAAACTTATGGTGGGCGTAAAAAAGATGACCACCGCGCCTATTGACCAAAGCATGAATGTACTTTTTGGTGATGGGAAAGAGATACCGGATAGTTATGTGCAGCACATAGAGGATTTGATCTGGAAAAACCTGGTCATTTTTCCCTGGAAGAAGAACGATGTAATTGCCATTGATAACTTCAGCACCTCGCATGGCCGCCTGCCATACGAAGGGAAACGCGAAATATTGGTATGTTGGAGCGCTTAAATTTGCCTTTGTTTTATGCCTTTAAACCGCGATGCTTATTCCCGCTACCGATTGATAGATGCCCGGCTACATAAAAAGCCGTATCCTACACTTGAAGAATTAATTGATTATGTTTCAGAACAGGTGGACAAGCCTGTCTCTAAACGTACCTTGCAGTTGGACTTACAGGAGATGCGATACAACCAGGCACTTGGTTTTAATGCCCCTATAGCTTACAACCGCGCAGAGCGCACCTATCACTACTCGGATCCTGACTATTCTATAAATAACCTGCCCGTAAGCGCGGATGAGTTACACGGCCTTGATTTCGCCATCAGCCTTTTAGATCAGTTTAAGCACCTGCCCGCCATTAAGGAATTTGAAGAGGCTATTATGAAGATTGCCTCTACCGTAAAAATGAATAAGGATGCCCGTGGCGAGAGCGATTACATACAATTGGATAAACCTTTTGTAATAAAAGGTATTGAACTAGTGGAGCCGATATTAAAAGCCATTTCGGAAAGACGAGTGCTGAAGTTTACCTATCAGCGCCACGGCAGCGATAGTATATCGCAGATATTACTGGAGCCCTACCTCATCCGTGAATCAAAGAATTTTTGGTATGTGATAGGTAACGGGATTAGTAAAAAGGACCATAAGATTCTAACCTTTGCGCTGGACCGTATTCATGACCTCCGCATTACGGAGCAGACTTTCAGCGATGAAAAAATTGACAAGAAAAACTTTTACAACAACGTGTTAGGCGTAAGTATTGCTGAAGGCAAGCCGGAGAAGGTGGTGCTATCATTTTCGCCGGTGCAGGGTAAATACATTAAAACCATTCCTATACACCAGTCGCAAAAAGTGTTGAAGGATAACGAGAAGGAGTTGCGCATATCGCTTGAGCTGGTAATTAATACCGAGCTAAAAATGCAGATATGCAGCTATGGAGATAAGGTGAAGGTGATTTCGCCACCGGCCCTGGTAACTGAAATGAAGGAGGTTGCAAAAAACCTGGTAAAGGCTTATTCCTGATTACAGTGCTGCAAGTATTTCCTTCTCTCTTTCCCACTTTAAGCCAGGCTTTGGTTCAGGCCAACCTGCTTTTTCAGCGGCATCAATTATTTCTTCCAGATCCTTGCGGTAATCTTTAAGTTCAATCGGAAAATCTTTTTTGAACAGGCTGTCATCCACGGCAATACCGCCCGGCACAAACAAAGGAAAATCGCCGTACTCGAGGTTGTGTTGCTTTAGCTGCTCATCTGTAAGGCCAATAATTTCAACCTTCTTATTTAAAACAGCAGCAGCCGTATTAATAAAGGCATGCAAGCTGTGTTCCGCAAAAGAAATGGAGTTGTAAACCGATTGCTTTTTATCGGCGTCAATGGCCATTATTATGGCAGAAGCTAAATCATCGCCAAGAGTTATACTGGTGTTGGTTTCCTGCGTACTGGGGAACAAAACCCTGTCGCCCATTTTAACGCGGTAAACCCAATAATAAAATCGTTCTGTCCAATCGTACTTACCACTTATAAAGCTTGGACGGAAAATAACAGGCTCCAGCCAATCCTGCAGTAAAAGAGCGCGCTCCATTTCAGCTTTCTTTTCTCCATAAGCATCAGGTAAACGGGAGCTGCGCTGGGCTTCCGTGCAATCCAGTATGCTATCCTGCTCGGTAATTGTTTTTTTACCGGCCAGCTTTTCAAAATCAAAAACGGATATAGTAGAAACAAAAATGTAGCGCTTTACCTTTCCTTTTAAACTGTGCAACAGTTTCTCAAATGTAATGGGGTAATATCCGCTAAAGTCAATAATAACATCCCACTGTTGTTGAACCACCTGCTCAATATCTTCTGTTTCCCTATTGCCGTGCATTTGTTTTACATCCGGAAAAATTGCTGCATTGCTTTTTCCGCGGTTAAACAGTGTTATGTCATACTGCCCGTTATTCCGTAAACGTTCAGTTACCACTCGGCCCACAAACATGGTTCCTCCAAGTATCAGTACCTTTTTCAAATGCCCAGTATTTTAGCGTCAACAAAAAAGTTAGAGTAAATGTGTACGTTTACATTACTGGTTAAAAGTTCATCAGTGACGCTGGTAACTTTCAGTTTAAACTTATCAGCCTTTATGTATTCCTGCAGTTCGGTATCAAATACGGTAAGTTCAAGCTCGCTGCCAACTGTATTATCTATGTTAAGCTTGTTTGCTACCTCAGTTTCCGGTAAACCATCCGCCGCTATAAAAACATGAACTTCTTTTAAAAAGGAAAAGGTTTCGCCTGATGGTGAAGTGATAACCAGTTTAAGCTGGGTTAGTTTAATGCTTTCTATCAGGTCTTTGCGCGTATCGTTGATGGCAAACTCCTGGTCGCTGTTAGTAGTTACATCCGGCGAGAAAATCTGCACCGGAATATTGAGGGGCAGCCCCGCGCTATAGGTGTAGTCGCTTTCATAGTCCATATTAAACTGGGTAAGCTTATCCAGCTTACTGCAGCCACAAAACAAAAAGGATACGAAAAGTAAAAGTACGGTCCACTTACCTGAAAATAGCTTCATGCTGCAAAATATAAATTTCCGCAGCAGTGTTTATGCAACTGTTAAAGCGCACCCTTAACGGCAACACCCACCTGGTCAAGCCTGCCCGAATCGAACCAGCAGGAGATTATGTAGGTGCCCATGTCGAACTCGCAGTAGCCACTGTTATAGCTGGCCACCGGCTTACCTAAAAGGCGTTTTACTTCGCTGGGCAGCATATCAAATTGAAGTTTGTTAGGCAGCTTACCTTTAAAAGAGCCGTAAACCGCACTTTTGCGGTACAGGTGCATTTCGTTTAATGAACCGTTGCGCAGAATTAATTCGATACCACCCTTGGAGAGGTAGTGCTCATCATTAGCCATTTCGCAACTGTAGTTGGCTTTAAGGTCCTTTAGTTCCTGGCTGGTGGATGCTTTGCCTAAAAATGACGGAAGGCCATCACCTTCAAACGTGCTTTGGGCAAAGGAGGCGCTAAAAAGCAGGGTAAACACTGCACCACACAGCAGTTTTATAAAATTCGGTTTCATATCGGGTAGTTTAAAAACACAAGGTATTATTTTAAAATGTATAAGGCAATAATTCAACTGCGCAAATTTGTGTTATAATTGGGGACTATTAAAAGAGAAAGTATGAAAAAGAACAAGCCAATTGCGGGCTATCATTTGTTGATGATTCTTTCAGCAGTAGATAACAAATTCACTGCTGCAGAGGACATGGTGATACGGGAGTGGCTGGCGTCGCAATTTCCTCCCATACACGTTAACCTGGATAGGGAAATAGAGGTGCTAAGTGCATTAGAGCCCCAGAATTACATGATTCATTTTCAAAAGTGCATGGCCGACTTTTATGAGGATTCTACAGAGAAGGAACGCCACGAGCTAATTCAGTTTGCTATTCAACTGGCTAAAGCCGACAACAAAATCTCGAAAGAGGAAAATTTATTCATAAACGAGCTTTTTAACGAGTGGACTGAAACCCAGATTTAGGATGGGTTTGGTGCCTCAGGACCTTATTGGCATTAACGGGGTAGCGCTTTTATTGCTGGCCTTTTTACTCAATGCCTTTGGCTGGTTAGATAAATCAAGCCGCATTTACATTCTGTTAAATCTGGTAGGAGCAGCCCTTGCTTGTTGGGCTTCGCTGATAATCAATTACTTACCTTTTGTGGTTTTGGAAGGCACCTGGGCAGCAGTAGCCTTGGCCGCATTTGTTAAATCCTTTACGGGCGGGGCTAATAAGCCCCATTAAAGCATTTTACAAAAAATACCTTTTGCCACTCCCATAAAAGTGGCAACTTTACAGGCTTTTATTGCATCTATACAATAGAAGGGCACATTCTATTATCATACTCCTGAAGATGAAAAGAATTTTATCAGCATGTTTTTTTGCGTTTGTAGGTATTAGTGTTGCGTTTAGCCAACCTGTTAACGACGAACCTTGTAACGCTATAGCGCTTAACGTAGGAACTACCTGTAACTTTAGTCAATATACCAATGCAGCAGCCACGGCTACTGCCAATATACCTGCACCAGGTTGTGCTAACTACCTGGGTGGCGATGTTTGGTTTACAGCTGTTGTTCCGGCATCGGGCAACCTTACGTTAGATGGCAATACCGGAACCATGACAGACGGCGCCATGGCGGTGTATACTGCTGCCTCCTGTTCAGGCCCATTTACGCTTAACAGTTGTAATGATGATGCCAGCAATAACGGCTTAATGCCTTTCCTGAATTTAACAGGCTTAGTGCCGGGCAGCACTATCTACATTCGCTTTTGGGAATATGGCAACGACAATAACGGCACGTTCTCCATCTGCGTTTATGATGCCACGGCGCCACCACCACCGCCAAGCAATGCCTGTCTTTCGCCGATACCGGATCTTTGTTCAACGGCATGCGATTTAGGTACGTTGCCTGCGCCGCCACCTTGTGTAACAGGTACGTCTATCTCGCAAGGTGCAACAGCTACTTTCAACCTTTCAAATGTTGGCGCTACAGCAGGTAACCCTTACTCACAAGTGGGTAGTTGTGCTTCGCCTTCGGCCGATGTATGGTATCGGTTTACAGCAACCGGAACCCAGTTACAACTTGCTATAAACAGCGACCCAACCGACCCATTGAACTCTCCCAACGTAAGTTTGTACAACGGCAACAACTGTAATGCACTGTTGCCACTTGTTTGTTATACAGGGTCGGGCGGTTCATTGGTACAGCAGACCTATGCGCCTATTACCCCGGGGGATGTATATTTCTTACAGATTGCAGGTGCCGACCCTACAGACCAGGGCTTGTTTACGCTTTACATTAAAAACAACTACGATTGCGATAATTGCCTTTTAGCGGATAATTTAACCGCAACACCACCCCCGACAAATGGAACGTACCCGCCCAACACAACGGTTAACTTTTGCTATACGGTTTCTAACTACAACCAAACAGCCGCCAACTGGCTGCATGGTGTAGATTTAAACTTTGGCCCCGGATGGAATATGGCAACTTTGACACCTGGCGCCCTTCCTCCTTCATGTGCAACTACAACCGGCGCCTTTTGGGGTTTTTACCAAAGCGTAACCGGAGGCAACTCCGGTGTTACCTATGGCCCCGGCTTCTTTTATGAAACATCCTCCGGCAATACCAATAGCGTTATTGATGCAAACCCCGGCAACAACTTTGGCGACCAGGGTGTGGGAACAAGTTGCCCGGTAACCTTTTGCTGGAGCATAACTACTAATCCGGCAGGTTCATGCGTAAACGGTACCAGCCTTGCTGTAAACATTAACACACTTGGTGATTATGAGTCAGGTTCATGGAGCAGTACTGGTTGCCAGAATGACCCTGTAGGTAACTTTATTTCAACTCTATCGTGCTGCAACCCTCCAACAATGGCTTCCACTACAACCAGTTGCGGTTTAAACAACGGCACAGCCAGCGCAACCGGCAGCGCTTTCGGCCCCTGGGATTATACATGGTCAGATGATGTAGGAACAATTATCAGCACTACAACAGCCGTAAATGGCACCAACACTATAAGTAACCTTGCAAGCGGCCAATACTTTGTTACAGTTACTGATGCCACAGGTTGTACCAGCACGGGTAACGTACTGGTGCAGGCCAGTGCAGGCGGAGCTGCAACAGCCAGTAATACCGGCCCTTATTGCACGGGTCAAACCATAAGCCTTGATGTTACACCTGCAGGTATAGGCTATACTTGGAGCGGGCCAAACTCTTTCAGCAGTACAGCACAAAGCCCAACCATAAGTGGCGCTACTAACGCTATGGCAGGTGCGTATAACGTTACGGTTACTTATACCGGCGGTTGTACGGCTACTGCTACAACCACCGTTACTATAGGCAATAGCCTTACACCTTCTGTTTCACCGGTAACGGCATCAGTATGCGCAGGTGGCAGCACAACACTTACAGCTTCAGGCGGCAACACCTATGCATGGAGTACTACGGAAACCACCGCCTCTATCACGGTTACGCCTGCATCTACTACCACTTATACGGTAACTGTTTCAAATAACGGCGCCTGCTCAGCTTCTACTTCAGCAACTGTTACGGTAAACCCTGCTCCAACGGCAGCAGTTAACCCGGCTACTACTTCAGTATGCCCCGGTAGCGGTGCAACGCTAACGGCCAGCGGAGGTACAACTTATTTGTGGAGCACAACAGAAACTACGGCAGCTATTACCGTTACACCGGCAAGTACCACAACTTATACCGTAACTGTTACCGATGCCAACACATGTACAGCTACGGCTTCATCAACTGTTACAGTTAATACCTTACCAACGGCTTCTATATCACCGGCCAACCCGGCAATATGCAACGGCAATAGCACTACACTAACGGCTAGTGGCGGTACCGGTTATGTGTGGAACACTACAGATGTTACCGCGGCTATAACGGTAAGCCCTACTACTACAACTTCTTACAGCGTTACGGTAACTGATGCAAACACCTGCACAGCTTCTGCATCAGTAAGTGTTACAGTAAACAACAATCCAACCCCTTCAATTTCTCCTTCGGCAATAACTGTATGTAACGGCACGCCTGCAACTTTAACTGCCTCGGGCGGCACCTCCTATTTATGGAGTACAACCGAAACCACCGCAGCTATAACGGTTACTCCCGCAACTACCACCACTTATACTGTGGTGGCTACCGATGCTAACTCATGCACGGGGACAACTTCAGCTACGGTTACGGTAACGCAGCCATTTACATTGTCAACAGTTTTAATAGATGAAAGCTGCCCCGGCGCTGCTAATGGCGCTATTGATTTAACCGTTACAGGTGGTACGCCTAACTTTATTTATTTGTGGAACGACGGTATTGCTACAGAAGACCGCAGCAATTTAATTGCAGGCACTTACTCAGTTACCGTAACGGATAACAGCGCGTGTTCCGGTTCGCTTTCGGTAATTATTAATGCAGGTAATTCTCTTTCTTTAAGCGAAACGCATACTGATGTAAGCTGCTTTGGTTTAAGTGACGGCAGTATAGATGTTACCGTTAATAACGGCAGTTCACCTTACATATATATATGGAATGACGGAATAGCCACAGAAGACCGCACCGCCATACCAACGGGCGCCTACACTATTACAGTTACTGATAACAATACCTGTAGCGGTACATTAGCTATCAATATTGCTGAGCCTACTGCCTTGCTGGTTTCAGAAACACACATTGATATTGGTTGTAATGGTACACCGCCGGGCAGCATAGATGTAACTGTAAGCGGCGGAACAACACCTTACGGCTATTTATGGAACGATGCAGCAGTTACTGAAGACCGTACTAATTTAACGGCTGGCACGTACAGCATTACTGTAACTGACCTTAACGGTTGCACGCAAGGCGTAACGGTTACCCTTACACAGCCAGCGCCATTAACGTTTACTCAGACGCATACTGATGCAAGCTGTTTTGGCGGCAGCGATGGTACAGCTACCATTAACGTAACTTCGGGCACACCAACCTATTACTATGATTGGAATGGTGCAGGCCCATCAACCAATAACACTATCAGCGGCTTATCTGCCGGTCCGGTTAATGTTACCGTTACCGATGCCAATTGCAGCGCTACTGCCTCTATTATAATATCAGAGCCTTCGCAGGTGCAAATAACGCAACTTAGCCAAACAGATGTAAGCTGTGCCGGCAGTGCAGATGGTTCTATTACAGTTAGTGCAAACGGAGGTACGCCGGGCTATACTTACAATTGGAGTAACCTTGCAACCGGTAGCACGGTTAATGGATTATCAGCGGGCCCTGTAACTGTAACTGTTACCGATGCTAACGCGTGTGCGGCATCTCAGACCTATACTATTATTGAACCTCTTGCGGTTACTGCCTCGGCAACCGGCACTGATGCGTTATGTTACCAGGCCCCTAACGGCACAGCCAATGTAACGGCAGCCGGTGGCACTCCGCCATATAATTATTTATGGAGCGATGGCCAAACTACAGCACAGGCCATTGGGCTTGTTGCTAACTATTACTCAGTAACAGTGCTGGATAATAACAGCTGCTCTGCTACCGCCTCAGTAGTTATAGCCGAACCGACAGATATGGTAATAAGCTACACCGCTAAAGCAGTAAAATGTATTGGCGATAAGAATGGTGAGATTACCGTAAACGTTACAGGTGGTACTAATCCTTATAACTATTCTGCTACGCAGGATATGGTGAACTTTGTGTCCACCACTGATGGCGTAATTAAGGATCTGGACGCGGGTGACTATACCTTGGTTATATCTGATAACAACGGTTGCACCAAAACATTACCGGCTACAGTGCCTGATGCAACTCCGGATGCTTTCCAATCTTATACTGATTCAACAAGTTGCTATGGCCCTAATTACAATGATGGTGGCGCACACATTATAGCTACCTCTATCCAGAACGGCCCTTATATGTTTAGCATGGACGGCGGTTTGCCCCAGTATTCAGGCGACTTCTACTACCTATCTGCCGGCAACCATACCATAACCGCTTACAACTTTAACGGTTGCGAGAGCACTATACCTATTGTTGTATTAGAACCACTGCCGATAATTGTTGATGTAACGCCTGATACACTTTATCTACCATTGGGTGAAAGCGGTCAGGTACAGGTTACTTATTTGAATGCAGGTAATGTTACCTACGCCTGGGAGCCATCTTTAGGTTTAAGCTGTATTGATTGCCCAAACCCATTTGTAAGCACCTACAATAGTGGCGACTACCTGGTAACCGTTAGCGAACAGAATGGTACAGCCACCTGTTACGGCACAGCAACGCTGCATGTTGACGTTGCGGATGAGCAGCCGGTATTTGTACCAAACAGCTTTACACCAAACGGCGATGGCAATAATGATATCTTCTTAGTGTACGGACAGGATATTAAAACCGTTGACCTTAAAATCTTCAATCGTTGGGGCGAGATGGTATTTGAGACAACCAACCCGCTTTACGGTTGGGATGGTACTTACCACGGGCAACTGCAGCAAAACTCAGTTTATACCTACTACGTAAACATCACCTTCCTTAATAACAAAAAGCTGGAACGTAAAGGCACTCTAACCCTTATCCGTTAATTGCAGCAAATTATATAAAGCGAAAAGCCATGCATTGCGCATGGCTTTTCTGCTTATATGTGGTTAGCATATTAGTTAAGCTGTGGCAGGCCCATTGCATTAGCGGCGTTAACTTCCATATAGGTGTTATCGCTTATGCTGCCAACTTTTGAGTTTAAATATTCGCGCAAATGGTCAATTGAATCGGCCTCCCACAGGCACACGCCCGTAGCCATATCCGGCGAAGGCAACACCTGGTGAATTTTTATACCCGCAGGTAAATTAGGAAGTGATTCCTGGGCAGACTTCCAGAATGCCGGAACGTCGGAAATTTTGTGGTGGACTACGATTAGCATGTCTTGAAAATTTAATGGTGAATAATGTGCCGTTAAGCGATTACCCTACAATGATGAGGATTATCCTGTTCTCCATAATTCCCAAAACGGCTTTATTCTTACTTCGCTATGCCGGGCTTATTTAGAACGATGTTGGCCTGTGCTTAGTATATAACCGCTTTTGGGCAAACTGCTCAGGCTTATGGTTTCATCCTCTTGCAGATACTTTCGCAGTTTGGCTATGTAAACATCCAGGCTTCTGCCGGTAAAGTAGTTTACCTCTTTCCATAGGTTGCGCAAAATATCTTCGCGCTTAACCAGCACATTGGGGTTGGCGCACAAAATGCGCAGCACGTCCGCTTCCTTAGGCGAAAGCACATAACGCGACGTATTGCTATACAGGCAACGGGTGCTGTAGTTAAAAGTGAATCCATTAATGCAAACCTCCTCTTCCGGTTCTTTATCCGGCTCGCTATCCGTTATGCGCTTTAGCATAGCGCGCACCTTTAGTAAAAGGATATCAGCATCTACAGGTTTTACTAAATAATCATCAGCGCCGCTTTCGAAGCCATTCAACACATCTGCCTTGCCGGATTTTGCGGTGAGGAAGATGAGCGGTATGCGGCTGTTGTGTTGGCGTATCTGGGTAGCCAGTTCAAAGCCATCGCGTTTAGGCATCATTACATCTAAAATGCATAAGTCAAAATGATGGTTGCGGAATGTATTCCACCCGTCTACCCCATCCTTCATATGGGTTACTTCAAGATTATTCAGCGTCAGGTAATCACGCAGAATTTTCCCGAAGCTGATATCGTCTTCCACCAGTAATATTTTTGCACGTTTATTCATCGCTCTTTAATACTATCACAAAGGTGCTGCCTTTTCCGCTTTCACTTTCAACCCAAACCCGGCCGCCCCAGCTCTCTACACTATTTTTTACGAAACTAAGCCCTAAGCCAAAGCCCTTTACATCGTGCCTGTTGCCGGTGTGCACTCTGTAAAACTTATCAAAAACCAACTTCTGATCGCCCTTGCTTATGCCAATACCTTTATCGCTCACGCTAATCGTAACTTCCTTTGCCGCAACAGAAACTTTAACGGCAATATCAGGTGCGCCCTGGCTGTACTTTATAGCGTTATCCAACAGGTTATCTGTAACATAGCCCAGTTTAACGGCCTCGGCTTTTACAGTTGTTGCATCAGGTGTTTCCAGTACTATTTTGCCGTTCAACGACTCAATAGCGCTGTGGCAATGGGCGATACTTTGTTCTATTACAGGCTTTAACTCTACCCGTTCGGCCTTTGTGTTTTTTTCTTCAGTAAGGGCGGCTTCCAAAATACGGTCAACATGTGCCGATAGTTTTTTGGTTTCTTCTTTGATAAGGGAAGCATACTCATTTATTGCTGCTGCATTAGCGTTAATAGAAGGCAGTTTAAGCGTATCGGCTGTCATGCCTATAGTAGCCAATGGGGTTTTCAACTCATGCGTCATGTTATTGATGAAATCGTTAGTGATTTCATTCACCTTTTTTTGTCGCAGTATAAGCCATAAGGCCATTGCAAATACAGCAATAACAATAACGGTAAACGAAACGGACAGGGCGAGCAGGCCAATGAGGGATGCAAGAATAAATTTTGTTCTACCGGGGAAGTCAAGGGAGAGTAATATGGCCTTATCCTCCGCGTCACTTTCAATTACAGGAATGCAATACGATGTTGAAGTATCTTTTTTATAAGCCTTGGAGGATGCATAAAGAAGGCTATCGTTCCCTCCCTGGTGTAACTCTAATCTAAACTCTTCGGGTAGCTGGTTAGCTGCAAGTTCCTTAGTAACCACAGCCAGCAGTTTAATGGTATCAATTAAATCAATCCAGTTTGTTTTACTAACGGCATATTCATCTGCCGCACACGCAATAATGGAGAGAAATTTTTCCTTCTTGTCTTCTGCTTCTGGTAGCGCCGGTAGTTGCGGGGGCAGTGGGGGTTCAGGGGGAGCAGAAAGCGCCTCCACAGTTACATTTTGCTCAGGGGGGCCGTTAGTGCGGGTTTTGGTTTGCACAATAATGCGCTGTTGTTTTTGGCTATCTATCCTGCTACGCACTGTTACGCGCACATCTTCTCCATTTTCGTTTGTTATGTTTTCTGTATTAATTATAAAGTTGCTGAAGCCGGTATCTACATCTTCAATACCCTTTAATAAGGTGCTATCGGCTTTTAGGCGATCTGCAAAAAAATTTAAACCGTGCCTGAACTCCAGTTTATCAATTGTGGTATTAAGGGCAGTATAAACCCTTCTGTCAAACTCCTCGTTCTTCAACCTTATTGCATTGCTTATCCATAGGTACTGTATGCTAACCAGGCCTAACAAGGCTATGCTCATTAATACCACCAATAAGGTTATACGCGTACTTGTTTTCACTGCTGCTAAAATAGCTGGCCGGCTTGTATAGCTGCAGGCTTTAACTTTTTGTTAACCGGCCTTAACCCGGCTTTAACCGTACTGCATTA
The DNA here is from genome assembly GCA_964620645.1 of uncultured Chitinophaga sp. Lineage (GTDB taxonomy): Bacteria > Bacteroidota > Bacteroidia > Chitinophagales > LD1 > Bog-950. The sequence goes on from CAZUHU010000041.1 coordinate 17,736, forward strand.
AGCCATGGCCCACCTTTGTTACAGAAAAATTTATAACCTAAAACAATGTTTATGAAACCGATTAAAATAACACTTGCAGTGCTTTTACTTCTTTCTGTTTGCCTGCTTAATGCTCAGCAAAATACAAAGAAGGAGGAAAAGAAATACCGTGTTCACCTGGTAACTGAGGACAATGGCAAAACGGAGGTGATTAATAAAGAGTTTGCCACAAAGGAAGAAATGGAGGCCTATATGAAACAGCAGGAAGCGGCCATGCCTGAACTTCCTGATTTACCTGAGCGCCCTGAAATGCCTGAACCGCCACTGCCACCTACACCGCCCAGTGTTGAGGACCATCCCGTTATTGTAAATGTTACTTGTGCTGATACCGGCCACCACAAAAAAATTATAGTTATCAATAAAGAGGTTGTTGGCGAAGATGGCGACCCGGAGATTGAAGTAAATGTTACCGATGGAGAGGAACAGATAGAAAAGACTATTACAAAGACGAAAGACGACCAGGGTAAAATAAAGACGGAAGTTGTGGTTATAAAGAAGGTGATAAAAGCACAAGAGGAAGGCAATGCAAAAGCTCCTGTAATTGAAAAGGAAATTGTACCGGCTACCAATGAAAAGGCGGCTAATATTTCTGGGCTGAATTTTTACCCCAACCCTAACGACGGGCGCTTTTATGTTTCCTTTAATGTAGCACAGGCCGCCGATGTTACTTTGCGTATTACAGATATAAATGGCAGAGAAGTTTACCGCGATACCAAAACGAACTTTAATGGCTTATACGAGAAGAATTTTTACGAAGGCAGGTGGGAATCGGGCGTGTACCTGATGGAAGTAAAGGCAGGCAACGAAAAGCAATCGCTTAAAATTACAGTGCAGGAATAAATTGGTTTGTTCAGAATAGAAGAGGCGGGTGTTACCCGCCTTTTTTTATAAAATGAACTTTCCGTTTTCGTATATCCGTTTACCGTCGGCAATAATTTCGCCGCCATTCTTCATATCGGTTATCATATCCCAATGCACGGTGCTTTCATTTTTGCCTCCGCATTGTTTGTACGATTGGCCAACCGCCATGTGTATGCTACCGCCAATTTTTTCATCAAATAAGATATTGCGGGTAATGCGCTGTATGTTCATGTTGGTGCCAATGGCCACTTCGCCCCAGCGCCTTGCACCTTCAACCGCAAAAACTTTGTCGAGAACTTCCTTACCCTGTTCTGCCTCCCATTTCACCACTTCCCCGTCTTTTACTTCAAGTCTTACACCCTTTACATCTTTACCCATATAAATAGTGGGGTAGCTAAAGTACGCCCAGCCGTTTACGCTGTCTTCTATCGGTGCGCTAAACACTTCGCCGCTGGGCATGTTGGCGCGCCCATCGCTGTTTATCCATGTTCTGCCTTTTACTGAAAAACGTATATCGATGTTGGGGCCTTTATACTGCACCTTGTCAACAGTGTTAAGATAATCCACATACACCTGCTGTTCTTTACGCACTTCCAGCCACTTGGCAACCGGGTCGTTATCAAACAGGTAACAAGATTGGTAAACAAACTTTTCATAATCCTCAAAACTCATCTCTGCGTCATCAGCACCGGCCTGGGTGGGGTATTGGCACAGGCACCTGCGCATGCTGCCATTGCCTATGCGCTCAAAATAAATCTTGTTTATTTCCTGCTGTGCCTTTTGGTGTATCTTAAACTTTTCGGGTTGGGCCGGCTCGTGCTCATCATCTCCTTTTTCATGTGGCGCCCGTATGTTCAGGTAGCAATCAAAGTTTTCCATGATGTACTTTCTCATAGGGCTGACCCAGGCAAGTTGGTGTTCTTCGCCGTATTGCAGCATTAACTCACCTGCCCCTTTAATTTCAATATTGGTTACGGGTATGCCGCCTGCAATTATTACCTCTTTAATTACATCCTGTAGCAGTGGTTCAGCAAGTGTGCTGGTGCTTATATATACTTTATCGTTCTTCTTTACGGCCAGGCAATAGTTAACCAGTAAGCGCGCATATTTTTCTCTAACAAGGGTTGACATAAATGGTTTTGCTTTGAACCACGAATTGATTGAAAAGATTCGGTTCAACAAAATTGTTAGCCATGAAATTGTTTGCTACGGATAAAAAAGAATCGCGCGAATCGAAATTGTACCGCTGGGGCTGTAACATATGGCCCTGTATATGGTGTGCCGGCGGTAAAGTGGAGTTTGTTTCGGCCGATTTTAAAGAGTTGCATGTGGGCCTGTCCCTTAACTGGCGGACCAATAACCGCGTGAACACCATTTTTGGCGGAAGCATCTACAGTTCTATAGACCCCTACTTCATGCTTATGTTTATGAAGATTTTAGGAAAGGATTATGTGGTATGGGATAAGGGTGCAACTGTAAAGTTTTTGCGCCCTATCACCCAAAAGGTTAAATGCCGGTTTTTGCTGGATGATGGCACCATAGAAGATGTTAAGCGCCATATTGAATTGCGGGGGGAATACACCTTTGACCTGCCGCTGCATTACGAAGGGGAAGACGGCAAGGTTTACGCCACCTTTACCAAAACTATGTATGCCGCTTCAAAAGATTTTTACAAGAAAAAAGTGGCCGCCAGGCAGGCCGCCTGATTAAAGTGTATTAACCGGCTAAAGTTTTCCAACCTTAAAAAAGTTATATTAGCCCTGTAGCGCACGCCAATGAAAAACCGCCTGTTACAGCTTTTCAATATCCGTAGCAACGAAGCCTGGCTTGTTTCTAATCTTTTCTGGCTGCAGTTTTTTCAAGGGGTGGGCGTGGCCATTTTTAATACGGCTGCCTTTGCGCTTTTTCTTCAGGAGTTTGATGTAAAAGCACTTCCCAAAGTTTACATATTCTCAGCGCTATTGCTGTGGGTGGCAGGTTATGTATACAGCAAAGTAGAACATGCTATTTCCATTAAAACACTGGTGCCCCTGGTTATTCTGTTTTTGGCCGGCAGTATCCTGTTTTTGCGCATTCAGTTTGCCATTTCCTCAGCGCCCTTTTTCCTGTTTCTTATGTTCAGCTGGTACTTTGTTATTTACCTGCTTAGCAACCTTGAGTTTTGGGGCGTGGCCGCATTGTTGTTTGACATCCGCCAAAGCAAGCGCCTGTTCGGCATGATTGGCGCCGGCGATATACCGGCAAAATTAATTGGTTACTCAGGCGTACTGGTATTAGTTCAATATGTAAGCAGCGAGAATCTGCTGATACTCTCCTGCGCATCTATGCTGTGTGCCCTTATATTTTACTACCGCCTGCGCAAAGCCGGTAAGCTGGATATACATATAGAACACCAGCATGAGCACCATGAGCAAGCAGCAACTACGGATCTGAGAGAAATTATTAAAGGCTTTTTCGGCAACCGCATGATTGCCATGGTTGCAGCGCTTTCATTTATTGTAGTAACCATAGTAACCATTGTAAGTTTTTCGTTTTACGCAGAAATAAAACACGAGGCGCATAGCGATGAGCAGTTGGCTGCTTTTATCGCTTCATTTTTTGCCGGAGGGCGCATACTGGCCATTTTTGTGCGACTTATACTTACCGGCAGGCTTACCAACTTTTTGGGTATTAAGGGCTCGCTATTAATCAGTCCGCTACTTATTCTACCATTTCTGTTAGGTATAATTTTTATGCCCTTCTTCTCGCATAATCATTTGCTTATTGTTTACGCCTTTGGTTTGGTGGCTATTATTACGGAGGTGCTTAAAACCAGTTTGCAGGACCCGGTTTTTCTTACCCTAATGCAGCCCCTTTCTTCCTCTATGCGCTTAAAGGGACATACTATTGTAAAGGGAGTAATGGATCCTTTTGCTCTCTTCTTCACGGGCTTTATGCTTTACAGCCTGTTGAAGTTATCGGGCTTTCAGGCTAACCTGTTGGTGCTGCTTAGCTATATGCTTTTGGCATTGGTGGTGGTTTGGGTAGTTATGATTTTTATGGTAGATAAGGAGTATGTGCGTACCCTGCTTAAGGCATTAAACCGCCGCTACTCCGTAGGCCAGGAACTTAACCTTAGCGATGAAAAAACAAGAACTGTTTTAGTGGACAAAATAAAATCGGGAGAGCGTGGCGAGGCCATTTATATCCTGAACATTTTGGATAGAAACTTTTCAGAAGATACTGCAGGCTTAGTGGTTAGTGCCTTGCAACATCCTGCACAGGAGGTGCGCCTTGAGGCCTTAAAAATGGCAGAACGCAAAAAAGTGGCCGCGGCTTTACCTGAAATAGAAAACATTATAGCCAACAAAAACTATCCGGAGTTGTTACCCGAAGCTATTACTGCCAAGTGTATGCTATTGCCGGATGAGTTGGAAAACCTTGATGTATTTCTTGAAGACAAAGACGCACGCCTGGTAAAAGCGGCTATTATAGGTTTGATGCGCAGTGGTGGAATTAACGCAGTAGTTACGGCCGGACAAAAACTGTTGTTGCTTATTGATTCGAAGATTGCTGAAGAGAGGGCTATGGCAGCCGAGATAATTGGAGAGCTGGGTGTTCAGACGTTCTTTAAGCCCCTGCTTACATTGCTGCGGGACGAGAATGAACCGGTGGTAAAAGCTGCTATTGTAGCTTCCGGTAAGGTAAAGAATGCCCGCCTTGTGCCGTTGCTTATCGATTTTTTTGTAAGCAAAAAACATGAGAAGCTGGTGGTGGAAGCGCTAAGCGCATCAGGCGATGTAGCCCTTGAGCCAATAAAGCATATTCTTTTAAGCACGTACCTAAGCCGCAGGCAACAAAGCAAACTCATACTTATTTG
>CAZUHU010000042.1:0-6875 GCA_964620645.1 uncultured Chitinophaga sp.
GTGTTGGGTACTGGTAATGTGGGTATAGGCACACAGTCTCCCGGTGCAAAGCTTGAAGTTGCCGGACAAGTAAAAATAACCGGCGGCGCACCAGGCGCAGGCAAGGTACTTACCAGCGATGCTAACGGCTTGGCAACATGGGAAGTTGCTACAGGTGGCTCAGGTTTACCTGATGGCTCCGCTGCAGGTAACACACCTTACTGGAACGGCACAAGCTGGGTGGTAAACTCAAGCAATATTTACAATAACGGCGGCAACGTAGGCATAGGCAATACCACTGCGCAACACTTACTAAGTGTAGGGGCTGCTACGGTAGATGCACAACTGGTTGGCCTGCGCGTTTACAATAGCGCACCGGCTAACTGGAAAGGCGGTGCAGCCTTCGGTTACAACCGCGCTACAGTAATAATGGGCCAGTTAAACAACGTGGCTACTATTGCCGGCCACGATAGTATTTTAGGTTCTTACAGAAACCTTTCCATAAACCCCGGCGGTGGCAATGTGGGTATTGGCACACAAACACCTTCCGCTACACTAGAGGTAGCCGGCCAGGTAAAAATTACAGGCGGCGCCCCAGGTGCAGGTAAGGTGCTTACCAGCGATGCTGCCGGTTTAGCTACATGGCAAACGGCAGCTGCAGTTAGCATGCCCGCCGGCACAACCGGTCAAACATTGTATCATAACGGTACAGCATATGTTTCTACCAGCAACCTGTATAACAACGGCACTAACGTAGGTATAGGCACCACTGCACCCAACAGTTTGTTAGCCAACACTAACCTAAACCCCATAGGTGCCGATGGGCAGGGATCAAGCAACACTTCCCTAACGTGGGTATCTTCACAGAGCGGTTATGCAGTAGACATTTACAATAGCACAACTACGGGTGCGTTAAACGGTATGGCCGTAAAAGTTGCCGGAACAACCGGCCGCATTCTTGACCTCTCAGTAGGTGCAACAGCCGCAGCAATAGGCACACCGGTTATGGTGGTTAACGGCAATGGTAACGTAGGTATAGGTACAGGTTCCCCCGCCAAAAGACTGGATGTTAGCGGCGCAGGTGGCCTGCGCGTTAGTTCAACCAATGCAGGTAGCGGCACTACGGATTGGATAGCGGGCAACTTTGGCGGCACATCCGGCGACCGCGTTGTAACGGGTTTACTTAATGGCACTGCTACAATTGGTGCTCACAATAATGCACTTACCGTATGGACTAACCTGATGATAAACCCGGGTGGTGGCAATGTGGGTATCGGCACTATCACTACTGTTCCTACTGCCAAACTACAGGTTACCGGCGGCGATGTGTATGTTACATCTGTTGGTTCAGGTGTGGTTGTCAAATCACCCGATGGCAACTGCTGGAGGATAAGCGTTAGCAATGCAGGCACCCTAAGTGCAACTGCCATTGCCTGCCCATAATTTTTTTTGAATTTAGTTTTAGTCATGCCGCCTGCACAAAAATGCAGGCGGTTTTATTTTTAAATGCTACCGTGCTATTACCAACCTTTTATTACTGTGCCCGTTTACGGTTATGGTGTAAACGCCATTGGCAAAATCAGCAATATTCAACTGCACAACTGTATTGCCCGCATTCGTATTTTGTTGCAATACCGTTTGTCCTACTGTGTTGGTTAATATAATTGTTTTAATCTCATTATCTGCAGAAACAATAACGTTACCGCTGGCAGGGTTAGGATAAACCATCACTTGCAGCTTGTTTACTTCCTCAATAACAGTACTGCAATCATTAACTGCACGCGGCGTTTGGCTCACTAATGTTCTAAAGGCACCACTGCCATCTGCACAGCGGCCTATGGCCTGGTCAATAGCCTGCTCACCAAAGGATATGCTATCCAAAATGTTTGTGCCATCAGTAAGCAACAGCGCATCACCTAACGAATTAAAGTTAAAGTTGGTGTGCAGATCTAAATACGTTTTATCTAAATCATCCGCCCAAATCAACAAGTGTTCGTTTGGCTGGATTAAAGATTTGCCCGGAAAATTCCATTTAGTTAAATCCGAAGTCAAATCAGTTAAATACAACCCTGCTAAGCCCAAGGTCTGATTTGTAGTATTATATACTTCTATCCAGTCCTTATGCTTGCCCGCTTCGTTTTCTATGCCGCTACTGTTGTTAGCGGTAATTTCGTTCAACACAATTTGTGAGCCAGTAGCAACAGTAATAGTAGGCGTAATAGAATAGAACTCATATTCTGCACGTTCCGGCGAAAAAGCTCCCGTTGAACCATTCTCTGCATAAATGTAATACTGAACCGAAAGCGAATTAAGCGTTATAGAAGCGCCAAACACATTATCATTCGCGGCGCCATCACCATGTGCGCCATCATCATACATAAGCTCACGCCTAAAACGATCAGCCTTTTTATAACGGTAACCTAAATAAACAGAGGTGCCATTGGTAACATTCGCCGTAATAGTAGTAGGCGACGCATAAGCTGTTCCGCTACCGCTGCTAATATTAGTTATTACAGGTGGCGCTGCTGATAACACATTAGCCAAATAGGCACTCCTTGCATCCATTAAGGGGTAAATACCGGGGCAGGCACCACCTGTTGCTATAATGGTAGTATTGCTATCCAGCGAGTGTTGAAAATCCGTATAAGCACCTAAGTAGTTCACATCGTTCACCACCACGCTATCAATAAGGTTGTGCAAACTACTTGCAGTTGTTTTATAAGCGGCATTTGCAAAGTTCTCGTTATTAATAGTGCGCAAGTGCGCATAATACATCTTAGAATAGTAAGCATCGTTCAGCAGCTTGTAAATCAAGGGCCACGCGCTCTCATTCTTGTGCAGCGTGTAGGCCATAGTTTGCATCGTTGCGGGCGTAAGGTTCGATGTTGTACCCCCTGCGATAGCAAAGCCACCAAAGCTCATATTCAAATCCCAAATGGTAGGTATCCATTGCCCATCATGGTTGCGGTATAAATAGTAGTTCTGTCTAAAGGTCCCTGAATAGCTATCAAGGTTAACCAATGCATTATTAAAAGCCAGCATCCATATAAAGCGGTCAATATCGGCAATAGAATCAAAAGCGCTAAAGTGGTTGTTCAGCGTATCGCACAATTGAAACAACTCCGACCAACCGGTATCCGACTTCAACTCATAAACCGTGTTATAGCTGCTTACATTAGTACCATTGTAACCAAGGTTCGAACCGTTGCCTACACCGGGGCTGCCTACGGGGTTGCACTTTATAAAGGTGTGCCTACTGCTGTAATACCGGTCCAGCAAAAAATTGGCATCAATGCTTTCGGTATTATTCATTACGCCGTAATAAGCGCCGTTTATATATACGCGCGCAAAATTGCTTTTAGGCGCATCCATATATTGGCGCAGTATATTAAAGCTAAGCGGCTCGCGCAACATACTGTTATCACTATAGCCGTTGCCCAACTTCACATCTTCATAGCCCTGGTAGTTTTGGTCAACATACTCATCCAGCTTTATGTGCAAGGGGTTCTTTATGCGGGCCGGGTCGTAACTGCTGTTTCCTTTATAACGCACGCCACAATTCAACAGTGTAGTTCCGTTAATCACTACACTGTCTGCGGAAACATATTCCCCCGCTCCTGCATAAGCGGTATCCATACGATAATCCCAATTGGCATACCCAAAGTAAATGCGTATATCCTGTATGGTGTTTAAATCGTAAAACGATTGGCCGCTTGCGCTAAACGTAAAACCTGCAAACAGCGCTGCTATTATCAGTTGCCTCATCTTCATTACACTGCTTATTGGCTTACTGCAAAACGCTTTTTAACTATGCTACCGCTTTGCAGCTTAATCACCATTACATACAATCCTTCTGCTACGCTGCTAACGTCAGTAACGTTTTGCGTTATACCGTTTATTACAACCCGGCCAAGTTGGTCGTAAATAGTGGCATTAAAACCGTTTTTCAGCACATCACCTTTAATCATTACCAATCCATTTGTGGGGTTCGGATACAATGAAACCATTGCGCTCAACTCCTCATCATTTATGCCGGTTGGTTGAATAAACTCATATGCATCTGAAAGCGGAGATGCGCAACCATTAGCGCCAATCACCTGTACTTGGTACGAACCGTTCAATACAGGGTCCAGCGTTTGCAAAGTATCACCGGGCAGTATAGCGCCATAGTAATACCATTGGTTGTTGGTGGCAGAAGATGATACAAGGAATGTATCAGATGGTGTTATGGTAGGCTGCGCAGGCAATGCCAACACAGTTACGGTAAATGTTCCGGCGGTGGAGTTCACCCCGTCCGATACGTTTACAATATAGGTTGTAGTAACCGTAGGCGTTACATATGGATTGCTAAGGGTTGAGGTAAAGCCAGTTGGGGCCGATGTCCACGAATAAGTATACGTTCCTGACCCACCTGAAGCTGTTACAAAAAGTTGCGTGGTTTCACCATCGCAAATAGTAGTATCTGTTGCCGAAACTGCAGCGGATAAAGCACCGCCTGTTACGGTAACAAGCACACTTGCACTGGCGGTACAACCTGCAGCATTAGTTACAGTAACCGTGTACATAGTTGTTGTAGTTGGCGATACTGTAACACTGGCTGTATTAGCCCCAGTGCTCCACAGGTAACCCGTTCCGCCGGTGGCAGTTAAGCCTGTAGAATTACCAAAAGGTATACTCACATTACTGCCTGCGCTGGCATTAGGGTTTGCATTTACAGTTATGCTAACCGAAGCGGTTGCTGTAGCGCTTCCGTCGCTTACTGTTACGGCGTAAACAGTGCTTGCCGTTGGGCTAACAGTAGGGCTTTGTAAACTGCTGGTAAAACCGGCAGGGTTAGATGACCATGCATACGTATAGTTGCCTGCTCCACCCCCTGCTGAGGCGCTAAGTTGTGTTGAACTGCCCTCACAAATACTTGTTGAACCTGCAGTTGCAGAAGCATTTAATGCACCGCCGCTAACACTTACAACAACATCAGCCGTTGCACTACAGCCATTGGCATCAGTAACCGTAACGGTGTAAGTTGTAGTGGTAGTTGGCGAAACCGATATACTGGCAGTGTTACCGCCATTGCTCCACAAGTAGCCGGTACCACCCGTTGCAGTAAGCGTAGTTGAACTACCCTGGCTAATGGTTACGTTATTACCCGCCGATGCTGTTGGCGGTGTATTTACGTTAACCGCCACGGTTGCTGTTATTGAACAGCCAGCCTCAAGCTGAGCAGTAACCGTATATGTAGTGTTTGAGGCAGGTGTTGCTGTAGTATTTTGTGTGCTTGCTCCCGTACTCCAGGTGTAGGTGTAAGTGCCCAAGCCTGTAGAAGTAGCGGAAAGTTGTACCTGCTCGCCGCTGCATATGCTGGCCGTACCTGCACTGGCCGTTAATGTTTGTGGACCGTTAATATGGCAATTGCTGTAACGGTGGGCTTGTGGTACACCGCCGCTTGCCGTGTAAGTCCATATCGTAGTTCCTGCGGAGTTTACTTCGTAAACTTTTTGCGAAAGAGCAACGCATACCATCATGTTACCGTTCGGAAACTGCTCACTGTTACCCATGTTATTGGTATGATCAGTGCTGGTATAGCGATAATCATAGGTGGTGGGGCCAAAAGCCTGACCTGTGGTAATATTATAGTTGTAGCCATTAAGCGGCGGGTTAACCATATCCACCGCGCTTTGCGAGTTTGACACGCCGCTGTTGTTAAAGCCAACTAAATAACCTGCGCGCGGACAACCGGCAGGAACCCAATGCGCGTCATGTATTACGTTAAAGTCTGTAGTACCCGATGCCCCATAAGCTGCCGGATTTCCCCAGCGGTAAAGTATATCGCCACCCTTGCCCGCATTTCCACCCGTGTGCCCGGCTGCTTCCGCAGTGGTAGTGCTGTGGTCAATTACATAAAACTCGTTCATGTTGTGCGAGCTAACTACTATCTGGTCAAGTGCCTCGTTGTAATCCAAACCATTCATATGCAGCCAATCGCTTTGGTTGGCGTTGTTGCCATAGTTAATATTCAGTAGTTGCGGGTTATTTACCAATGAGGACACGTAGTTTGCATTGCTTGAGTTTGCGCTTTGCATCAGGTGGTCCCATGCGTGCCACTCCCACACAATATTGTAAGTATTGGTTCCCGTTTGCTGAAACTCCACAATTTTATCAGGCCACATAGTATGGCTGTTGGTACTCCCCGCTGCCGTAACCTGGCTCGCCGTTTTAGATTCCCAGGCTATAACCATTACGTTACCGTTTGGCATGGGCAGCACATCATGGTGCATACAGTAACTGCTGCTTGAATAAGTAACATCCCAAAGTATGGTTCCCGTCCACGATACCTTTTGGAAACGGCCGGTTTTGCCTCCCCCGTTAAATGTGTTATTGGTAACATTAACCGTGCGCAGCAATACACCGCCGGGTGTCATATAGCTGGAGTAACCGGTTTGCCCGGTTAAGCCTGTCCAGGTATGGTAAACGGTACCGTTAGTATCCACTAATGAGGCAGTGGTAGAGTTTTGCGTGGCTATAAGTGTGTAGCCGTTCCATTGCTGTGCGTTTAAGGACACAAAAGAACTACTTAACAGTAACAGCAGGTAGAGCACGGGGTTCTTCATCATGGGTGATAATGGTTTATTAATTGATTGTTAACAAAGATATAACCTGTCTGCAACCATCATTAAGAATGAGGTAAAGCATTTAAAAACGTCGGTTAAAGCAATTTTGCAAAGGCCAATGACCTTACTCATAAAACCAATCCGTAGCCCAACGTAGTTTTGGATAAAGCAATGAACTATGGTTTACCTGCGTGCAATGGCTGTTTGGCTGCTGCTAATGCTTACTGAAACCCTGCATGGCACGGCCCGCATTTTCCTGCTCGTGCCCATTCTGGGAGATTTCCGTGC
>CAZUHU010000042.1:6975-22293 GCA_964620645.1 uncultured Chitinophaga sp.
GGTTTATTGCTGATGTTTTTAACTCCCCTGGCTGCAGCAAAAGCACGCAGCGTTTTCTAAACGGCTATTTAGCTAATATCACCGTTCCCGAACTGTTTACCTCTAGTACCGCAGTTGTCGCCTTAACTTCGGCACAGCTTTTCGGCTTCTTCTTATCATCCATTATGCAGGCAACATCGTTTACGCGCAGGTAAAGCGTGTTCGTGCTATGTCCTCCTAACTCTTTAATTGCAGGGTCTTTCAGGCCTTCGCGGTTGCCTGCAAAAAGTGCAATATTTTTTTCAGCCAGGTTTTTAACCGATACGGTTATCTCCTTGCCTGGGGCAGGTACCACTGCTTTTTTAGCCGGCGCCTTAGCGGGGCTCTTACTTTTACTTTGAGCGCTCAACTGCTGGCTTGCAATAAGCAACACAACAGCAACTACAATTTTTATGATGGGTTTCATATCCTCTGTTTAATCAAAAAACGCGCGCAGGCTATAAAAAGTGCTTACCGCAATACTTTGATGGCCCGGTCAGGGTAGTCCGTTATTATGCCATCTACGCCTAAGTCCTTCAGTTTTCTCATTTTATCCTCATCGTTAACCGTCCACGGCACTATGCGTATTTTGTGTTGATGGCAAAAGCGCACCACCTTCTTATTCACCAAAATGTAGTTAGGGCTGTATATCTCGGGCGTATAACCCAGTTGTTTTATATTCTTCTTAATGCCATCTGCATCTAATACCAAAAGGGCTGTGGTAACGGTGCTGTCAATCTTTTTTATCTCCTGCAAAGTGCGCACGTCAAACGATTGCACAATGGTTCTCTTCAAAATCCCTTTGCTCTTAATCACATCATAGAGCATTTTTGAAAACACAGCAGGTGCAGGGTGCAGTTTATTATCGCCGTCCACTGTGCTTTTGGTTTCTATATTGTAATACGCAGCAGGCAAATGCAGCTCTGCGGTTAACTGCTCAATGGTATCAATTACCTCCGTAAGGCGCGGTTTTACCGCCTGCATTTTTTGCTGCTCCGGAAACTTCTCATTCCCCTTACTTCCGCAATCAATAGTTTTAACAGCGCTGTAGGTCATATGGTAAATGCTTCGCTCAGTAAGCCCGTTACAATTGCATATATCGCAGTTAATGGTAGGGTCGTGGCTTATTACCAGTTGCGAATCTGCCGTTACCGCTATATCCATCTCCAGGGTATTAACCCCAAGCTTTAAGGCCTGTGTAAAGGCCACAATAGTATTTTCGGGGTAAAGCCCGCGTGCACCGCGGTGGCCTTCAATATCAAAAGCCTGCTGGCTGTAGGCAGCAAAAGGGCATATAAGCAATAGCAGCAATTTCTTCATACCGTAAAGTTTGTCATTTAGCTTAAATAAAAAAGCCCCCCGGTTCTTCGGAGGGCTTTACTTATTAGTTGTTGTTTAACGTAACAGGGTGAATGAACCTTGCAGTTTAACGTTCTTGGTCTGGCCAACGTTTGCATCATCAGGCACACGCATTACCAGGTAGTAGGTGTAAGTACCGCTTGGTTGCTCTTTCGAACTGAAGTCGCCATCCCATGCTGTGTTGCTGTTGTGTATCAACTGGCCCCAACGGTTGTAAATTCTAAACTCCAATACTTCCTGGTATGAGCCTAACAACACAGGGAAATAAGTATCGTTATGTCCATCACCGTTTGGCGAGAACACGTTAGGCATAATAACAGTAGCCGGGAAGATCACAAACACGGTTACTTCAGCGGTATCAACGCAACCGTTAACGCCGGTATCAGTTACTACCACAGTGTAGGTAGTAACATCACTTGGCAATGCCCATGGGCTCTGGATGGTGTCGTTGCTTAATGTTGAACTAGGAGTCCAGCTATAGTGGAATGAGCCAACGTAGCCGGTAGTTACATTCAGCATGGTTGAATCGCCAAGGAAGATAGAATCAGGTATTGCAGTAACAGCTGCATCAATACACTTGATAAACACCTGCGTTTCGGCAGTAGCGCTGCAACCATCTACGTTAGTAACGGTTACAGAGTAGTTCATTGATGTATTGTTAGTGCTGCTGATAACAATGGCCGAATCAGTGCTTCCGTTGCTCCATTGGTAGCTTAAGCCTTCAGCGCTAACATTCAGGCTTATATCGGTGCAGCAACTGCTAACTGAAGGTGGCAATTGAACCTGAGGAACAATACCTGCAGTTAACGTAAAGCTTGCCGTAGCGGTGCAACCGTTAAGGTCGGCAGTTACGGTATAAGTAGTAGGGTTGCTTACAGTAATGGTATTACCTGTACCACCGGTTGGCGCCCAGGTGTAAGTAACTCCTGCCTCGCTACCCGCATTTAATGTGCTGGTGTTTTGGCCTAAGCAGATAACTGCTGGTGTAGCTGTAATTACCGGGTTTGGTGTGTTGCTGGTAGTAACTACTGCTGCAGTAGAAACCACCGTGCAACTGTTACCATCGGTAGCAGTGTATGTGTAGCTGCCGGCAGTGTTTACAGTAATTGAGGTGCCGTTTTGGCCGTTGCTCCATTGGTAGTTAGTGTAACCGGGGTCAACAGTTAACTGTGCCGATTGGCCGTTACATACGGTGGTATCGTTATGCGCAGCAGGCTGTGTTACAGTAAAGTTGCTTAAAGTAAAGGTATCTGATACATAAGAACAGTTGCCATCGTTTACAGTTACCCAGTAGTTACCCGGTGTAGTAACTGTAAGTGTAGCAGTAGAAGGGCCGCTGTTCCAGGCATAAGAAACATAAGGCGATCCACTTGGTGAAAGTGTTACGCTGCTGCCCGGGCAAACAGTTTGGTCCGGCTGCAGGGTTACAGGCGGATGGCCATACTGCGTAATGGTAATTGAACCGGAGTTGCTGCAGAAGCCGTTTGAAACGGTTACAGTATAAGTTCCAACTGCGCTAACAGTTATTGACGAAGTGCTGTCACCCGTGTTCCATACATAAGTAAGGTTAGTGCCGGTAGCATTGGCCGATATAGTTGTTGAACCGCCAATACATATAGTATCAGGGTTGGCAACAGGGCTAACTGAAGGCTGTGGTAAAATGTTTACAGTTGAAGTGTCCGATTGAACGGTGCAGCCGTTAGCATCAGTTGCAGTATACCAGTAATCTCCGGTAGTGGTAACGGTAATGCTTGAAGTGTTTGCACCGGTGCTCCAGCCAATGTTAGTGTAACCGTTGCCTGCAGTAAGGGTAACGTTAGTACCCTGGCAAGCGCCGGTATCAGGTAATGTTGGGTTAACAACCGTAAAGTTGGTTAAGGTAAAGGTATCTGATACATAAGTACAGTTACCGTCGTTCACAGTTACCCAGTAATCGCCGGGGGCGCTTACGCTGTCTGTTGCATTAGTAGTGCCATCGCTCCAGTTGTATGTTACATACGGGCCACCGCTTGGTGTTAATGCTACTACAGCACCTGGGCAAACCTGTTGGTCGTTACCTAAAGAAACAGTAGGCACAGCGTATTGATAAACAGAAACTGAACCGGTTGCAGGGCAGAAGCCGTTGCTTACGGTTACATCATAGGTACCTGCCGCGCTAACCGTAATAGTTGCGGTAGTGTCGCCGGTATTCCATACATACGTTAATGCAGTGCCGGTAGCATTAGCGTCTAAAGTTGATGAACCACCTGCACAAATTGTATCAGGAGAAGCCGTTGGGTTAACCGTTGGCGCCGGCGTAAACGTTACTGTTGCTGTATCTGATAATACGATACAACCGTTGGCGTCAAGGCCACCATAGTAGTAATCACCACCAGTTGAAACTACAATTGAAGTGGTCAATTCACCGGTACTCCATAATATAGGGAATATGCCGGGGGCAGCAGTTAACGTAATGCTGTTGCCTGAGCAAGCGCCTGTATCAGCCAGCGCAGGATTAGTTACTACAAAGTTAGTAAAGGTAAAGGTATCAGTAACGTAAGTGCAATTCGCATCGGTTACAGTAGCCCAGTATGGGCCCGGTACGCTTACCCAAATGGTTTGGGTAGTATCGCCTGTATTCCACAGATAGCTGGTAAACAAAAAGGCTGTGCCTATCTGTGTGCTATCGCCGCTGCAGGCAGTTGGGTTACCAACTAAATTAAGCGGGTCATGCGGAAACTCGTAAACCGTAACTGAACTGTTATCTGGGCAGAAACCGTCAGAAACAGTTACGCTGTAAACACCACCTGCGGTTACGGTTATTGAAGCCGAGGTATCGCCTGTGTTCCAATTATAGGTAAGGTTGCTGCCTACGGCATTGGCATCTAAAATTGAAGGTGAGCCAAAACAGATAGTATCAGGCGTAGCGGTTAAGTTAATATCCGGAGGCAGTGCAAACGTAACATCAGAAGTATCTGAAGCTACTGCACAACCATTGGCATCAGTTGCGGTATACCAGTATTGGCCATCGGAGTTTACAACAATACTGCTTGTAGTAGCACCGGTGCTCCAGGTAATATTGGTTAAACCGGCACCTGCTGTTAAAGTAATATCAGCATCAGCACAAGCGCCTGTATCAGGCAGTGTCGGGTTGGTTACAACATAGTTGGTTAATGTAAACGTATCTGATACAAAAGTACAGTTGCCGTCAAATACAGTAACCCAGTAATCGCCCGGTGTATTAACGCTGATAGAGGCTGTTGTTTCGCCGGTGCTCCAGTTATAGCTAACATAAGTAGCGGTAGTGGTTACGGTAACGCTGCCACCCGGGCAAACGGCCTGGTCAGCATTTAACACCGGTAATACATAAGGATATTGGAATACCTCAACAGTGTCAAAAGTTGAGCAGTAAAGGTCGCTTACCTCTACTATATATATGCCGGGGTTGCTCACTGTTATAGTTGCAGTAGTATCACCGGTTGGTGTCCACAGGTAACTAATACCACCGGTTGCGTTCGCATCAAGTGTTGAAGTTGAGCCAAAGCAAATAGTATCAGGCGAAGCGGTTGCGTTTACAACAGGTGCAGGAGATACAGTAAAGTCAATCGTATCTGAAGCAACCGGACAGTTGTTGGCATCAAGCGCTGTAAACCAGTAAGTGCCGCCGGCAGATACTGAAATAGTATTGGTAGTAGCGCCTGTGCTCCAGTTAGCATTATGGAAACCCGGGTCTATTGAAAGAACTACAGGAACGCCCGGGCAAGAACCGGTATCGCTCAGGTTGCTGTAAGATTGAGGATAGATAGTAATGTTAACCGAAGAAGAAGTTACCGAACAACCTGTAGAAGCATCAACCACTGTAACGGAGTAAGTGCCGTTAGCGCTTACATTAATAGTAGAAGTGGTTTCGCCGGTGCTCCAGTTATAGGAACTGTACGGACCACCTGAAGGGCTAAGGGTAATTGGTGTATCCTGAACACAAACAAATTGATCAGGCCCAAGGGTTACGTTAGGCAATACATTTACCTGCGCTGTGGCCGAACCTGTTGCAGTGCAACCTGCCTGGTCGGTAGCAGTTACCGTGTAAGTAGTAGTAACTAAAGGACGCGAATAAGTGATTTGCGCATTAGGGTCGTTTACGGCATTTGCCGGAGCCCACTGGTAACTAACCGTTCCGGTTCCGCCACCCAGGCTGGCGCCTACTACCACCGAGTCTCCGGGGCATACAGGCGTGTTAGGGAATGTTTCCGCAGAAATAGTTAGCTTGTTAGAGTTGATGGTGACCGATTTGGTATCCGTACATGTTCCAAACGTTATTGTAGCTGTGTAAGTGACCGTGGAATCGACCGTAGCTATAGGGTTAGCGATATTCGGATTCGAGAGGCCCGTCGTCGGGGTCCATGAATAGGTACCTCCTCCCGTGGCCGTTAGCTGCACCTGGTCTCCCGAACAGACTAAATAAGATGAGGCGTAAGCCGTATCAACCGGTTTATCCTGTATATTAAGGGTAGCGCTGCTTACCGGTTGGCCGGTGCAAGGGTCTAACACGCTAATAGTTACAGTTTCAGTGCCTTCAGGCAGGTTATCAGTTAATGGGTCAACATATACTAAAGCCGTGCTGGTGCCGGGGCTTACATATGCTGTACCGGTTAAGGTTGGGTAATCTACTCCGTTAGTAGCGGTGCCGCTAACAGTGTATTGTACCGGGGTTGAAGATGAAGCCAGGTTCGGAACATTGATAGTAAAGTAGCCCCCTACACAACCTTCAAAAGTGCTGGTAAAGCCAGGATCTACAGTAGCAGTTACTGTAGTAGTGCCTGATACAAATGAGCTGGCTTCCAAAAACACGCCTGAGTCATAAACACCGTCACCGGCATCACCAATGGCCAGTTTCAAAGTATAAGTTTGGCAAGGGATAACCGCGATGTTGGCATTTAGTACTGTGGTAAAGCCGTCGTAAACAATTGTAGCACCGTTTTGGTTATCAGTATAATATTGGCTGTAAGCAAGGCTTTGGCAACCTGAGGCTGTATAACCGCCGCCGGGAGTGCCGGGGTTTACAGTATTAATAGATACAGAAAGGCTGGTGTTAGGGATTAACGCAATATTCGATTTGTTATAGCTACCACCGCCGGGGTTTGGCCCGGTAATAAAAAATCCGAACACGTCATTGAACTGAGAACACACATATTCAGGATATTCCTCAGAACCGAATACATAACGGAAATTCAGCGTGTTACCCTGCGGAACAATGTCGAACTGAAGCACACAAACGTCCTGCGTGCTTGCGGGCGCAATGTTGTTTAGGTCAGCATCACCGCCGTTTACGTTATCGGTACTGGCAAAGGTAGCACCGGTATTGGGCACGGCTGCTATGGTTCCGGTTGTTAGCGCCACGCCTGAACTTAAGCCCAGGTTGGTGCTGTTACCATTGGTAAATGTGCCACAAGCGGTTGAAGGACAGTTAATAGTAAAGTTAGAAACCGTAACACCATTGCCTGCCAAAACCTGGGCCAACTGCGATGGGTTATTGTTTGCTGTAACCTGCAATTGAGCCTGCAAATAGCCAACCGAAAAACACGTTAGTAATGCGGTGAGAGTAAGAAGTTTTTTCATAAATACTGCGTCAGGATTTTTAAGAACTGCCAAATATAGACTTTATAGTGACTTTTTGGGTAATTTATGGGTTCAAAATAAGATGTTTATATCGGCGGCTAAGTTGCGTGGCGGCCGGGCTTATTTCAAAAACTTTTTGAACGCGCAAACTGCACCTAACCTCTAAAAAACTGCGCCACCGCTTATTTCAGCTTTGCAAGGCTCTTTATCGCCACTTCTGACAAATAGGAGCCATTACCGGGTCCAAACCATCCCATTATCCGGGTTTCGTAGGTATTAAGGCCGTACCACTTATCATCGGTTATATAGCCAATGTAGCCCCCATTAAAGCTGGTTACTACAGGCTGAAGGTTATAAAGTTGCCCTGCCGCATCAATTTCGTTCACCAACTCCCCCGAGAAATCGCAGGGCATACCCACAAAAACCAGTTTATCAAGCTGCAACAGGTTTACATGGGCCTGGTAGTTGCCAAACAGTTTATAAAAAAGCCAGGGCCTTAGCACCATGGTTTTGGCAAGCCTTAAGTTAGGCCCTCGTAAATACAGCGGTAAGTGAACCATTTTCAAATGGTTAAGAGGGCTAACAGGTATTGAATCCAGGTTAAGGGCCACCAGGTCCGATACGTTATCGGCCATATAGGCCAGTTCGATATTTTGGTCATCGGAGGCTTTAAATGGCCCCTGGCTACCTACCGCCCCGGCACTAAACGAATAGAAATGTCCACTGTCTTCCAACTCCTGCACCATTATAGAGGGCCAGTCGCCAGATAATTCCATCATTTTTTCGTGGTAAACCGTGGCATGGGCCGAAAAGGTGATGATGGCAGCCTGCTCGCCGTTATCCTTCACCAGTTTTACAATCCTAAGCAAAGAATCCACCTCTCCCGAGTCGCCAACAAGACGGTTGAATACAAGCTTTTGGGTGGGTATGGCAGCAAAGCCCATTTGCACGGGGGCGGTGGTTTTTTCAGCAGCCAGTATGGCCTCTTTAAATTTTTCAGCAATAAACACCGGTACACGCTCATCGTATTTGCCGGCAAACTTCTCCCCCACAATGCTGTTTTGCCAGGCGCCTATGCTGCTGTGGGTATGGGTGGCGGTATAAAAAATATTCTCATTACTAAAGCCGGCAGGTTTCATTACACTATCCAGCAATTCGCTCACAGCAGGTGGCACAATCAATAAATCTGCTGAAACATAAGCCACCTTTTTTCCGCCGCTTTTAAACACAAAGGCCCTTACGTAAATAGAATCGTGCACGCCAATAAAGTGCTTGCCCTCGCGCTCCGCATCTATAGCAATAGGGGTGCCAAAAGGGGGCACAAGGTTCACCCTTGCCCATCCGGCCTCTACAGCGCCACTATCTGTATCGCTACTGCTTAAACGGTCTATTTCAACCATTTCTTTTTTGTAAAAGGCGCTGTCCTGGTAGGGCTTTTGGTCCAGTTCAGTAAAGCATATCAAATAAAAACTGCCTGAAAGCACTATCAGGGCAATCGAAAAAAATAATATGCTCCGGAGGATATTATTCACGCGGCGAATATACCTCCTGCTTGATTCTGTTTTATTATCGATTGTAATTAGATTGTCATTTTTTTAAGCATGATTATTACCATTACAGGCACTGAATCTACCGGCAAAACAACCCTTGCCCTGCAACTGGCAGAACATTTTAAAACCGCACTGGTACCTGATGTTTCGCGGGCCCATCTTGAAGCCAGCGGCCCCCACTACACCCGCGAAGATGTATTGGAAATAGCCCGTGAAATAATTCGGTTGGAAGACAGCATGTTTGGGCATGAAAACCGCGTTTTGATAAGCGATAACTGCCTGGTGAACATTAAAATTTGGATGGAGTATTATAATTGGGAACTGCCCGATTGGTTTACCCGGGCCTTATATGAACGCAAAAGCGGCCTATACCTGCTTTGCGATATTGACCTGGACTGGATTAAGGACGAACAACGCAAAAACCCGCACGACCGCGAGGAACTTTACCACCGTTTTATGAATGAACTTGCTAGCCTGCAGGTTGACTACCATATAGTTACAGGCAAAAACGAAGAGCGCTTTGTTAACGCCTGCAGCTTTATAGATGCGGCCCTTTTAAAGCATCTATAAACTGAGGTTCAGAAGCTTTTTCATGCAACTATTTTTTTATATTTTCCGTATAGGGTAAACGGGAAATTATCTATGCGCATTTCTACCACCGAGTCAATTAACGTAACCCAACGTATTGATGAATTGCTTAACCTGTTTGCGGAACGTAAAAAAATCCGCGATAAGGAGTGTAGTTCATTAGGGCTTGAGGCTTTTCAATTAGCCAAAGAAAGCGGCAACACTAACCTCATTGCCCGAACGGGCACCTCGCTTGCTTATTTTTATACTGAAATTACCAGTGAGTTTCTGAAAGCCATAGTTGTGCTTGAAGATGTTATTACTTACCTGGATGATGAACAGGATGCTGAAGTAAAATCTGAATTTTACCGCCGCGTAGGTTTAAACAACGACTATCTTGGCGAGCTCATAAAATCAAAGCAGGCGTACGATGAATCCATACGCCTCCTGGAAAAACGCCCGCTACTTTCTGAAGAAGGCAACCTTACTTTAGCGCGTTCGCTCTTCAACCTTTCTATTATTTACAACAACCTGGGGTTAGACAGCCTTTCGGAAAACCACCTGAAACTCGCTTTCGATAATTTTCAGAAAGCGCATAACAAAGGCGGCATTGCACGCTGCTACATTTCATTTGGTGTGGCCCTGCACGAAAAGCAGGGCAATATGGAGGAGGTGCTGGATTTTTACCGCAAAGCTGCCGACCTTGCTAAAGAAATTAACGACGACCCTCCTTATTGCGTAGCCATGGGTAACATCGGCATTGTTTCAGCTGAAAAGGGAGATTTTAAAACAGCCCTTGAATCGGTTTTTGCCGCGCTTGAAGTGGCAAAGCGCTCAGTAAACAAACACTTCCTTTTTAGCCTGCACCGCCAAACGGGCCGCATTTACCAGTTAATGAAGGATTACGAAAGTGCCGATAACTGGTACCGCGAAGGCGAAAAGATTTTTGTGGAGATGGGCAGCATATTAGACCACTACGAGTTTTACCGCTACTGGGCCGAAACGCTGGCTGCATCAGGCAAACACTTAGAAGCCTACGAAAAACTTACCAAGTTTACCGAGCAAAAAGATAAGCTGCATAAAATAAACAAGGAGGCTGCAGTAACCGATGCCATGTTGCGTTTCCAGGTAGAGGAAGGCAAAAAGGTACAGGAATTATTGAAGCGTAAAAATTCTGAAATTGAAGAATACGCCCGCCAGTTAGAGGCCAGCAACCACGAGTTAAACCAGTTTGCCTACGTGGCTTCGCACGATATGAAGGAGCCCCTGCGTATGATAAGCAACTACTCTCAACTGCTTACCCGCACTTTTGGCGATGAACTTTCCATGCACCAGGCCACTTATCTGCATTACATTAACGAAGGCGCTAAACGCATGATGAATATTATCAATAGTATTCTTCAGCTTTCTAAAATAAACCTGCTTAACAAGCCCGATGCCGTTAACCTTAACAGTGTGTTGGAAGAAGTAAAACAATCATTGGGCTTACAGATTTTAGAAAAGGCTGCCACGGTAACTTCAGCCAACCTACCGGTTATTTATGCTGATAGATTGCAGATTGGACAGCTTTTTCAAAACCTTATCTCAAATGCACTTAAATACAACGAAAGCGAAGCCGCTTTTGTTGAAATTACCCATCAAGAGCACGACGACCATTACCTGTTTGAGTTTTCTGATAACGGTATAGGTATCGACCCTAAATACCGCGAAAAGGTCTTTATCATCTTCCAGCGCCTGCACGGCCGCGAACAGTTTGAAGGCACCGGCATAGGCCTGGCCATCTGCAAAAAGATAATAGACAACATGAAAGGCAAAATATGGATTGAAGACTCGCCCCTGGGTGGTGCCAGGTTTTGCTTTACTATTCCGAAGTAACCTTTACTTTGGCTAAGTGTTACGCTACAAGCCATTATTCCTTTTAATTCCTCTTTTAGCATTGATTGCCCTGGTGTTTCTTTTGAGTAAAAAAACCGGAGGCGATAGCCGCATGGTTGAATTCCGTGCCGACCCAAAAGAATTGCAATTTGGCTTTTACCACAGCAATGAAAAAGGAGAACGTTTTGGTTCCATTGCTTCGCTCAAAAACTGGATGGAACATCATAACAGGCAATTAGTGTTTGCCATGAATGGTGGTATGTTCCAAACAGATTACCGGCCACTGGGCTTATACATCGAAAAAGGCAAACAGCTACATGCCCTGAACAAAAGAACAGGCGAGGGAAATTTTTATCTGCAGCCCAATGGCGTTTTTTACATTACTAAAAACAATACCGCTGCCATTTGCCCAACGGCACAGTTCAGTAACGATAGTTCAATTTTTTACGCAACGCAATCGGGCCCAATGTTGCTTGTAAACGGCGAAATTAATCCGCAGTTTAAACAAGGCTCTGCAAATGTATATGTCCGTAATGGTGTAGGCTTACTACCAGGCAAAAAGTTATTGTTTGTAATCAGTAAAGAGCCGGTTAACTTTTACGACTTTGCCCTTTATTTTAAAAACGCGGGGTGCATTAACGCCCTTTACCTTGATGGATTTGTAAGCCGCGCCTATATAGCCAACCAAAACTGGCAACAAACCGATGGCGACCTCGGGGTGATTATTGCTGCTTATAGATAGAGACCATAACCCAGGAAGTTTGGCGTCTTGCACCTTTCCCTATATTTGCCCCAACTTTCTGGGGGCGTTCCCGATTTTTTTAATCGGGATTCTGAGAAGAACCCTTCGAACCTGAATCACGGTAATTCGTGCGCAGGGATAGAAAGACAGACACACGTCTGCCTCTCCTTCGAAATTTCTTCAAACTCTTGGAAAGAATAATTTCTTAACCATCAACCAAACGTTGTATGAAAAAGGTATTATTCTTTCTGTTGCTGGGCCATGCGGCCTTGGGGCAAACAGATACCACTACCAAAACCACTTCCGTGCAGGAAGGCGTTATCCTGCTAAAAGCAACTGATTTAAACGACGTAAACATTTTAGGCACGCGCGCAGGTAACAACAGCCCTACTGTTTCGCAAACCTTAAAAAAAGAGGAACTGAACAAAAACAATCTCGGGCAGGATATTCCCTTTCTGTTGGATAACACGCCATCGGTAGTAGTAACATCCGACGCCGGAGCAGGTGTAGGCTACACCGGCATACGTATTAGAGGAAGCGATAACACAAGAGTAAACGTAACGCTGAACGGCATACCCGTAAACGATGGCGAAAGCCAGGGCGTTTATTGGGTAGATCTGCCTGATGTGGTTTCCTCAGCCCAAAGTGTGCAGATACAACGAGGGGTGGGTTCCTCCACCAACGGACCCGGCGCATTTGGCGGCACCATTAGTATGCAAACGCAAACACCTTCGCAAAAAGCTTTTGGCGAAGCAGCCGTTTCAGGCGGTTCATTCAATACACTAAAACTAACCGGCAAAGCAGGCACCGGCATACACAAAGGTTTCTTCGCTGAAGGCTCTGCCTCCTACATCACATCTGATGGCTACATTGACAGGGCATCTTCACGCCTCAACAGTTGGTTTGCACAAACCGGCTGGTGGAGTGGCCCCACCCTTATTAAGCTGCTGTACTTTGGTGGCCGCGAAAAAACCTACCAGGCCTGGAACGGCGTTCCTGAAGATTCGCTTAAAACCAACCGCACCTTTAACGATTTAGGCACCGATTATGGCCAGCACTTTCCGCCCTACAAAAACCAAACCGACAACTACAGTCAGGATTATGTGCAATTACTTTTTTCGCAACAGTTGCCGCAAAGCCTGTATTTAAACCTTGCAGGCTTTGCTACCTATGGCCGCGGTTACTACGAAGAGTTTAAAGCAGGAACCGATTTCCTGAACTACTTCCCCAATTACGATACCGCATCCGTTTACACTGACCTTGCCCGCCAAAAATGGTTGCGCAACATTTTTTATGGCGGTACCTTTTCCGTTAACTACACTAACCATGGCTTTGATGTAACGCTTGGCGGCTTACTGGGGCAGTTTAACGGTAAACACTACGGCAAAGTGGTATGGGCACAGGAGATTAAGAATTGGGATAAGAACCGGCACTATTACGATGGCCGTGTAATTAAAAACGATTTTAATGTTTACCTGAAGTTTAACTACGAACTAAAACAGCGCGTAAACTTTTATGCCGATGTGCAATACCGCTATGTAAATCACAACACCCATGGCATTGATGATGACCTCAGCGCTTACAGCATCAATAAAACATGGAATTTTATAAACCCCAAAGCGGGCGTGTTATATAAAATAAAACCCCTTCATCACGTTTACGCCTCCTTTGCTTTAGCTAACCGCGAACCTAACCGTGATGATTTAATGGCAGCCACGGCAGCTAAACCCGTTAAGCCCGAAACCTTATATGATATGGAAGCTGGCTATAAATTCCTTAATGGCAGTTATCCTTTAGCGCTTAACATCTACTACATGTACTATAAGGACCAACTGGTATTAACCGGTCGATTGAATGATGTTGGCAACCCCATAAAAGAAAACGTTGCTCAAAGTTACCGCGCCGGTGCAGAGTTGAGCGGCTCATTCAGGTTCTTTAGAGCATCAAAGCAAAAGTCTCCCCGGCAGGATGTATTGGAAGAAATGCTTGTAACGGATGGTTACGCCGGAAGCCAACGCATGGTGTTTGCTATTAACTATGCCTTCACTTACTCCATCAATAAAATAAAAGCGTTTAACGAGTACATTTATACCTACGACGAAAACTACAGCCCGGTAGATTCACTTACTATTATTACCACCCACAAAAACAGCAACATCTCTTTCTCTCCTTCAATTATAGCTTCTTTGGAATTGGTAGCTTATCCCGTTAAGGGCCTTTCCATAAGCTTAACGAACAAGGCAGTAAGCAAACAATATCTGGATAACACCAGTAATGAAAAGCGGAAAATTCCTGCCTTCTACTATAGCAACATCAACATCAGTTATAGCTTACCGCTCAACAAACCCGGTAAAGAAATTACGCTGAAATTATTGCTCAATAACATTTTCAACCACCTGTATGTAAGCAACGGCTACACCTACAGTGAGCGATACACCTACCCCGATGGTTCAGGCGGCAATGCGCTGGATGGCCCATATACCTATAACTATTTCTACCCGCAGGCAGGCTTTAATTGGCTGGCCGGTATTAATGTGAGGTTTTAAACCCGGCTAAAAAACTAATCCCTCTTTTGCAGTGCAGTAACGTGCCGCAAAAGAGGGACGAGTGAAATTGAACTTAGCTGTTCTTAATAGTTGCTTTCAAACACCTGCTTATTCTTCGGATATTTAACCGTATAACTAAAGCGTGTCTTCTGGCTTTGCTGTGGTGCAATAGTAAACTTCCATTCCAACTTGCCTATTTCGCTGTTGTATTGGGCGCCGCCATTTTCATCCAAATCCACTTTTATGTCAGATTGTTTTGATACCGGCACCTGGTCAAGCACTTCTATTTCAATAGGCTGCTGCTTGGTGTTCTTTATCACAATGTCGTAAACGTATTTATCTGTTCTGTTGCTGCCAATACATTTGGTTTCACACAGGTCAGTAATTTTATTGCGCTTTACGGTTATGCGTTCATCACGGCCAAAAGAAAGCAATAGCGTATCGCTGGTTACAT
Organism: uncultured Chitinophaga sp.; assembly: GCA_964620645.1. Taxonomy (GTDB): domain Bacteria; phylum Bacteroidota; class Bacteroidia; order Chitinophagales; family LD1; genus Bog-950. Next base: position 21,682 of record CAZUHU010000042.1, read on the forward strand.
TTGGGTTAATGGTGCTTTGGCCCACATAAGCTCCTTCAAAGAAGATATTAGCTGTACCCGCCATCAGGTTATACTTACCCCAGTCTACAATTTTTGCCAGCAGAAAGGCTGCAGGGTCTAAACGCGGGACAGTATGATAGATATAAGTGGCCGGTATATCCTGCTTATCATATTGAATGGTATGCGCCTTTCCATCCGCAGGCACATCCTGTGGCAACTGCAACTCATAGGAAACACTAACTGTATTGTCTTCCACATTAATAGCCTGAGTATTTACGTCATCAAACCTACCTTCTTTCTTTCCTTCCTCTAAGGCAAGGTTCATCGCCGGTGCCGGGTTCTCATAGCCGTAGCGTTTCATGTCAAGTGTTTTATAGGCACTTGTTGTAACTCTGTATTCCACAAAGTTTATGTACAGCGGGTTCAGTATTGGCCTGTTGTTGTTTTGTGCAGGGTTACCCGTGCTTATAGTCAGCTTTACATGTTCCCAATCCATACCGCTGTTTTGGTAAATGTCCGCCTTCTGCACCAGGGTAATCGGCTGGTTCAGGCCTTCACTGCGCAGGTCGTATTGAGGCGTCCATCCGGCACCGGTAATGCTGTAAGCACAAC
>CAZUHU010000043.1:0-9963 GCA_964620645.1 uncultured Chitinophaga sp.
TGCGCTGTACCTGTTTTTCCGCATAGGGTTATACCATCAACGTGGGCGGATTTTGCAGTTCCGGCCTCCACTACCTGGAACAAGCCCTCGTCTACTGCGTCAAAATATTGGGGGTCCACTGTGCTTTTATGTACTTCGTAACGGTGTGTCACATCCTTTCCCGTAACAGGGTCGCTAATTTTTTTCACCACGTGCGGAGTAACCCAATAACCTTTATTGGCACAGGTAGCAAAAATATTAGCCATCTGCAGTGGGGTAACCAATATCTCGCCCTGCCCTATACCCAAGGATATAATGGTAGAAGAGTGCCACCCTGTTTTACCATACATTTTATCAAAGTATTTAATAGAAGGTATGTTACCCGATTTTTCGCTCGGTAAATCAATTCCCGTTTTAAGCCCTAAACCAAAGCTGTTGCAGTAAGCTATCCATTTAGCATAAATGTCATGTATGTCTTTATACTGCCTGTTCTCTATCGTATTACGGAAGGTTTGCCAGAAGTAAGGGTTACAGCTCTGCATCAAGGCATACTGTATATTGGTAGCAGACGGGTGGTGGTGCGAGCAGTGCAGGCTAAGCCCGGCAAAATTGTAAACGCCACTGCAGGGCACGGTGTAGTTTACACCCTGCACGCCTTCCGTTAAGGCTATTAAACCAACAACCGGCTTAAATGCTGAACCCGGCGGATAAGTAGCCTGTGTTGGACGCGAATACAATGGCAACAAAGAATCTGTCAGTAGCGCCCTGAAGTTTTCTCCCCTAACCGCACCGCAAAGCAGGTTAGGATCATATCCGGGGCTGCTCACTAGAGCAAGTATCTCACCCGTGCGTGGTTCAATGGCTACGATGCTACCCTTTTTGTTTTGCATTAAACGTTCGCCGTATTCCTGCAGTTTAATGTCAAGCGTGGTTATAACGTTATCTCCTGTTATAGCCAGCGTATCGTATTCGCCGTTCGCAAAGCTGCCGGCTTCCTTATTGTGCACGTCAAAAAACACCAGCTTCTTGCCGCGCTTACCGCCCAATTCCTTCTCGTAAACTTTTTCAATGCCGCTTTGGCCAACATAGTCGCCCGGTTTGTAGTAGCCACCGCTCTCCTTTATCTGCCTGTCATCTACTTCACCAATATCACCCAAAATGGTTGCTGCTACGCGGTGCGGGTACTTGCGTATAGTACGCACCTGCCCGTAAAAGCCCGGGAACAAATACATATACTCCTGCAGGCGAGAGTAATCCCTTAGCGACATCTGTTTGAAAAACACATTGGGGATATACTGGTACCCCTTCTGCTTTTTCATGTCCATAAATCGCTTAACGTAATCCTCTTTGGTTATGCCCAGCAACTCGCACAGTTTAACCGTATCTACACCCTTGGCTTGCTTCGGTATCACCATCAAATCGTAAATCGCTTCATTGTAAACTATCAGTTCACCTTTACGGTCGTATACTAAACCGCGCGTTGGGTAAACATCAACTTCCTTAACGGCATTATTGCGGGCAAGCGAAACATACTTGCGATCTATTACCTGCAAATACAATAATCGCAGCAAAAATATTACTGCGAAAAAAACAATGATTAACTGTATGACCCGGTAACGGTTTTTAAAAAGGTCTTTGGAACTCACAGGCTACAAAAATAATCAGGCAAAGCGTCTCTTTTTTCTTGAGGAAAATAAAAACAGGAAAATGAGCATTAAACCTACTGAAACTATGGTGCTGGAAACAATTCTTAACAGCTGAATGAAAAAATTATAGAAGGTGGCCGACTCAATAAAAAGGTAAAACGTAAGATAAGCGAACATGGAAATGCCCAGGTAAATTATAAACCATGCCACGCCCTGTGCATGTACATTGGGGCTTATTTCAAACTCGCTTCCCTTTGGGGTAATAACGTTAATGAGGAAAGGACGCAAATAGCCAATTAACAAACAGGCCGCTGCGTGCATACCCATTGAACCCAAAAATACGTCAAGCGCAAGGCCGGCGCCCATGCCTATAAGCATTAACATCCAGCGCGGGGTTTCAAAAGGTAATAACAGGATAAACAGCGGGAACACATACGGGTTAACGCCATAGGTGCTAAAATGTATGTTACTGAAAATAAGCACCTGTGCCATCAGCAGCAAAAGGAATCGGAAAAGGTTTATGGGTAGCTGGCTTATCATTTTATTTAACTACGGTGCTTGTATCTAACAGGTGCAATTCTTCTCTTCTTAAATTATTTACCACGTACACATAGCTAAGGTTACCGAAGCCCGTAGATAAATGCACGGTGATATCTAAAAACGTTTTTTCAGGCGCTGCATTTACTTTCTCTACTACCCCAATCATTACGTTCCGCGGAAACAGTTGCGAAAACCCGGAAGTAACAATTGTATCGCCAACCTTTGCAGGTACATGCTTGGGTATTTCCTCCAGCGTTGCGGATGTTGAGTTTATGCCATCCCAATGCAGGTTACCAAAAAATTCATTCTTCTTGAATTTGGCGCTCACCTTAAAATCTTTGCTGAGAACGCTCATAACGGCAGCATAATTATCCGTTACGTTGATTACCTGCCCCACAATACCGTTAGGCGCTATTACACCCATTTGTTTATTGATGCCCTGCAACTTGCCCTTCTCCAGGTAAATAATGTTGGTGGCCTGGTTAACGGAGTTACGAATTACCCTGGCCGGTATGTAGGAATATACCTGCACAAAACGGGTGGCAGAATCGCGCACAAAAAGTGAATCCGTTTTGTTATCGAAACGGCTATCAAGCAACTGCGCACGCAGGTGAGCATTTTCCAAAGCGAGGCTATCGTTTACACCACGCAGGTGAAGGTATTCCGATACACCTGACACCGTTGAATAAAAACGGCCGCTAACTCCATTGGCTACATTTATGTAGGCCGCCTGGTTGTATTTGTTCTTGCTATAAATCAAAAAGAAACAAAAGCCCTGAAGGGCTACAAACAAAAACAAGAGGTAGTATCGTAAGAAAAAACGGAGAAGGTTAACCATTAGAATTCTGTCCTCCGGCCCTAACCGGCTCTAATACTGCGGCATTGTTGCCACAACTATTATTCGTCCATTAAGAAAGTAAACTTGTCAATATTTTTTAATGCAATACCCGTACCACGAACTACCGCACGAAGTGGATCTTCAGCCACATGTACCGGTAATTTTGTTTTCTGGCTGATACGCTTATCCAAACCGCGCAATAGAGCACCGCCGCCGGTTAAGTATAAACCGGTTTTAAAGATATCTGCTGCCAACTCTGGTGGAGTAGTTTCCAGCGCTTTCAAAATCGCCTCTTCAATTTTTGATATGCTCTTATCAATAGCATGCGCTATCTCGCTGTAAGAAACAATAATCTGCTTTGGTATACCTGTCATCAGGTCACGCCCGTTAACCGGGTAGTCATCCGGTGCTACATCAATATCAGTAAGCGCAGAGCCTACATTTATTTTTATCATTTCAGCAGTACGCTCACCAATCAACATATTATGTTGACGACGCATATAATCCACAATGTCTAAAGTAAACTCGTCACCGGCAACGCGTATACTTTGGTCGCACACAATACCGCTTAAGGCTATAACTGCAATTTCAGTTGTACCGCCACCAATATCAATAATCATATTGCCATTCGGCTCTTCCACATCAATGCCAATACCAATAGCCGCAGCCATTGGTTCGTGTATCATTTTCACTTCTTGGCCGCCGGCCTGTTCCGCGCTGTCTTTTACCGCACGCTTCTCCACTTCAGTAATACCTGAAGGAATACAGATCACCATACGATAACGCGGAGGAAACAGAGGTTTCTTCTTTTCGTAGATCATCTGTATCATCTCTCGGATCATACTTTCTGCAGCCTTAAAGTCGGCAATTACACCGTCCTTAAGCGGGCGCACGGTTTTTATATTCTCGTGCGTTTTTTCGTGCATCTGCATCGCACGCTTACCAACTGCAATAACTTTATCGGTACGGCGGTCGATAGCAACAATGGATGGCTCGTCAACTACAACTTTATCATTATGTATAATCAGGGTATTAGCTGTGCCAAGGTCAATGGCAATTTCTTGCGTAAGGAAGTTAAATAAGGCCATGTGGCTATGTTAGATTCTAAGGGTTGTCAATTAGCGGGCAAAGTAGAGAAATTCCCGAGAGAATAAACGCAAGTTTTTCAACAAAAATTGCGGTGTTCGGAATAATAATTTTCAGCCTTTAAATCGGCTGCAAAGCGATTGTAGAAAGTGCAGTATGCTGGAGCCTGAAATCAATTTGCCGGATTACACATTTTGTGAAATCGGCAACCATTTCTTTAGTGTTTAAAATGCCTTACCCCTGTAAACACCATAGCCTGGCCTAACTTGTTTGCGGCATCAATGCTATCCTGATCTTTTATACTACCGCCGGGTTGAGCTATAGCCGTAATGCCAGCCGCTGCCGAAATAGTTACACAATCAGGGAAGGGGAAAAACGCATCGCTGGCCATAACAGCACCTTTTAGATCAAACCCAAATTCGGCCGCCTTGCGTATAGCGTTTTGCAGGGCATCTACACGGCTGGTTTGGCCGCAATTACTACCAATTAATTGCTTGTTTTTAACAAGAGCTATACCATTGCTTTTCAGGTGTTTAACGGCAATTATGGCAAATTCCAGGTCGCTTGATTCAGCTTCGGTCGGGGCCTTGGCGGTAACCTGTTTAAATTCCGCACGTGCCTCTGCCCGGCTATCTACGTCCTGGGCTAAAACCCCGTTAAGCAAGCTCTTAAATTGTACGCTGCCCGCCTTCTGGTTAGTGTTTCCCGTTTTAAGCTGCAGTAGGATGCGGTTCTTTTTGCTCTTTAAAACTTCTAAAGCTTCAGGGGCATATTCAGGGGCCACTAACACTTCAAAAAACAAGCTGTTCATTTCGTTGGCTGTGGCCAAATCAATAGGGCGATTTACAGCAATTACGCCACCAAAAGCAGAGGTAGTATCGCAGGCAAACGAAGCCTTATAGGCCTCTACCAGTGTAGCACGCGAAGCCAAACCACAGGAGTTGGTATGCTTTATAATGGCTACCGTTGGCTCGCTGAATTCAGCCACAAGATTTAGTGACGCATCCACATCCACCAGGTTATTATAGCTAAGCTCTTTCCCGTTTAATACCTCAAACATCTCTTCCAACTTGCCATAAAAAACACCACGCTGGTGGGGGTTCTCTCCATAGCGCAGCACCTTGCCGCTTAACTCGCTTTGCTTAAACACTTCAAAACCGAAGCTTTTATTGAAGTAGTTAAAAATAGCGGTGTCGTAATGCGAGGAAATCATAAAGCCCTTGGCGGCAAACTTTTTACGGTCTTCCAAATCCGTTTCGCCCTTCTTTTCCTGCAGCAAAGCCAACAGGCTTTCATAGTCATCCTTTGAGGCTACAATCAAGGTATCGCTGAAATTTTTAGCTGCGGCCCTTATCAGGGATATTCCTCCGATGTCGATCTTCTCAATAATATCCTGTTCGCCCTTACCTGCTTTAACTGTTTCCTCAAAAGGGTAAAGGTCTACTATCACCAGGTCTATTTCCGGTATCTCGTATTGCTTCATCTCCTTTTGGTCGCCTTCATTATCGCGGCGGCCAAGTATGCCACCAAACACCTTGGGGTGCAGGGTTTTTACGCGGCCACCCAATATTGATGGATAAGAGGTCAAATCTTCAACCGGCACCACTTTTACCCCAAGGCCTTCGATAAAAGTTTGGGTTCCCCCGGTAGAGTAAATGGTTACCCCTAGTTTGTTCAACTCCTGAACAATCAGGTCCAGCTTATCTTTATAGTAAACAGAAATAAGGGCGGATTTGATTTTGCGGCGCATACGGCAGGATTTTGCGCGCAAAAATAAAATCAGCTTAAAGAGGGAATCCGCACTTTACTAACGGATGTTGATTAGAGCAGTTGTTCTATTGCCTTCGGGTACCACTCGTGCTCTAATGCCAATACTTTTGCCGCCACAGCATCGCAGCTTTCGCCAGGGGTAACGGCTACCTTCTTTTGCAGTATCAATTCCCCTTCATCGTAATGCTCGTTCACGTAGTGTATGCTTATTCCGGTTTCTGTATCTCCGGCAGCCAATACGGCTTCATGCACCTTTGGGCCGTACATACCTTTACCGCCGTGTTTAGGCAATAAGGCGGGGTGGATATTTACGATTCTGTTAGGGTACTTCTTAAGCAAAAAGCCCGGCACCATTTGCAGAAACCCGGCCAGCGCTATGAACTCCACCCTGGCAGCATCCAGTAATTTGCTTATCAGCTCCTCTTTCTGCAGACTTTCTTTGGTAACGATGGCCGACACAATTTTGGCCTGATGGGCTATGTGTAATACCCCGGCAGCAGGATTATTGGTAACCACCAATGAAACCCTGATGCCGGGATGATTGCTGAAGTAATTTATAATAGCCTGGGCATTGCTTCCTTTACCCGAGGCAAAAATGGCTATGTTTTTCATGTACCTGTTGCAGCCGCAATATTAAACGGCTTACTTTCTTACCACAAACTTCCTTACAATTTTATCGTCGTTATAACGCACACGCACATAGTATTCCGCCGCACGCAGCATTTCTATCGGCATGGCGTAATCTGTTCTGCCCTGCGGTAAGTTATACGAGGTTTCATTCATTACGTAATGGCCTGCAACATCCACCAAGGCAATATAGACAGTGCCCGCCTTAGGTAATATAATGCCGAGAGTAGAATAATCGCTGGATGGGTTTGGTGATGGGCCAACCAACTGTATAACGCCATTTAACGACGAACACTGCTTGTTGTTCCCGGTAGAAACTTCCGTTTCGCCGCCGTTAACTTCCTTGGCTTCTACGCAAACATAGCTATCCGCATTTTGCTGGCTAACAATAAACTTAGCTGTAAAGGTGTAGTTTATCTGTTGGCCGCTGGCTAACAGACCGGTCCATGTTTCTTCTATTACCCCACCACTGCCAAGGGTGGCATACAGCTTAACGTCTGTTATAAGGCGCGTGCCAATATTGGCTATGGTTCCTGTAATGGTTACCTCCATGGTGCCATCCGGCAACGATAACTGCGTAGCTTCGGCCGCCGTAACTGCCACATCAAGTGTGGTAGGCGCCACAATAAATACACGCGATGCAGAATCAACACAACCATAGGCACTGGTAGCCACCAGCACTATATCAAAGGTGTCGTTGTTTTGGTAGGTGTAGGTAGGGTTAACATCCGCAACAGGATCGCCCTCACCAAAGTTCCATACATACGAAACTGCATTTGTAGTAAGGTTGGTAAAGTTTATTTGCGCCGGTGCTTCGCCATACAATGGATCGAAAGCAAAGTCTACAGCAGGGCGTGGCTTAACTGCAACCGTTTGCACGGTAGAATCCACACAGCCGCTTAGGGTGGTTACCTTAAGGCTAACCGCATAGGAGCCTGTATCAGCAAAATAGTGTTGTGGTGCCTGCACGCCATAAATGCTTCCGTTTATGTTCCAGTTCCAGGCAGCCACTGCTTCACTTGGCGATGCAGTATTGTCCAATGGTGTATAGAAACCATCCTCGCAACCTACCAGCGGACTAAAGGCCGCTACCGGTTTTTGCACAATACTTATCAGCTTAGCGGTAGTATCAATACAACCAATGGCATTTTCAGCCGTAAGCGTTACCAGGTAGCTACCCGCAGTGTTGTATTTGTGTTTCGGATTCTGCTTGTATGAGAACTGCCCGTTATCGCCAAAGTTCCACTGCCATGCCACAATTGATAACGACTGAGTAAGATCAATAAAGGCCGTTGAATCGCCCAAACAAACATTGCTTGCAGCAAAGTCTGAAGAGAAGTTAGCAAACACTTCAATGGTTTGGCTAACAGTATCTGAACAGCCCACTGTAGTTGCGGCAATTAAAGTAACCGGTATGTTACCCTGTACCGGGAAGGCATAAGTTGGGGTTTGCGTATGGAAGGTATCAGTATTATTAAATACCCACGTCCAGGCGGCAATGGTATCGCCGCTTATTACGGAGCTTATGTCAGTAAACTGCGCTGTAGTACCGGCGCAAATTACACCCGGATAGGTGAAAGCCGCATTAGGGAAAGATGATACTTTCACAAACTTCTGTTTAAAGCCGGTGCAACCGCTATCGGTTACCACCAACATGCTTACCAGGTAATCTCCCGGCAGGGTATAACCATAAGAGAATGATGGCAAGGCAGAAGTGTTACCATCTCCTAATGTCCAATTCCAACTGGCTATAGCGTCGGGGCTTGTAGGGCTACTTAAATCCGTAAACTGAACGTTTTGCCCCAAACAAACATCTGCAGCGCTAAAATCAGTTACAGGTGCGGTCCAGCCTTTGGTAACATTAGAAGTATCCTTGCTTACGCAGCCGTTAATATCCGTTACGGTAACAGAGTAGTCTCCGCTGGCGGTAATAGTTACGGCAGGCGTTTGTGCCCCGGTAATCCAGATGATGTTCTGTGGTATGTAGCTGCCGGTATCAATCACTAAATCATTACCACCGCACACCGTAGTATCATTTGGCAATAACGACCAATAAGCAAAACTATCAATGGTTATAGTTACCGTATCCGATATAAACTGGCATCCGTTTGTATCAGCAATCAGGGCGAAGTAATCGCCTGCTAAAGTTGGGGTAATGGTTGTTGCGGTGCTTAGTGTGGTGGTGGTATCATTCAAATACCACCTGTATGTGTAAGGCATGGAAGCCATGTTAGCAGCAATGGTAGCCGAGCCGCCCGCACAGAAGGTAGTGTCACCTGTACTCATTCCCTGGAACGGTATTGTCACATTTATCTCATCGGTGCTTATACGTCCGAACACATCTGCTACGGTAACGGAATAAGTTCCACTGCTGCGCACTTCAATAGAACTGCTCACCTCCCCTGTGCTCCATATATAACTCACAAAGCGGTCGCCGGCATCTAACATAATGGGGCAAAGCTTGTAGGCTTCATGAATATCCGGCCCAAGGTTTACAGGCGGAGCATATTTGTTGTATAAGTAGTTTTCAACCAGCCTGCGGTTATTAGAGTCTAATGCCGATTTGTAAATAAGCACTTCGGCCATATCGCCGTTAAATGGCTGGTTAAACTTACCGCCAAGCGAGTAATTACTACCGGAAGGGAAACCTGAAATACTGTTAGAAGCTTGCTGCTGATTGGCAGGGTTAACCTGCACTTCATTCATATAAACCTGCATACGAACGCCAATCTCTTTTACCGCTTCAATTATTTTGTAGGAATAACCCGGCGCCAACGAACCTGTGGTATTAAACACCTGATTGTTGTTTTTGTATTGCAAGGTTTGTGGCGTAAGGCCGCTTTCTTTTAATTGAAATCCGGAGTTATCCGTATTCAGCTTCAGGAAAATGCCCTGGGCAGGCACCGCTGAATTGCCTTTCACAATCATAAACACCGATAAGGATGAGGAGCCTACACCATTAGGGTATGCACCACCCAATGAATCTGAAGAGCCGTTAAACCGAATAACCGGTTTGTGATTTAATAAGGCCACATCCGGCACAAGGTCCGGCTGGGCGCTACTGCTGCCCTGTAACGCGTGGTAGTTGCCGCCGCTAATGTCACTCCATTGGCTAACGCCACCGCTACCGAATTGAATTGCGGTATCTGCCGCTAGCCACAACGTTAGGTTCGGCAGGCTGCTTGGGTTAAATAAGGTAACAACCCATGCCTGGCCGGTTGTTTGATTGCCGCATATATTAAAATCGTTTACCCTCCAATACCAGCTACCGTTGGTAAGGGTTTGCGTGGTTTGCGTGCCCGTAGTGTTCACCGTTATCACACCTGAACTAAAGCTGGCATCCTGCGATAACTGGAACTGGTAATTAACCGCCCCGCTGGCCTGGCTCCATTGGAAGGTAACCGAAGGTTGTGTTGTTTGCGCGCCATTTAAGGGCGTTGCTAATTGTACAGGGTCTGCCGCCTGGTAGGTGCTTAC
>CAZUHU010000043.1:10063-21992 GCA_964620645.1 uncultured Chitinophaga sp.
TAGGTATAAACAGGGTTGGCTACAGTACTGGTATCACCATTATCAAAATACCAGCGGTAGTAGTTTATATTACTCGCATCAAGCGATACCGAATTGTTTTGCGGTGCATAAACTTCTCCCAGGCAAAGCGTATCTCCGGTAAAGTCAACCAAAGGCGCCACGCCGTTTAAAGTTACGTTTACCGCATCTGTACCGGTGCAACCTAAACTATTAGTTACTGTTACATTGTAAGTACCTGCATTTGCAACCGCTGTGGTAGCAGTAGTAACGCCCGTGCTCCAGTTAAAGGTTAAATTGTTCCAGCCGCTTGCAGGTGTGCTTAATCCTAACTGGCTGCCCTGGCACATTACTGTATCGGGGCCCAAAGAAACCGTCAACCCAAAGCTGTCAATAGCAATAGCTACGGTGTCCGATTGAGCTGTACATCCGCTTTGGTCGGTAATAGCCACATAGTAATTGCCTGCGGTACCTGCATTATAGGTGGAAGCTGTGCTGCCATCCTGCCAAACAAAGGTGTAGTTGTTCAAACTACTTAGCTGCGGATATAAAGCCAGGGTTGAACCCAGGCAAACTGTACTATTGCCATGGTTTAAATCCGTATTAGGGAAAGTAACCGTTATCGTATCGCGGCTAACACGTCCGAACACATCCGTAGCCGTTACCCAGTATGTGCCATTGGCCGTAACCGATATTGTATCTGCAGTTTGACCGGTGCTCCATACCTGCGAAACAAAGCGGTCGCCCCCGGTTAATTTAACCGGGCAGAAACCGTAGTTCACTGTAATATCAGGACCAAGATTTACCGGTGGTGCATACTTCTCGTAAAGGTAGTTCTCTACCTTACGGCGGTTTACGCTGTCTAAAGCAGATTTGTAAATAATAATCTCCGCTATCTCGCCATTAAACGGTAAGTTGAATTTAGAGCCTATGCTATAATTAGAACCTGCAGGGAAAGCGCCCAGCTCGCCAGCCGGTGAAGTTACATTGCGCACCTGGGCCTCATTTAAGTAAACAATATTACGAGTGCCCAAATCTTTAACTGCTTCAATTATTTTATAAGGATAGCCGGCATTCAATGCACCTGTGGTATTATAAACACTTCCATTGTTGCGCCCCTGTAGTACCTGGTTGGTACCGCCGCTTTCGTTTAACCAATAGCCCGATACACCACTGTTTAATTTCAGGAATATACCCTGGCCGTTTGATGCAGCATTGCTCTTAACTATCATAAACACGGAGAGCGAAGAATTATCAGCGCCTGTTATAAACGGTCCGGTTAATGAATCGTTAGTTCCGTCAAATTTTAAAGCCGGCTTATGATTTATGAGCCTTACATCGTTCAGCCATAGCGGTTGCGATGTAGGGGCGCCCGTCGCATGAAAACCATTACCGCTTAAATCATTCCATTGGCTAACGGTGGTTCCGTTAAGGCCTACTAAAGAATCGGCCGCTAACCACAACGCAATGTTATTAAGGCTACCCGGGTTAAATACACTTATTACCCATCGGCTGCTGGTAGATACATTGCCGCAGATATTAAAATCCTTCACCCTCCAATACCAGGTTCCTCCTGTTAAGCTTTGGGTGGTTTGCGTGCCGGTAGTGTTTACGGTAGTTACGCCGTTTACAAAGTTGCTATCCTGGCTTAATTCAAATTGATAGGAAACGGCGCCATTAGCGGTTTGCCAGCTAAAGCTTACCGAGCTATAGGCAGTTTGCGAATTATTAGCCGGAGTGCTTAACTGCGGTGCCGCAGCAGAAGGATAAGTGCTTACCACTTGTACGGCTTGAGTTGCCGTATCTGAACAACCGGTACTGCTGTTTACAATAAGGTCAACAGTGTAAGTTCCGGTTGCGGTATAGGTGTATTGAGGGTTTTGAAGAGATGATGTTCCGCCATCGCCAAAGGCCCAGCTATACTGGGTTATGGCGCCGCCCGAAGGTGCACTGCTTTGGTTGCTGAACTGGTAAGCATTTTGCGCACAGGCAATTGCAGGTGCAAATGCAGCTTGAGGTACATTGCGCACATCCACCACCCGGCTTGCTGAGTTGCTGCAACCGGCCGTAGTGCGAATGACCAAATCCACATTGTAAACTCCTGAAAGGTTATACAGGTAAGTAGGGTTAGCTATGGCGCTCGTATCGCCATTACCGAAACTCCAATGGTAATAGTTAATGCTGCTGGTATCTAAGCTGGCGGATGTATTCTGCGGATTGTATAACTCCCCAAGGCAAAGCGTATCGCCTTTAAAACTTACAAGTGGGGCAGTACCCTGCAAACTAACGTTCACCACATCGCTACCGGTGCAGCCTAACTGGTTGGTTACAGTTACGCTGTAGGCGCCTGCTGTGTTAACTGCTGTAGTGGCTGTGGTAACACCTGTGCTCCAGCTAAAGCTTAGGTTGTTCCAGCCACTTGCAGGGCTGGTAAGCCCTAACTGACTTCCGGAACACAACACCGTATCGGGCCCTAAGGAAACCGAAGTTTGGAAACTATCCAGGGTAACAGTTATAGTGTCGGAATGGGCCACGCAACCGCCCTGGTCGGTAATAGCAACATAATAGCTGCCATTGGTAGTTGCGTTAATGCTTGAAGTGGTAGCGCCGTTCTGCCATAGGTAGGTATAGTTGTTTAATGTAGGCAGTTGCGGGAATAAAGTGAGCGATTGCCCAAGGCATACTACGCTGTTGCCATGATTCAGCTTGCTGTTAGGGAACGTAACTGTAATCGTATCGCGGCTAACACGGCCAAATACATCCGTTGCCGTTACCCAATAAGTGCCGTTAGCTGAAACAGAAATAGTATCTGTTGTTTGGCCGGTACTCCATACCTGCGAAACAAAGCGGTCGCCACCGGTTAATTTTATCGGGCAGAAACCATAGTTCACTGTAATATCCGGACCCAGGTTTACAGGTGGTGCGTACTTCTCGTACAAGTAGTTCTCTACTTTTCTGCGGTTAACGCTATCCAATGCCGACTTGTAAATAATTATTTCTGCCATCTCGCCTTTAAAAGGCGTATTGAATTTTGAACCTAAGCTGTAGTTGGTTCCGGCAGGGAAGGGGCCTGTTTCAGCGGCAGGCGTAGTTACATTGCGCACCTGCGCTTCGTTCAGGTACAAAATATCTCTTGTATTTAAATCCTTTACTGCCTCAATAATTTTGTAGGGATAGCCACCTGGCAATGCCCCGGTAGTATTGTAAATAGAACCGTTGTTGCGCCCCTGCAATAGCTGGTTTGCACCGCCACTTTCATTTAACCAATAACCGGCAAGGCCGCTATTCAGTTTTACGAATATGCCCTGGGCATTAGTGGTAGAATTACTCTTAACAATCATGAAAACTGAAAGCGAAGAGTTATCGGTTCCTGTTGGAAATGGTCCGCTAAGAGAATCTGTTGTACCGTCGAACTGAATAGTAGGCTTGTGATTAATCAGACGTACGTCAGGCACATAGGTTGGTTGCCCGGTAGATGTTGGCTGGCTGGCATGGTAGTTATTACCGCTGCGGTCGTTCCATTGGGTAACGAGGCCACCGGTTACCTGCACGGCAGAATCAGCCCCTAACCATAAGGCAAGATTGCTTAATGCTGAAGGGTTAAATATTATGAGGGTTCTGCGCGCGCTTGTAGTTACATCATTGCAGATGTTGTAATCCTTAACACGCCAGTACCAAGTACCGTTGGTTAACGTTTGGGTGGTTTGTGTATTAAGGGTATTTACTGTTGTTACGCCGCTCACAAAGTTGCTATCCTGCGATAGTTCAAACTTATAGCTAACAGCCCCTGAGGCAGCAAACCAACTGAAGGCAACACTGGTTGAAGCCGTTTGGGCATTGGGCAATGGCAGATTTAGCTGCGCGGGGTTCGCGGCAGGGTAAGTGCTTACAACCTGCACCACTTGAGTTGCGGTATCGTTACATCCTGTACTGCCGCTAACAATAAGTTCAACATTATAACTTCCCGTTGCAGTGTAGGTGTATTGCGGACCGGCCAGCGAAGATGTGCCCCCATCTCCAAAAGCCCAGGCATACTGCGTAATACTTCCACCGGCAGGTACGGCACTTTGGTTAATAAACTGATAAGCGTTTTGGGCGCAGGCAATAGCAGGAGCGAAAGCGGCCACCGGGGCGCTTTTTACCTGCACCGGATGTGTGGCTGAATTACTACAGCCCGTTGTAGTGCGTGCCAACAGGGTAACATTGTAAACACCGTAAGCGCCATAAGTGTAAATGGGGTTAGTTAACAGGCTGGTATCGCCATTGCCGAAATCCCAACGGTAATAATTTATCGTACTGGCATCAAGGGGTATGGATGTATTCTGCGGGTTGTACGATTCACCAAAACAGAGTGTATCACCCACAAAATTTATTTGCGGTGCGGTACCGTTTATGCTAACGGCTACAATATCGCTGCCGGTACAGCCTAATGCATTGGTAACGGTAACGCTGTAATTGCCGGGGGTGCTTACTGCGGTTAAACTATTAGTGCTGCCGGTACTCCAGTTAAAGCCCAAACTGCCCCAACCTGTTGCAGGACTCGCTAAGCCCAATTGGCTTCCCGCACACATAGTCGTATCAGGCCCAAGGGAAACAGTTACTTTAAAGCTATCTATCCCCAGCGTGATAGTATCAGAATTCTTAGTGCAGCCACCCTGGTCTGTAACGGCAACGTAGTAGTTGCCGGGTGTTTTTGCATAAAGCGTTGCGCCGGTTGCACCATTTTGCCACACATAGGTGTAGTTATTGGGGTTAGGAAGTAAAGTAGTGAGCGGTATTGAATCATCCTTACAGATAAGCCCATTACCATGATCGAGATGGTTGTTTGGAAAGGTAACCGTGATAGTATCGCGGCTAACGCGGCCAAAAACATCAGTGGCTGTAACCCAATAGGTGCCGTTAGCAGAAACCGCAATGGTATCGCCGGTTTGGCCCGTGCTCCACACCTGCGAAACGAATCGGTCTCCACCACTAAGCTTAACGGGGCAAAAACTATTGGTTACAACAATATCTGCACCCAGGTTAACCGGTGGTGCATATTTAGCATATAAGTACCCTTCTACACTTCTGCGGCTGGCGCTGTCCAAAGCAGATTTGTAAATAATAATCTCGGCTATCTCTCCATTAAAAGGCAAATTAAATTTTGAGCCTATGCTGTAATTGGTGCCGGCAGGAAAAGCACCATAAAGAACAGCGGGCGGATTTGTTCCGGTTGCGTTAACCTCATTGACGTATGGTATAAACTTCAGCCCGAAATCCTTTACTCCTTCAATTATTTTGTAGGGGTAACCTGCCGGTAAAGCTGCCGTAGTATTATAAGGAGTTCCATTGTTTTTAAACTGTAAAACCTGCGAGGAACCGCCGCTTTCGCTCATCCAAAAACCACCATTTGTACTGTTTATTTTAAGGAAAATACCCCCGCCATTAGTTAAGGAGTTGCTTTTGGCCACAATGAAAACCGTAAGTGAGGAGTTTTCACTACCTGCAATAAAAGGCCCGAAAAGAGAATCGGTACCGCCATCAAATTTTAGAGTTGGCTTGTGGTTGATAAGCTTAACGCTGTTAACCCATAAGGGCTGCCCTGCGGTAACAGGTTGGCTGGCATTATAGCCATTGCCGCTGTTATCCCCCCACTGGCTTACGGTAGTTCCGTTAAGGGTAACCAGCGTATCGGCACGTAGCCAAAGTGCCAGATTAGATAGTTGAGACGGGTTAAAGGATTGCGCTTTTAAAGCACCAAAAGGCAGCAGCACTATTGCCAGAAATAGCAAGGCAAAACCGTAAAATTTTCGCATACGTCTAAAGTAACAGATAAAATCGTAATCAAGCAACTGTAAAAAATAGATACTCACCTCTCAAAATCGGTTGTATAATAGGGTGGAGTTCCGGCAGTTTTATATGCGCTTAGCGCAGCTTTTTTACAACTTCTCTAAGGCTTGCTACGATACTGGGCTTATAAATTCTAAAATAGGGGGTAAAATCGCCCCCGAATTGGCGGTAGTACGATTCTACCCCGGCTATCATACTGCCCTCAAAATCAAAGTATTTAACCTGCCGGGCAGCATCGCATATGGCCTGGTGAATCAGCCGTTCATTATGGCCGGGGTCCTTCTGGTCTTCATCGTAGCCGCTGAAAAGTAAGTAGGCTGCATTGGCGTCGTAAGCCACGCCCAGCACGGAAGTAGTCACTCCTTTTTTGTTAACGGACCTGTAAAAACGCAGCGCCTTATGTTGGGTAAGGGCATCACAAATAGCCTTAAACAGCTTAAGACTGAAGGTCACCTTTTCCTTTTTACGAATAAAGGTTCCGTTTATAATTTCATAAAACAGCGGCAGGTCAAGGTCTTCAACTACTACTATTTCCTTATCGGTAAACGTTTTCCGTATCTTACTTCTAAGCCTGGGTGCATACAGGGCCAGCAGCTCATCAGGGTTTTTTCTTTCAACTTTTATGCGGTACGTGTAATAGGTGGTTTCCTTAAAGCCTGCATGGTAAAACAACAACCAGTTTCCAAATTCGGGATGAAAGAAGTAATCGTAATCACTTAACCCACTGCATTGCGCCACCAATAAACGCAAAGCCGAACGCCTGTTAGTTTCTATCGTATAAGGGGCTCCGTCAAACTGCGCAAACAACACCCCGGTATATTTCTGAAAAGGGCCAAAGGTCCATTTGCCGTCGCGGTTACCCAAAATCATCCCGGCATAAATTTCCTTGTCCTTTTCTACTACGTAAATTTTATAGGTAAGGCCAATAGCCTGTAAATACCATGTTTTATTAAACACGCAGCCCTGTGCCGAGGTATCAACAAAGTTGTTCCATCGCTCCTCTTCCGTTTTCTGCAGCAGTTTAACTTCCATGTTAACGGTTAGCTTGTTTTGCGCCGAGGGCGTTATAAACCCCTGCGTATTTTTTTATTCCCTCCTCTAACGAATAAACACGAAAAGCATTTTGTCTTATCAGGCCGGCATCCAGTTTAGCCTCCAGCATGCTATCTACCACCTTATTGTAGCTTTCAGCATTAAAAGCGCTTATAGCAAAGCCGCACTCCCCGTTTTGCAGAATTTCGGCAACATCGCCTACACCTGTATTACATACATGCGGTATACCCATGCCCATAATTTCGCCCTGCTTGGTTGGCGACGATGCCAGTTTAGAAAACACGGGCTTAATAAAAAACAGCGACCAATTGCTCAGGCTCAAATAACCCGGCACCTGCTTATGCGTAGCATGTACAACAATTACCTTATCTCTGCTAACTCCTCTTGCTTCAGCCCTCGCGAAAACCGCTTCGGGGCTCTCAGGTGTTACAAATAAAAAGCGGGCTGTAGCCACCTTTGCATTCAGCACTTTAAAAAAATCAAACATTTCGTCGGGCATGTACCAGGTGCCAATACTGCCCACATAACTCACCACAAAATCACCCGGGGTAATTCCCAATTCGTTACGCAGCTTTGTTTTTTCCTGCTCACTTACGCTTGCCGCGTTAAACAGGTCAAGGTCGGCACAGCAGGGTATTACCTGTATAGGTATGGGCTGCCCGCCAATATTTCTCCAGCTGTGTATCTCCTTCTTACCTGCTTCAGTTAACGAAATGGTGTAATCGGCCTTGGTAAAAAACTCCTTCTCCTTGTTTTTAAAATAGCGGAAAACCCCGCGAAACAGCGGATTGCTTAAATTCCAGATACCGCCTTCTACACGCTCATCGGCCCAAAAGCCGCGCATATCAAACAAAAACTTTACACCGGCCTTCTCCTTCATCTTAAGCCCAACCAGTGCCGATATATAACTGCGGCAGTGTACAATGTCAAATTTGTTGCCGGCATGTAATTGAAAGGCCAGCTTTTCCATTTTCTGCAAATCCAGCATGGTAGAAACCACCGGCGGGTTTTTAGTATACGGTTGCGGGTGCCACTTAATGCCGCTTTCATCCATAATTTGCCGGATGTGCCCTTTCAGCTTTTCAAAGCGGTCCGGTTTTTCAAAACTTATCAAGTGAAAGCTGTGCCCCAGTTTGGTTAACCCTTTTAAATAGGGTATTACCTGGCTTTGGCCAAGAGGGTCGGTCATGCCGTCGTAAGAAAGATAGAGAACCCTCATTTTAAGATTCGTTCTTTAAGTGCCTTTAAACCGGAAAGAAAAGTTTTCCAACGCCCTTCTGCACCCGATGTATTTACGAATACAGTATTGTGATCTTTTGCAACTTCTTTCTCAGGGCGTGTTGGGGTATAATAATAAACAGCCAAAGATTTTCGGCTAATATCATTCGGCGTATTCAACGGTACCGGGTGCCCGTGGAAGGAAATCTCCGAAGTTTCAAACATTACCATACGGTTAAACAAGGGAGCCACGCTATCCATCATTACTTTTTTATCCATGTCCCACAACTGCAGGTGGCCTTCATATTCATCCTTCCATCCTTTATTCATGTACACCAATACATTTAAGCGACGGTGATGCTTGGTTTGCGGATGGTAGTTAAAGTCCACATGCACGTCCAAAAAAGCCCCCTTTAAAGATTGGTGTAAGCCCCCACCGAACAGGCGGGCGTCTCCCTCCAGGGCATCAATACCTGTAAGCGAACCGAGGAAATCAATAAAACGTTTTGAGTTTAATTCCGCAAACACATCGTGCAGTACGCTGCCGCTATCAAACTGCTTTAGCTGGTATTTGTTTTTTTGGTGAATATAGGTGGTGCCGTCCCAACTGCCCTTAGTTACATCGGGATATTGCTGTAGAATCAAGTCAGCTTTATCGGCAAAAAAGAAATTATCATAAACCAGGTAACGGAACGGTTTTTTGCTGTTCCATTGCCGCTGCAGATCTGCTTTATTTTTTTCCAGGCTTTCTAAGTCAATATATTCCATACCTAAGGCCCTGCTAGCCTGCGTGTTCTTCCAACCACTTATGAAGAAGAATTAGTACCCAAATACGGTTGTATAAGTAGTTGTTACCGTTCTCAAACTTATTAATTATTGACTTAACTTTTTCGGCATTTACAACTTTGTGTCGCTCAATCACCTGCGGGTGCAGGTATTTTTCCAGCAGGTAGTGTAAATCAGTTTTAAGCCACTTGCCCAATGGAATTGAAAAGCCCCATTTAGGCCGGGCAAACATCTCCTTAGGCACATAGTCGTATAACACCTCTTTTAAAAGATACTTGCTTACGCCATTTTTCTTCTTCAGGTTCTCTGAAAGGTTCAAGGCAAATTCCACTACGCGGTAATCCAAAAAAGGTGCGCGTGTTTCCAGCGAAAACTGCATGCTTGCCACATCCACCTTAACCAGCAAATCATCTTTAAGGTAATGCTTTATGTCAAACAGGGCCTGCTCTTCCTGCACACTAAGGCGGCGTTTAATGCCGGTAAAATCTTCGTTGAACAGCAAATGTTCCTTATAGCCATCTAATAGTAAATCGTCCAGTTCCTCTTCGCTGAAGAAGTACTGTTCCTGGCTAAAAATGTGACTCTTTATCCGCTGCCTGCTTTTGTAATTAAACACCCCGGCCGCTCTTTTATACCTCTCCCCTAACTGCGAAAGCGACAGGGTAATAGGGGCGCGCAATAACTTCACCAGCGGATTATTCAATCGCTTTGCCCAGTCATATGCCCCGTAGCCCAAAAACAATTCATCTCCTCCATCGCCGCTAAGCGTCATAGTAACATGCTGGCGGGCAAGTTTTGACACCAACATGGTAGGTATAGCTGATGAATCTGCATAAGGTTCATCATAGGCTTCGGTCATACGGTCAATCAGTTGCAGCGCATCATTTTCAGTAACGGTAAACTCGTAATGTTCAGTGCGCAAGTGTTCCGATACTTTCCGCGCGTACTCACTTTCGTTATGCTTTGCTTCTTTAAAGCCGATAGAAAATGTTTTAACCGGTTTATCGGATATGGACTGTGCAATGGCTGTAACTGTGCTGGAATCAATACCCCCACTAAGAAAAGTGCCGAAGGGCACGTCGCTAATCATGCGGTAACGAACGGAACTTTCCAACAGGTCCTTCAACTCTGCTTTTGCGGCTGTAAAATCCCTTTTAACGGCAGGGGTTATCTTTTCTTCCGGCTTCCAATATTGCTTAACCGCAAAATCGCCGTTTTTTAAAAGTGCGTAACTACCCGTTGGCAGTCGCTTTATGCTTTTGTAAATGGTAAATGGCTCAGGAATATACCCGGCATACAGAAACGTGTGAATAGACGGTTTAAATACCTGCAGGCCTTTTTTAACCAATGGCACCTGTAACAGGGTTTTAATTTCTGAACCGAAGGCAAAGTTGCCGTCTTCAAAATAATAGTACAGCGGTTTTACCCCCAGGCGGTCGCGGAATAGGTGCAGGCTGCCATCGTGCTTATCATAAATTGCTATGGCAAACATGCCGTTGAACAAATCAACACAAAGCGGGCCCATACGCGTAAAGGCCTCCAGTATAATTTCGGTATCAGAAGAAGTGCGTGGGTGAATGTCCAGCTTCTTTGTAATGTCGCGGAAGTTGTAAATCTCGCCGTTAAAAACCACTACATACCTGCCATTGGCAGAAAGCATGGGTTGGTTGGCAGCCTGGCTAAGGTCAATAATGCTAAGGCGGCGGTGGCCTAAACCCAATGTGCCGCCTTCATTCATAAAATAGCCTGCAGCATCGGGCCCGCGGTGACTAACCGAATTGGCCATTTGCTCTAAATCTTCTCTCTTAATTTGTTTGGTGGGGGAATAAAACCCTACTATACCGCACATGAAAACTCCATTATCTTAAGCTGCATTAAAATACAAAAACTATTCCTTAGCAAAGGGGTGGCCACCAGCCGGCAGTTTACAGAAGGGGTGATACTCGCCTTGTAAACCAATAGGTTGAGCATGGCGAATAGTGTAGGCAATCTCTATACTTGGTAAGGCTTCCTTAACGCCAAAGCCATTACCGGCCAAAATGTTCTTATAGCTATTGGTATGCAAATCAGTAAATCCGTCGCTAAATTCAATCTCCTCGCCTTCCAGCGTCATGCTGCGGTAGGTGCGCATGTTTTTCTCCAGTGCGCTTGCGGGCAAGGTTTCGGGGTTAATACTTAAAAACCACCTAACGCGCGCCTTCGCAAATTCAAGATAGCCTGCGGCACGGTCATGCATGTGCAGGTGCACCACATTTTTCTGCACATCGCCAAACAGGTAGTGCAGCATATCAAAAAAGTGGATGCCTATATTGGTAGCAATGCCGCCGCTTTTGCTTACATCACCCTTCCAACTGGTGTAGTACCAATTGCCGCGCGAAGTGATATAGGTTAAATCGAAATCGTAGATCTTATCCTTAGGGCCGTTTTCAATCTTTTCCTTGAGCTTAACGATGTTGGGGTGCAAGCGCAACTGCAAAATGTTGTTCACTTTTTTGCCCGTTTCAGCCTCTAATTCCATCAAGGCCTCCGCATTCCACGGGTTAAGCACCAATGGTTTTTCGCAAATAACATCGGCGCCTATGCGCAGGCCAAACCGGATGTGCGAATCATGCAGGTAGTTGGGTGAGCAAATGGAAACATAATCCACCTTATCGTTCCTGCGTATCAACTTGCTGATGTGGCGGTCGAATCGTTCAAACTCCACAAAAAAATCAGTCTCCGGAAAATACGAATCAATTACGCCAACGCTGTCGAAAGGGTCGTACGCGGCTACCAGTTTATTACCGGTATCTTTAATTGCTTTTAAATGTCTTGGCGCTATATATCCTGCAGCCCCAATCAATGCAAACGTCTTCATAACGCTAATGTAAATTTATTTGCCCTGGCGTTGGCCAAAAAACTTTTTCACTTCCTCTACTATCCGCTCGCTGGCTTTTGCATCCCAAACCTGCAGTTGGCGGGCGTGTTTACGTTTACCGTTCAGCACATCGTTTACATTGCCGGCAATTATTGATGCATCCATGGGCAGTAGCGTATTGGTGCCATC
>CAZUHU010000044.1:0-8707 GCA_964620645.1 uncultured Chitinophaga sp.
CTATTTGCATGGGCGATGGTGGAAATATTAGCTATCAACTTAATCCCGCACCGGCTGGTGGCGCTATACAATGGACTATACCTTCAGGATGGACTCTCGTATCAGGACAGGGAACCGGTAGCATTATTGTAAATTCTAATGGTACGGGCGGGCAGATAAATTGCAGCGTAAGCAATGGTTGCGGTGCTACCAATTTTACACCGGCTACACTTAATGTTATTGATACGCCCGTGGTAAGCATTGCAGACAACGGCACCGGCTTAACCGCATCAGCACCGGGCGCTGTTAATTACCAATGGTATTTTAATGGCTCTGCCTTAAGCGGCGAAACCAGCGCTGTAATTACACCAACCCAAACCGGAACTTACTACTGCGTAGTCAATACTGCTGACAACTGTTCCGGTACAGGCTCAAGTAACTTCACCTACGTATCAGTTGATGATGTTCAACTTGCTTCTTTCTATTTTACTAATCCTGCTTCAAATCAACTGGAAATAGGCACAACGGATTTTGCTGACGGCAGGTTTGCCATATTTGATTTACAAGGGCGATTAGTAATGGAAAACAAACTTACTGCTGCAAAGTCAAGCTATGATATCAATGCACTTGGCGCAGGCGTTTATTTGTTGCGCGTAGAATTGAAGGGCCAAACCTTCACTCGCCGCCTTAATGTTCAGCATTAATTGAAGTAAACCAGTTACGCATTAGCTGCAGGCCCTGTGGGGTAAGTATACTTTCCGGGTGAAATTGCACACCGGCAAGCGGTAAGCTTTTATGCGCCAGGGCCATAATTTCGCCATTGGCTGTTGTAGCGATTACCTCTAAGCCGGTTTTTTCAAGCCCTTCCAAAATGAGGGAATGGTAGCGCATTACCTGCAACTGCTGTGGCAGGCCTTTAAACAAAAAATGGTTGGTGTGTTGTATTAAGGTTGTTTTGCCGTGCATGGGCTGCCGCGCCTTTACCAAAGTGGCACCAAAAAACTGACCAAGCGCCTGGTGTCCTAAACAAATGCCAAGGATAGGTAACCTATTATGGTAGTGTGTTATAAAAGGCATGGTAATGCCGGCCTCTGTAGGGGTTTTGGGCCCCGGTGAAATAACAGCCGAGCTAAATGAGATATCTGCCAATTCTTCAAGCGTAATTTCATCGTTTCTTACTACACGGCACTGTTCCCCAAGCTGTAGTATATAATCGTACAGATTATAGGTGAAGGAGTCGTAATTATCGATGAGCAGAACCATTGCTGTGCAAAGAAATAATTTAGGCGCATAACTAAACAGGCAAAACCTTCAGTAGCGGGCCTGGCTGCTCTATCCTGAAAAGTTACGGCTAAACCAGTTTATCAATAGCTTCAGCCAGCTTCCGGTCTTTTTCAGTAACAACATTGCCTGCGCTGTGCGTGTTCAGTGTAATCTCTACTTTGTTGTAAACGTTGGTCCAATAAGGATGATGGTCGTGTTTTTCAGCAAGCAGGGCTACGCGTGCCATAAAAGCAAATGCTTCGCTAAAATCTTTAAACGTAAAAGTTCTCTGTAGTGCATTATTCTCTTCCTTCCACATAATCGCAATTTTAAGCCAATAGAAAGTTACTGAATAAAAAACAAAAGCCCCTTTAAAGGGGCCCTGTATTTTTTGATTTCATCACTTGACAAAATCAGGATGACCAATAGCGGTTATTTAAAACTCCAGTCGTATTTATCCAAATTGCTCAGGCACACTTTCAACAAATCAATGTTGCCTTTAATGTCATCCTTATTGGCCATTTCAATTACGCTGTGTATGTGGCGCGTTGGTATGGAAACCGCCCCTGCAATGGAGCCATAGGTTGCCATGCGTTGCATAGCTGCGGTATCAGTGCCACCGGCAGGCAACAATTCCGGCTGCCATTTTATTTTGGCGGTATCGGCTTGCTCTTTCATGTACCTTACCATGCGGTAATCGCAAATGGTTGATGAGTCCATAACTTTAATGGCTACACCCTCACCCAACTTAGTAACGGTTTCCTCCGGTTTAGCCCCCGGCGTATCAAAGGCAATGGTTGTATCAATACAGAAACTGAAATCGGGATTAACGTGGTGAGAAGCCACATGTGCACCGCGGATGCCTACCTCTTCCTGCACGGTAAACACACCATAAAAATCGTACGGAATTTCCTTGCCTTTTAATTCGCGCAGCGTTTCAATTAAAATAAACACAGCTACACGGTTATCAAGGCTTTTGCAGTTAACGCAATTACCCATTTCAATAAGCTCGCGCTGGCGGGTTACAGTACTGCCAACTTCTACCAGTTTTACCACTTCAGCTTTTGGCAGGCCAAGGTCAATAAAGTAGTCGCTTAGTTGCAGAGGCTTACCTCTTTCTTCAGGCGTCATCAAATGGATGGGCTTAGTACCCATCACACCAACTACATCCTGCTTGCCATGTACTATTACGCGTTGGGCGGTAAGGGTCTTAGGGTCAAAGCCACCAAGCGGATGGAAACGTAGAAAACCGTTATCGTCAATATGGTGAACAATAAAACCAATCTCATCCATATGGGCAGCAGCCATAACGCGCTTGTCGCCGGTTTTTCCCTTTTTAAGGGCAACAAGGTTTCCCATGTTATCAATAGTTATAGAATCAACCAGGCCGTTCAATTCGCGGCTAACCAATTCACGCACTTTTTGCTCATGACCGGGCACTCCGGGTATCTCGCTTATTTCTTTAAGTAATGCAACATTTATAGCCATACTTTAATACTGTTTATAGGTGGTAAACTTATTACTTTTTCCATTCAATGAAATACCGTGGTAAAGGGCGCTAAACAAGACGGGGCTACTCAACCTTAGTAACCTTAACCATATTGGCGCGGCCACGGTTGGCTAATGGCATACTGCCGATGTTCACTACCATATCGCCTTTTTTCAGCAGGCTGTTATCGCGTAGTATGCGTATCACATCACGGATAGAGGTATCGGTTCCCACAAATTTATTGTAGTGGAAGGCTCTTACGCCCCAGCACAAACTAAGAGTGTTCAGCAGGTCTTCGTTTTCAGTAAAAATAAAGATGTTAGCCTTGGGCCTGTAGCTGCTTAGCAAAAAGCCGGTATAGCCGGAGAAGGTCATACCAACAATAGCCCGCGC
The DNA here is from genome assembly GCA_964620645.1 of uncultured Chitinophaga sp. Taxonomy (GTDB): domain Bacteria; phylum Bacteroidota; class Bacteroidia; order Chitinophagales; family LD1; genus Bog-950. Next base: position 3,125 of record CAZUHU010000044.1, read on the forward strand.
ACCTAACTCGCTGCTTATACGCGCAGCATTATAGCAAATGGCATCGCTGATAAATGTTGGCGAGTCTTTATCGGCCTTTAGCTCCTTGTCGTAGATAAGGTCAGCATGTTCAATATTGCTCAATATCTTCTCCATTACCTGTATAACCTTGGCAGGGTGCTTACCCACACTGGTTTCGCCACTAAGCATTACAGCATCAGCACCGTCAATTACAGCATTGGCAACATCTGTAATTTCGGCACGCGTAGGGTTAGGGTTCTCTATCATGCTATCCATCATTTGGGTAGCTACCACCACCGGTTTAGCGTACTTAATACACTTCTTAATAATATCCTTTTGTATCAAGGGCATTTTTTCCTGCGGCACTTCCACAGCCAAATCGCCGCGGGCAATCATAATACCATCGGCCGCTTTAATTATCTCGTCAATCTCTTTTAAGGCTTCCGGCTTTTCAATCTTAGCCATCACTTTCATGTAGCTGTTTTTCTTGCCAATGATGTTTTTCAGTTCTATCACGTCCTGTGGTGAACGAACGAAGGAAAGGGCTATCCAGTTTGCGCCGTTTTTAATACCGAACTGCAGATCCTTTTTATCCTTTTCGGTAAGGGCGGGTATTGATGTTTTGGTATCGGGCAGGTTAACCCCCTTATTGCTGCTTATTTTGCCCCCGTTAATCACTTTGGCCTTAATAGTATCCTTTCGGTTAGTGCTTATTACTTTAAGCTCAATTTTTCCGTCATCAATCAATATGGCATCACCGGCTTCAACCTCCTTCGGTAACTGCTGGTAGTTCACGTACAGCTTCTTAAAGGTGCTAACACATTCCTTATTGGTTATTTCTACCTCGCGGCCGCTTTCTAAAACCTCCATGTTATCGCGCACCTCGCCAATACGTATTTTGGGGCCCTGCAGGTCCACCAAAATTGCCACGTTCAGGTTGTGTTCCTTGTTAATCTGCCTTACACGCTTAAAGCCCTCCAGGTGCAGGTCGTAATGCCCGTGACTCATATTAAAACGGAAAACATCCAGCCCGTGGCGCACCATTTCTTCCATCACTTTTAAATCGCTACAGGCAGGGCCGTAAGTGGCTATAATTTTTGTTTTGTTTACGTGAACTTTCATTTCAGCTTTTTTCTGTTTATCAATTTCTGTACAGGTTTTTCTTCTTCGTAAATCAGGCGGTCTTTACTCTTCACTTTTTTAAGCGGTATTTCGGTAGCCATTACCACTTCCGGAAAGGCCCTTATGCCATCCAGTAAATCTTTCAAATCGTCCTCGGGTTGCCGACCGAAAATCTGTAACAGGTAATCGTAATTGCTTACCTCCGGTAACAACGCTTCGCCCAAATTTTTGTTTGCGAATATAAGGTATTGGTGGGGGGTGGTTTCATCGCCGGCTTTAAACACGCTGAACTGCACACTTCGGCCCCGGTCTTTGGGCTCAAAAACAAGGTCTTTAAGCTTCCGGAAATCGCAGCCTAAAAGGCCGTTTAAGTGAAAGCAAAGTTTGTATTCGCGCAATGAAGCAGCTATGCCGATTAGCCGGTAATCGGTCCCGAATTCGTAACTTATGCGTTTATCTGCCACTCAATTAACAAAAATACAAATGTAGAATAGGTAATAAAGCTACAAAACCCCTTGAGAATGACCGCAAAACGAGGGAAAAAGAATTTTTTGCGGAGGAGGGGGATGTTTTTATTTTCGCACCACATTTAAAACCAAAGCACATGTCTAACATCGCAGAAAGAGTAAAGAAAATTATCGTTGACAAACTGGGCGTTGAAGAAAGCCAGGTTACACCTGAAGCAAGCTTTACTAACGACCTGGGTGCCGACTCTCTGGATACAGTTGAACTTATCATGGAATTCGAAAAGGAATTCAACATTTCTATACCCGATGAGCAAGCTGAAACTATTACAACCGTAGGCCAGGCTATCGAGTATCTGGAAAAGACAATCTCAAAATAATTTTTACAACCTAATTTTTTTGAAGTGTGGCAGGCTGAAAAGTCTGCCACTTTCTTTTTATTCGTATCCAGAATGAAACGCGTAGTAATAACCGGGATAGGGGCACTTACTCCCATAGGAAACACCGCCCCCCAGTATTGGCAAAACCTGCTTAAAGGTAAAAGCGGGGCCGCCCCCATTACGCGCTTTAATACCGCCAACTATAAAACCCGCTTTGCCTGCGAGGTTAAAAATTTTGACCCTGCCCAGTTTATAGATAAAAAAGAAGTTCGCCGCCTAGATCGTTTTGCCCAGTTTGCGCTGGTATGCAGCGATGAGGCCATTAAGGATGCCGGCCTGGATAAGGAAGGCGTTGATAAGGACCGCATAGGTGTTATTTGGGCCTCCGGTATAGGTGGCCTTGATGTTTTTATTGAGGAGATAACCAACCTGGCCCTCAACCCCGTTCCGCGCTTTAACCCCTTCTTCATCCCTAAAATGATTATTGATATAGCCGCAGGCCATATCTCTATGCGTTGGGGGTTCCGCGGACCTAACTTTGCAACGGTGGCGGCATGCGCTTCGTCAAACATCGCTTTTATCGATGCTTACAACCTTATACGCTTAGGTAAGGCGAATGCCTTTGTAGCCGGTGGTTCAGAAGCCCCTATCAGCGAAGGTGGCGTTGGAGGCTTTAATGCGATGCGAGCCTTAAGCGAAAGAAATGACGACCCTGAAACAGCAAGCCGCCCTTTTGATAAAGACCGCGATGGTTTTGTGATGGGAGAAGGGGCCGGCGCGATAGTAATTGAAGAACTGGAACATGCACTTAAGCGCGGCGCTAAAATTTATTGCGAAATGGTAGGCGGCGGTATGAGCGCCGATGCACACCATTTAACGGCACCGCATCCTGAAGGGCTGGGCGCTGCTCTTGTTATGAAGAATTCGTTGGAAGACGAAAACATAAAGCCTGAAGAGGTGGACTATATTAACGTGCACGGCACTTCAACACCGCTGGGCGATATTGCTGAACTGGCCGCTATTAAAAAGGTATTCGGCGAACATGCCTACAAAATGAATATCTCCTCTACAAAATCAATGACCGGCCACCTGCTTGGCGCTGCCGGTGCAGTAGAAGCTGTAGCAAGTATTATGGCCGTTAAGGAAGATATCGTACCGCCTACCATCAATCACTTTACTGACGACCCCGAAATTGACCCCAAATTCAACCTTACTTTTAATACCCCGCAAAAGCGTACGGTAAACATTGCCATGAGCAATGGTTTCGGTTTCGGCGGCCACAATGCCACAGTGGTATTTAAAAAGTATAACGGATAAATACCCGTTCGGTAGATTAAAAGCGAGTTTAAAAAAATTTGAAGTTTGTTAGCCTCTTTAAGCAACCATGAGCAACTGTTTAAACTCTTAAATCTTTAAACGCTAACCGTTTGATCAAGAAAATTTACAATCGTCTTTTCTCTTCTGATAAACAGCTAACTGCATATATAAAAGGGGTTACAGGTATTACGCCATCCAACCTGCAGCTGTATCGCCAGGTTTTTCAGCACCGCTCTAAATATCTTGAACCTAAAGACAATAATGAGCGCCTTGAACTTTTAGGCGATTCTATACTTGATGCCATTGTTTGCGAATTCCTGTATAAGAAATACCCCTATAAGGAAGAAGGCTTTATTACCGAATTGCGCTCCAAAATTGTAAACCGCAAATCGTTGAACGAGGTGGGCACACGCCTTGGCTTGCTGGAACAATTAAAGTTTAACCGCAAAAGCATTAACGATGCCTCAAAAGATTTAGCGGGTAACACCTTTGAAGCATTGGTAGGTGCGGTATACCTTGATAACGGCTTTGACCGTACGCGCCGCTTTATCCAAAAGCGGGTATTGCAAAACCTTATAGATGTTGATGAACTGCAGGCCACGAACACGGACTACAAAAGCCAGATCTATCATTACATACAGCGCGAAGGCAAAAGCATTGACTTTAAGGTAGCTGAAGAAAAACACCGCAACCGACGTGCATACTTCGTTATTAACCTTGAAATAGACGGCCGTTTCATCTCAACCGGTGAGGGCTTCAGCAAAAAAACAGCCGAGCAAAATGCAGCCATGAACGGCCTGCGCGAACTGGGAGTGACGTCTGAGCCTGAAGCTTAAGCTCCGCATTTTATTTATTTTTAAAATCGGTGAGAAACAAGCTGCTCTCCTTACTGCTGTTGTTGTTTACTGTATTGCTTACGTTAACCCTTGCCGAGTTTGGATTTAGAAAGCTTGGCAACAAACCGGGAGTATTTTATGAGGCCAACTACGTTAGGGATAGCGTATTGAATTTAAACCCCTGCTATATTGCTGATAGCAATGGGATAATGAAGTTCAGCCCGCTTGCGGCTGAAGCCATTAGCAACAGCATAATTAACACACGGGCCAGTAAAATATTATCGGTTTCCGATACCGTAAAACAAATTTTTAAGGAAGATCTGATAAGCGCTTATACTAAGCAGGACAGCGCTGCAATCTTTCTGCATTGGGCCGATTCTATACTTAAGCTACCTGGAGACAGGGGCTACATTTCTGCACTGCAGTATTACCTTAATCACCCTGTAAACAAGGATGGGTTCAGGAGTATCCCTTTTGATACCGGCGTTAAAGGGAAGAAAAAAATACTTTTTATCGGCGACTCATTTACCTATGGCTTTACTGCATGGCCACTAACCAATTCCTTTTACGACAAGTTTTTGATGCAAGGCCGCTACATTGCTTATAATGCCGGCATTACTTGTACGGACCCCGTGCAGTACCTCGCCATTGCCAAAGCGTATACCCCCATCCTTAAACCTGACCTTGTAGTTGTTTCCTGTTTTTGGGGTAATGACGTTATGTTTTACCCCCGTGAATCTAAACCCTACCAGTTTGCCGCTTACCCAATAGGTAACCAGTTTATTACCGCTAACCCATTGGGGGCCTATGTAACACCGGAGGAGGCTAACAGGATAAGCCGGTTAAATGCGCTGTTGCCCGACCAGGATACTAAGCCTTTAAACCGGTTTTTAGCCAAAACGGTAGTAGGAACTAAGTTTTGGCAGTTGCTAGCTGCCCTGAATATTGCCGACAGGCAGCCAAGGGAGTTTAAAAACTATATAAATCCCGATTTTTCTAAGGCAAAACCACGTGAAGTTACCCGCTTAGCTTTGCAAGGTATTGTAGACACCCTTAACCATTTTAAATGCTCTTTGTTATTAGCCGTAATTCCTGATCCGCGACTAACTAACCCCTGGAACAAAAACTTCAAACCCAAAGAATTTCTACAAGGTATTCCATACCTGCAGGTGCCTGATAGTTCCTCCTGGTATATGCCGTTTCCTGACGGGCACTTTAATACTTACGGCCATGCAGCATATGCCAAATGGTTAACTGCTAAAATCGATTCTGTATTCCTGAAACAGAGCCATTAGCAGGCAGCCTTATTCTTTATATAGTCCTACAGCGTTGGAAAGAACGTGATTGCTGTTTCGCTTCTATAGTATTCAGTTGAATTGCCGACTTGATATACGGACGACTCCGCTTTTCTTTATAACATACCCCCCTAACATTGAGTAATGCTCAATAGTACAGAACATCCAG
>CAZUHU010000044.1:8807-21924 GCA_964620645.1 uncultured Chitinophaga sp.
GTATAGTTTTGGTTGTTAAGCGCATTCAGTATCTGTTTAACCGATACATCGCGCGAGGGACGAACATAAACTACGGCTGTGTTGGCTGCCATATCACCTACCCGCTGGCTTTTTTGCGAACTGCTGATAAGCATACCGGCAATGGAACCCAGCGAAAAATAAATATCTACCAGCCTAAATGTCCAGCGGGTTATATAGTCGGTCAGGCCCGCTTCCTCACCACTTATTTTAACCACCTTAAGCCGCATAGCCTTTTTGCCCACGGTTTGGCCGTTCATAAAATATTCAAACAACAGCGTGTTAAAAGAGGCTATCAGCAGTAAAAAGAAGCCTACCACATCCATGGCCCGATGCGGAAGCAAAGAAGCCAGCAGGGTATAAATGGTAGTAGCCCCTACTACCAAAAGAAAAAAGTCGATAATAAAGGCAAAAATTCTATCCCGCAACGAGCCCAGCTCGTACTCAATTACAACATTTTGTGTAGTATTGATGGAGATTGTTTTCATACCAACAGTTTCGAACTTTAAAAACCGAAGAAAACACAAAATGAGAATTCTGGCTCACATTCGTTGGCCCGGTTTGCATAATTTGTGGCAAATTCACGGTACAGGTTCGTTTTAAGGAAACACCCATGAAAGAGTCGCAATTTATAAACCAAAATAAGGAAAAATGGCAGGAGGCGGAAGAGCTGGTTAGCAAACCTCAAAAGGATACTGACCGCCTTAGCAGCCTGTTTGTTCACCTTACTGACGACCTTTCCTACGCCCGCACTTTTTTTACGCACCGTTTCATAAACATCTATCTCAATCAAACTTCCATGAAGTTCTTCTCGCTGATTTATACGCGGAAGAAAAGTAAGTGGGCGCACTTTATGGAGTTTTGGAAAGAGGAATTACCCCAGGTGGTAATTCACTGCCGCAAGGAGCTTATTATCTCTTTACTGGTATTTCTTATATCCGTAGCTATCGGTGTTATTTCAGCCGCTAACGATCCGGATTTTGTAGCCTCCATTTTAGGAGAAGATTACGTTGCCATGACCAAGGAAAACATTGAGAGCGGGGACCCCATGAAAGTATACAAGGCGGCCCACCCTACCGATATGTTCCTGTCTATAACTACCAATAACATCCGCGTAGCCTTCTTTACCTACGTGTTTGGTTTAATTGCGGGTATAGGCACTATCGGCTTTTTAATTTTCAATGGTATTATGCTGGGCTCGTTCCAGTATTTCTTTTACGAGCATCACCTCCTTGGCGAATCAATGCTGGCGGTCTGGCTCCACGGTACGCTGGAGATCTCCTCTATCATTATTGCCGGTGGTGCCGGGCTTACCCTGGCGCGCGGCCTTATTTTGCCCGGCACCCTTTCGCGTAGCCAGGCCTTTTATATTTCGGCATCGCGTTCGCTTAAGCTTTTGTTGGGCACTGTGCCCATATTTATGGTAGCCGGTTTTGTGGAAAGTTTCGTTACCCGCTTTACAGAGGTGCCTAATATTATCCGGCTTCTGTTTATTCTTTCTTCTCTCGCATTTATCGTAGGTTACTTTATTATATACCCGTGGATGAAATCGCGCAAGGGCTTTGCTGTACCCCTGCAAAAAGTAAAACTGACACCTACCCGCCGCGAACCGTTGGCTTTCAATACTATTAAAAACAATGCTGACCTGTTTAAGGATACTGCTTTCGTTTATTTTCAAAACCTTGGCTTACTCTCCGTGCTGTTCCTAATTGCTTCATCATTAATAGTGGGCGGCCATTTCTACTTTGATACACTAAATACTGAAGAGGTGCTACAGGATGGCTTTTTCTACTTTTTTATGCGCGCCATTGTAGCCGATGCTTTTTCTCTATTCAATTACCACACCACAGGCCTTATGGCCATAACCGCTGTGGCTACGGCATTCATCATCTTTATCATTAACCACCTTCTTTATCGTTCGGCGCATAAAACAGCACCACTTACCCTAAAGTATTTTTTGCTTAGCCTGGTAAACTGCCTGGTAACCTCTTTTTTAGTGCATGGTATCATCTATCAATCCAACCAGGGCTTGCTGTTGCTATTGGCTGTCTTTATCCCCGGCTTCTTTCTGCTCAACTATATTGCATTGGAGCATGAAACTTTTCTGCCAATGGCCCTGCCTGCCTTTTTCAAAATTATAAGCAACAACTTTAAACAGGTAGCTGCGTTATTTTTTGTAATGGCCTTAACCACCGCCTTTTTCACGGTAATCTTTAATTCGCCATTGCTCTATCTCTATTGGGAACAACTCCGTATGAATTTACCTCCCGACCTTAAGAACCTTAAAGAGATACTCAACTTTGTATCCTTTACCCTATCCGGTTTTATTCTGTTGGCAGTAGCATCATTCAATCTGTTTGGCATCGGTCTGCTCTATTATTCATCGCACGAAGTGGTAACCGCCGAAAACCTGCGCGAAAAAATCCGCTCTTTAAAACTCAGCTAGGCCCTAATGTCGTTAGTTAAAAAACTGCTTACTGTTTTTGTTTTGTCGTGCTTCTTCTTTGGGGTGCATGCGCAGGACGACTATGCAGTAGAAAACGACACTGTTTACGACTACAACTACGACGATGAAAGTGATTACTACAATCATCCGCAGCGTCCATCTGTTAGCGCTAACGATCAGTATTTTGGCGATACGGTGGAGGTAAAAGAGTTTGACCGTAGTGAATGGAAGAAAATTGTGAACGGCGCTACCTTTGAAGAAGACCCCCCTGAACCGGAAAAGGAACCTAAAGCCCCTAAAACGCCCGACATTAATCCCGGCAAGTTTGATCTTTCATTTTTAGGCCCTGCGGCACAAGTGGTAAAGATTTTACTTGTAGTAGCACTTATTTCGCTGGTGGTTTTTGTGCTTTATGGCTTCTTGAAAGATGTAAAGTGGAGCTCGCGCAAAGTTGACAATAACGTAATAGATATACCGGACCTTGACGATGAACTACCGGAGATTAGCGCTCTGCGCAAATTGTTGCAGCAAGCTTTGGCCAACGGCGATTATAAGCTCGCCATTCGCTATTACTACATATGGATGATTACCCAGTTTAATGAGGAAGGTTTTATTGTTTGGAAAAAAGACAAAACCAATCGGCAGTATTTGTACGAAATGCGTGAACACAACCGCATTGCCGACATACGTATGGCCACCAGAATTTTTGAAGCTTATTGGTACGGGGATCAGCAGCCGGACATGAACCGCTTTAACGAAGCTGAATTTCTTTTTAAAAGCCTGTTGAATAAGTAATGAAGTCGCAAAAAAACATATGGATTGTTGCTTTGGTGGCTGCAGGCTTCTTGCTGGTGTTGTACTTCATTTTCTCTGATAAGCACAAGCGCAAATATAACTGGAGCGAAAACTACAAGGTTAAAAGTCGTGAGCCATTCGGCACGGCATTCATTTATGCCATGTTGGATGAACAGCACGATAAAAGCGTTTTGGTAGATGATAAACCCATGCGGCAAGTGCTGAATGATTCCGCCAAGTATGATTCCGGCTCCAACTATGTCTTCATCGGGGCCGATATGCATCTTAGCGAGCAGGACTCGCGGGCTATATTAGACTACGTAGGCAGGGGTAACTGTGCCTTTATAGGCAGCATGTATTTCCCTGACCAATTGATGGAAGAAGTGTATAGCGATGAGTGCGACTCCTGGAACAATTACTTCGACCACAATGATACCGCAGCCGTGTTTAATTTCTTCCACGAACAGTTGGAGAAGGACACCGGCTATCGCTTTGTATACCGTGTTGCCGGTGAACCGGAACGATACAACTGGCGCGGCATAAGCGGCGATTATTTCTGCGATAGCTCCTATTCTATGGCGCCTGTTGGTTACCGCGATTCTTTCTATACCAACTTTGCCTGCATGCCTTACGGCAAAGGGAGGTTCTATATGTTCAGCACGCCGGTGGTATTCACCAATTACTTCATGAAAGATACTGTTGGCCTTGATTATGCTGGCCTCGTTTTTTCTCATTTGAATAAAGGGCCGATTGTGTGGGATGAATACAGCAAGCTAACACGCCTGGCTAACAATCACGGGGTAGATACTTCAACGCCACTCAGCTACATCCTTTCGCAAAAAAGTTTGCGCTACGCCTGGTATCTCCTTTTGTTAGGCGCTGTTCTTTATCTGTTCCTGGTGGCCCGCCGCCGCCAGCGTATTATTGATGTTATTGAACCTAATACCAACACTTCGCTTTCCTACGTAAACACTATAAGCGCCTTATACTTTAACCATAGCAACCATGCCGCATTGGCTAAACATAAAATGAAGTATTTTTTAGCGCATGTGCGCAACAAATACAACATCAGCTTAAGCGGTGGCAAAAAAGAAGAAATAGAAGCGCTGGCCAAAAAATCAAAAGTGCCTGTAGCAGACATCAGCAAAATATTCCGCATGTATGAACGCATTAGTCCCCTTACAGATATTACAGAGGGAACACTAATGGAATTTCATTATGCGCTCGAAAATTTCTATAATCAATCTAAATAACAAGTATGGAAACACCATCCACTTTTAGCGCCCCAAGGGTAGAGTTACAGCAACTGGAAGAAACCGTTAACAAAATAAAGACGGAGGTTCAGAAGGTGGTTATCGGCCAGGAAATGATGATTGACCTTGTGCTTACCAGCATACTTACAGGTGGCCACATTTTGCTGGAAGGTGTGCCCGGCATTGCTAAAACCCTTACCGCCAAGCTTATTGCGCGCAGTCTTTCTGTGGGCTTTTCGCGTGTTCAGTTTACGCCCGACCTTATGCCCACCGACCTTACAGGCACTAACGTATATAACCTTAAAACGTCGGAGTTCTCTTTCAATCGCGGACCGATATTCTCTAACATCGTACTTATTGATGAGATAAACCGAGCCCCGGCAAAAACGCAGGCGGCCCTGTTTGAGGTAATGGAGGAAAAGCAGATTACCATAGACGGTAAAACCTATAAAATGGAATTCCCTTTTATAGTGCTGGCTACGCAAAACCCTATTGAGCAGGAAGGCACCTACCGCCTGCCCGAAGCCCAGTTAGACCGCTTTCTTTTCCGCATTAAAATAAATTACCCAACGCTTGAAAACGAAAAGGACATCCTTAAACGATTTAAGGAAGATTTTAATATGGAAATTGCCGCACAGGTGCAACCCGTTGTAACCCGCGAAGAACTGCAAAAGTGCCAGGATATTATCAAGAGCATTTACATAAAGGATGAACTGCTGGATTACATTGCGCAAATTGTGCATCAAACGCGCAACAGTGGCGATCTTTACCTGGGTGCATCTCCCCGTGCTTCACTGGCTATTATGAAAGCCAGCAAAGCGTTTGCAGGTATCAACGGACGTGATTTTGTTACTCCTGATGACATACAGGCAGTTGCATATCCCGTACTTAACCACCGTATTATACTAACACCCGAGCGCGAAATGGAAAATGTGCGCGCCGAGGACGTAATCAAACAAATCATTAACGGCATAGAGGTTCCGCGCTAGAAATGAAAGGGATCTTCAGCAATCTTTATTTAACAGCTAGGTTCTTCTATTTATGGGGGGCGGCAATTCTGCTTTTTATTACCAGCTTCCCTTATCCCACACTTTACCCGGTTGCTGTTATTGCCATTCCGCTTTTGTTGTTTCTAACGGTTTTGGATTGTGTATTGCTGTTTTCCAACTCTGCCAGCCTGGCAGCGGTTCGTAAGGTATCTGCTGTGTTATCCATAGGGCAGGATGTTCCGGTACGTTACACTATTTACAATAAAGGCAACCTTAGCCTTAAAGCACAACTGTTAGATGAGTTACCCGAACAATTGCAGAAACGCAACTTCAGTATCCCCTTTAATTCTGATGCAGGGGGCTCACAAACATTTGAATACACTTTCCGCCCTGTTGAAAGGGGCGAATACAGCTTCGGTAAACTTTATTGCTTTGTTTCCGATTTTATTGGTTTAGTACAACGCCGCATGCTGCTGGCTAAAGAGGAAACCGTAGCTGTTTACCCTTCTATACTGGATATGAAGCGCTTTGAATTGAAGGGCTTTAACCGCAGCACCAATGAATCGGGCATTAAAAAGCTGCGCCGCATTGGCCACAGCTACGAGTTTGAACAGATAAAGAACTACGTGCAGGGCGATGATTACCGCAGTATTAACTGGAAGGCTACCGGGCGCCGTGCAGATTTAATGGTTAACCAGTATGAGGATGAAAAGGCACAGAGTGTTTACTCGGTAATTGATAAAAGCCGGGTAATGAAAATGCCTTTTGCCGGCATGAGTTTGCTGGATTATGCCATCAACGCATCGCTGGTAATAAGCAATATTGCATTAGGCAAGCAGGATAAGGCAGGGCTCATCACCTTCTCTGATAAGGTAAACACCACTATACCCGCCGACCGCGGCAAGCTGCAACTAAAGCGCATTCTTGATTCCCTTTATAAAGAAAAGGAGCGTTTTGTGGAGGCTAATTACGAATTGCTGTATTTAAGCATGCGTAATACCATCAAAGGACGCAGCCTGGTGCTTTTCTTTACCAATTTTGAAAGCTCCTATGCCCTGCAGCGTGTATTGCCTATGTTACGCCGCATTAATCAAAAGCATTTGCTGGTAGTAGTCTTTTTCGAAAATACCGAGGTAAACGCCATTGCTTCAAACGAAGTAAACACACTGGAAGACATCTATACGCAGGGTATTGCGCAAAAATACATTTATGAGAAGCAGCAACTGGTGCAGGAGCTCAAACAGTATGGCATCTACAGCCTGCTTACCAAACCACAGGATCTTACTGTAAATACCGTAAACAAATACCTGGAGTTAAAGAGTCGCGGGCTTATTTAGTCAACGGTTGTAGTAAACAATTGTTCCCGCCATTTTATCGTGCAGCGCCTGGCTTTTATCATCCCAGGCGGCCATCAAAAATCCTATACCCAAAATAAGGCCCGATATAATTTTACCTAAGCTGCGTACTAGTGCCTTGCCAAAGCTTAAGCGGTTACCATATTCATCGCCCACCTTTATGCCCACAATCATTTTACCGAAGGTGGCTTGCCTGGACGAACTCTCCATTACTGCAAAGTACAACAACTGCAACATTGCGCTTACACCAATTACCTCGTAGCTCCCTAACCTGAAAGCGTAGATACCACCGTAGGTTAGAACAGCACCGGCAATACTTAAAATTATACGATCAATTACCAGTGCCCCAAGCCGTATACCAAAGCCGGCATATTCAAAATTGCGTTCTTCGTTCTGTTCAATAGGTTCATCAATAATTTCCATACAGTTAATTTAAATAAATACGGCCGCAGTTTTTAGCAGCGGCCGTATTTGTCATTTGTAATTCTTCTTACTTGCCGTAAAAAACATAGGTACCTGCTACCTTATCGTGCAGGCCTTGCTTTTTAGCATCCCAGCCTACCATCATAAAGCCGATGAACAACGTAATTACGGAAAGGAATTTTGCGAAGTAACGGCCTAACGCATTACCAAAACTTATGCGGTTACCGAACTCATCGCCCACCTTAATGCCAACGGCCATTTTGCCAAGCGTAGCTTGCTTTTCTGAACTTTCCATTAGTGTAGTGTACAATATGCCAACAAGCATATTAACGCCCTGTGCCGCACCTGATGGGTTGGAAAAGGATCCTCCGAAAACAAGTATTACCAACTGCTGTACTACCAGCAGAATTATACCGTCAATAAAAGCAGCTCCTACCCTTATCCAGAAGCCGGCATATTCCATTTTCTGTTCCGAAGCTTCGGGCGCATCAAGAATTTGTTCCATGATTATTGTGTTTTAGTGGTTAATAGTCTAACTTAAGAACTAAGCACTAAATGCCAAAAATTTCAGTTGTAATTTTTGCGGTAGGTATAAATTCCGAAGGGGCGGATTATTCAGCTTCTTTGCCCTTGTCGTCCTTAAACAACTCCTTCTCGTCTACCACCTTTACGGCATCGCCATCCTTTAGCGTTTTTGAGATAAGCTTAAATGGCGCCTTTACTACCTGTTCATCGCCTTTAAGGCCGCTGGTTATTTCAATAAAATTGGCATCCTGTATGCCGGTTTTAACTTCCTGCATCTTTACTTTGCCGTTTTCCACTACAAATACAATTTCTTTCAACTCCTTTTTTCCTTCTTCCATTTTAGCAGCCTTACCACTCTTTGCCAGGTCTTCGTCTTTTTCCGTAATCTTCTTCTCCTCGCGCGTAGTAACTGATTGAATTGGCACGGTCAACACATTATCGCGCGACTCAGTTTTTATATCCACGGTGGTGCTCATGCCCGGGCGAAACGGAAACTTCCTTCCTACTTCAGGTTGCACCAAATCAGTATACGAACTCTTAAGCAGTTTTAGTTTTACTGTAAAGTTAGTAGCCTGCGATGTGCTTATTATGGCACTGGCAGTATTAGTAGCAGAATAAGCAATTTGCGATACCACCGCCTTAAACTTCTTATTTACATACGCATCCACCTCAACATCGGCAGTATCGCCTAAGGAAATACGTAACACATCGTTCTCGTTCACATCTACCTCTGCCTGCATGTTATCCAAATCGGCAATGCGTATAATTTCGGTTCCTGCCATTTGGGCGGTTCCCACCACACGCTCACCCAGCTTCACATTTACCAGCGATACGATACCCGTCATGGGGGCGTAAATCTTAGTCTTCTTCAGGTTATCCTGTGCCTGTTGCAATTGGGCTTCCACACTCTTTACACTAAAGCTGGCGGCATTTACCTGCTCCTGCGCTGTGCTGTAATTGGCTTCCGCCTGGTCGTTAGCCAGTTTAGATGCTTCAAACTCCATATCCGATATCACCTTATCGTTGTGCAGTTGCTCATTACGCAAATAGTTTTTGTGGGCGTTGTTAAAAGCAGCCTGGGCCTGTATTAAGGTAGCCTTAGCGCTGCTATAGCTGGCTTTGGTTTGATTGAGAGTAGCGGTTACCTGGTTTACCACAGCCTCATAAATGGCGGGGTTAATAACGCACATTAGCTTGCCCTTTTGCACACTGTCGCCTTCTTTCACATTCAACTCAATTACCTCACCCGATACTTCCGAGCTTAGTTTTACTTCCGTTTGCGGGTTTATTTTGCCACTGGCCGTTACGGTTTCCACCAACGAACGCTTAACCACCTTATCCACTGCAACCTGCTCAGTATTGCCTTTTCCTATCCAGCCGGCCTTTTTGCCAACCACACCAAGCACAATAAGCACCAGCAGTATTACGCCAAGTATTATTAAAACTTTATTATCCTTTTTCATATATCGTTATTTCATTACCTATTCGAGGGTAATGGGTTTGCCCTGGTAAAAATCCAACACCTTCAGACGAAAGATGTAGGTGTATTTATTACGTATCAATTCGCTCTCTACCGCTGCCAGATTATTCTTTGAAGTCTGATAATCTAAAGTGGTAGTAGCCCCGGCACCGTAGCGCTTGTTTTGCGCTTCAAAGGCCCTCTTTGATGCTTCATAGCTTTTTTGGCTGGCCGCATAAGCGCTGGCTGCAGCACGTGCGTCGGCATCGGCCTGGTAAATGGTTTGCATTAAAGAGTTTTTGCGCGCCTCCAGTTGCAGCCTTGCGCCTTGCTGCTGCACTATCGCATTTTGCACGGCATTCATCCGCTGCCATTTGCTAAAAATGGGTATAGCCAATGTAAACGAAACACTCTTACGAAACTGGTCAGCATATTGGTCCTTTAACGGCACGGTTTCATAATCGGTAGTGCCGGTTATTAAACGCTTTTGCTGGTTGTTATAGTAATCGTACAAATTGCCATTTACACTAATGCTGGGGCTTAAAGCGCCCTTAGCCGCTTTTGTGCTGTATTCGGCACTCTTAACGCGGGCCATTTCCGCCAATATGCTTGGCTGGGTATTAACCGCACCTTTGTAAACGGTTAGCGCAAAGCCTTCAGCCAATAAGGTAATGTTCTGATCCTGCAATTGCGGCAATACCACATCAAAGCTATCCTCCGGCTTTAATTGCAGTAACAGGCGCAGGGCCAACACTGCAAGGTCGTAACCGTTTTTTGCAACGGCTACATTCGATTCATCTCTTGCCAACTGCGCATCAATATCCAGCAAATTGCTTTCGGGTAACATACCGGCGCTTACACGCCTGGCAATAGATTCCTTTTGAGCCATAGTCATTTGGCGTTGGTTTTCCGCCACTTTCATGTTTTCCTGTGCCAGCATTATCTGCAAAAAGGCCGTAGTTACATTAAGGGCTGCGGTGTTGCGCGCATCTTTCAAATCATATTGGGCCGCCTCGTAGTTAAACTTATTGCGCAGTATGTTGTGTACCTGTTGCAAACCCGCAAACAGGGTAAGGTCGCCACTTAAAGAAGTAGCAAAGGTCATAGACGTTTGCGTAGTAAGCTTAAAAGCCGCCAGGTTAAATTGCTTACCATTGGTAAAATCGTTGGTAATGCCCGCGTTAATTGAGGGCAAGAGGTTGAGGTAACTTTGGGTATAGTTATTCTTGTTTAACTGCTGGTTGAGTTCGCCCTGCAATACCGTAAGGTTGTTTTTGGCAGCATACTCAATACAGCGCTGCAGGTTCCACTTGGCGCTATCCTGTGCACGGGTAATTGAAGAAATTAGCAGTAAAAGGGCAGCCGGCAAAAACCAAAGGGGTCTCACATTCAATAATTTGACCGGCTAAAGTAATGGTTTTAGCAAAAACGCCTCTTATTTCCAGCCGAAGTGCCTTTCTATGCGCTTTTTCTGCCTTAAATGGTGTCGGAAATGGATGTTGCACAACTCTATCCACTCAGCCGTATTTAACCAACCCAAAAAGGGGTGTTTCAACTTAAGGCGGGCGTTGCTTTGGGGTATCTGCCTTATATATTCGGTAGCCATGGCTTTTACCTCCTCCAGTTTGGCTATCAGTTGCTCCTTGCTCTCCGGTTGTTTAGGCACCACAGCAACCGAGCCGGGCATTTCGTACTTCAGTGGCGGAAACATCCTTAACGTAAAAATAACGTGACCGCTAAAGCTCTTGCCTTTGCCTTCCTGGGTTTCCTGTTGGTTTAAGCCCTGTTGTGCCTTTTTAAAGAAAAAGCCTTTGGCGCTCATCCACAGGTGTATGCCTACCTGGCCCAGGCTCCAGTCGTGTTCGGACGGTTTGGCGCTTATCTGTTCCCAGCTATAACGTTTGTATTCGTTAATCCAATAGTCAATTATTTCGTGCGTGCTGCGCTCCAGCTTCTGTAAGTCCATATAGGGGGTTAAGGGTAGCCAAAGTAAACTACGAAACGCAAAAGAACAACTTGCATTTCCGGTCAAAATCAGTTAATAAATATTTTTAATGCACTGTGCAGGCCGAAAGGCATGGAGCAGGGTCTTACTTCCACTTATTCTCCACACCAATGGTGCGGTGGGCTTCGTCTACCTTTTTACTGATTTGCCCTGTAAGTATGTGCCAGAACATTACAAAATCTGACCCCAGGCTGTAGAACGGATATTTAAAGGTTGCAGGGCGGTTCTTTTCCAGCATAAAATGACCAAACCAGGCAAAGCCGTAGCCACATAAGGGCACAATAGCAAACAACACCCACTTTTGGGTTACTATAGCCGCAATGGCTAAACCGATAACCCCGGCAGTGCCAATAAAATGCAGGGCACGGTTAATGGGGCGGGCGTGCTCGGTTAAGTAATAGGGGTAAAAACTCCAAAAGCTGGTGTACTTTCTCTCTTCGGCCATGTATCGCTGTTTTACTACAAATTAAATACAGCCTTTGTAAAATTTTAATAGTTCAGGTTTGGTAATTCCGTTTTTTAACTGCTTACTTTGCATCACAAAGCACTTTTATCATGTCCCACGAAGACCAATTACAGCAGCTCAAAGAAATCCGCAGCATAATGGAGCGCTCCTCGCGTTTTATCTCTCTAAGCGGTTTATCGGGCGTATTTGCCGGTTTTTTTGCCCTTGCCGGTGCCGCCGCCTTTTATGTGTACATCAATACCAAACTTAACTACGGGTATAGCGATCTGGTTCGCGCTACAGCCAACGATCTGGATGCTTTTCCTACCTTGGTTTACTTCTGTATAGCCGATGGCACCATTGTAATTACACTCTCCCTGCTGTTCGCCATTTTTTTTACTACCCGCAAAGCGCGCCATGTGGGCCAAAAAATTTGGGATAGCAGCGCGCAACGCATGGTCATCAACTTATTCATTCCGCTTATTGCAGGCGGTTTGTATTGCTTAATTCTGTTACAACAACACCGCTTTGGGCTTATAGCGCCTACAACGCTTATTTTTTATGGTTTGGGTTTGCTTAACGCTTCTAAATATACCTTAGATGAAATCCGATGGTTGGGTATTTCCGAAATTATACTGGGCCTTGTGGGTTGCTATTTTATCGGTTACGGTGTTACCCTGTGGAGCATTGGTTTCGGGGTATTGCACATTATTTATGGTTTAGTTATGTATGTTCGCTACGAGAGTAAGCCGCAGGAGAAAAAATACTGGTAGTAGCAGCGGCAAAGGTTATGAAAGAGGTTATCGACAAATTAAACAAGGCATTTGAAAACAGGATACGGCTGGGTATCATGAGTGCGCTTATGGTTAATGAGTCAGTAGATTTTTTGACCTTAAAGGAGTTGCTGGATGTTACTGACGGCAACCTGGCCAGCCATGTTACCGCCCTGGAAAAAGCCGACTACATAGCCGTTAAAAAAGAGTTTGTAGGCAAGAAACCCAAAACCAGCTATGTGGCTACCAGCCTTGGCAAAAAAGAATTTCACCAACACTTAAACGCCCTCGAAAAACTGCTGAAACAAAACAGGAAGTAAGCAATATCTAAATTTTTTTGTCGTTTTACTTTGTATCACAAAGCACTTTTTATGAATATCAAAATTCCCGCCCTCCAAAAGCAAATCCGCGCCCTGGTTATCTTTTTTATGGTAAGCCTGGTTATAAGCGGCGCTACCGCCATACCGGTGCAAACAGAACTGGAGTGGTACTTCCAACACTTCTCTGCCCAAACAACCCTCGCGCAATTACTTACTACAGTGCTGGCGGCAGTTAAACAGGTGCAACAGCAATATCCTTTTCTGTTATATGGTAACGACTGGCTGGCCTTTGCACACTTTGTAATTGCCGT
>CAZUHU010000045.1:0-16345 GCA_964620645.1 uncultured Chitinophaga sp.
AATTGAGCCCGCTTTAAATAAAAAATGGTCGGCTTTACAGCCAACCATTTTGTGCCCAGGAAGGGATTCCCCGCCTGACCGATGAAGCTTTCAGTCGGGCAGGGAACCCCCACATAGCATTCCTTATATCTGTTGTGATTCAAAATAAAAAATGGTCAGCTTTAGAGCCAACCATTTTGTGCCCAGGAAGGGATTCCCCGCCTGACCGCTGAAGCTTTCTGTCGGGCAGGGAACCCCACATAGCATTCCTTATATCTCTTGTGATTCAAAATGAAAAATGGTTGGCTTTACAGCCAACCATTCGTGCCCAGGAAGGGATTCGAACCCCCACACCTTGCGGCTCTCGCACCTGAAACGAGCGCGTCTACCAGTTTCGCCACCTGGGCGGTAGATTATGCCGACAACAGCCGGCACGGCACTTCTCTTTTCAGAGGACTGCAAAAGTAATTTTTAAGTGCAAATTGTGAAATACGAAAGCGCAGGAGCCCTAATTTCCGTTTTGGTTCCAGAAGGACCTAATTTCCGGGACTTATGGGTAACTTGCAGCGTGCAAAAAAGGGATACCCTTAATTTTTTAAGTAAGCTAAATCCACGAAAGGTTTATAATGCTGCTGCAGTGGTCAGCTCCTTTTATTTAGCCAAATGGACGGGTAAGCCATTGCAATGGGGCGTACCTTTTAATGTGTCTATTGAACCTACAACCAATTGCAATTTAGGCTGCCCCGAATGCCCCAGCGGATTAAAGCAATTTACCCGGCCCACCGGCAACCTGGAATACAGCTTTTACAAAAAGACTATTGATGAAATTGGCGAAAGCCTGATTTACCTTTATTTCTATTTCCAGGGCGAGCCTTATATGCACCCGCGTTTTTTAGAGTTGGTTAAGTATGCTGCCGGGAAGAATATTTATACCGTAACAAGCACTAACGCCCATTACCTTACAGAACGCAAAGCCCGTGAAACGGTAGAAAGCGGACTTGACCGCATTTTGATATCCATTGACGGCACCACCCAGGAAACTTATGAGCAATACCGTGTTGGTGGCAAACTGGAGAAGGTAATAGAAGGAACTAAAAACCTGGTTAAAGCCCGGCGAGAATTAAAATCTAAAACACCCCACATCATTTTCCAGTTTTTGGTGGTTAAGCCTAATGAGCATCAGATTGAGGAGGTTCAAAAGTTAGGAAAGGAACTGGGGGTAGACGAAGTGAAGTTAAAAACCGCGCAGGTGTACGACTACGAAAACGGCAATGACTTAATACCAAGTATTGACCGCTACTCCCGTTACGAAAAAAAGAACGGCAAATACACCATAAAAAATGAGTTGCTAAACCATTGCTGGAAACTTTGGCATAGCTGTGTAATTACGTGGGATGGCCGTATAGTGCCTTGTTGCTTTGACAAAGACGCCCAACACCAACTTGGCGACTTAAACGAAAAATCGTTCAGAGATATTTGGCAAAGCACTTTATACCAATCGTTCCGCTCGCGCATTTTAAGTTCGCGTAAAGAAATTGACATCTGCACTAATTGCAGCGAGGGTACCAGGGTTTGGGCCTGAATTACTTGTAACTCTTTAACTCTACTTACCGCCAAGTTCCGTTAACCACTGCTTAACCAACGGCTGCACAGCATCGTTTACCTCCTTACCTGCGCGGTAACACATCTTCCAATCTCCGGGCTTTGCCTGATACGAAGGATTCACAAAAATCTTTTTGCCGTACTGGTTGCTGGTAGTTTGGGCGCTAAAATCTACCGTGGCAGCTAAATCAAGATACCCTTTCAGCATTTTCCGGATGGTGGCGTTAGGGTCCTTACGTAACTGCCAATCCGCATACTTCTTCTTATACTCCTCGGTTTCCCTTTTAAAATCCTCTTCGTACTGCTTTTTCTGCGCTACTGCCATGTCCTCCATCATTTGTTTCATTTCCGGTGTCTGCATCTGGGCTTCCATCTGCTTTCGGCTTTCAACATAAGCGGTAAGCGCCTCCTGCAAAGTTTTCTTTAGCTGCGGGTCCGTAGTTTCACTTATCTGCCTTCGCAAATTGGTTTCGCCTTCGTCAGCACCCTTTTCACTGCGTTCCTTTTCTTCCTGTGCCTGCTTCAGGCGCTGCTCAACGGTGGCAGGCGCTTCGGGCTCCTGGTTTTTCCACCAGGCAGCATACTCGTTTTTAAAAGCGGCAGTTTGCGTATATGTTTTGGCAAAACTTAAAATGCCCTTGGCTACTTCAACCCTTGCAGTTACCGGCAGGTTGCGCGCGGAAGAAGGATACGACAAGTGCTCGAACTGCACGGTTTGTAATACATAATCGTTGGCTTCCTGTTGGGTTAACTTAAGTTGTTGCAATACATCGGCCGTAGTAAGGCTTAAAAAAAGCAGAGCCGATGTTACAAGGATGGTGGCGGAGGTTTTCATACCCCAAAACTATGCAGCCGTGTGCGCATAAAATATGATTTACGTTAGTAAGTATAGGACAAAAAAAAGGAGCTAAACCCTAAGGCTTAGCTCCTTTTGAAAAGGGATTAACAACATTACTAAACAGTCATTATTTCCTTCTCCTTTACTTCAATATGCTTATCTACCTTGGCGGTAAACTCGTTGATAATGCCCTGGATACTTTCTTCAGCGCTTTTTGCATTGTCCTCGGTAAGGCCATCCTTCTGCATTTTCTTCACTTTCTCCATGCTATCGCGGCGAAGGGTGCGTAAAGATATGCGGCAGTTTTCAGCCTCGTGCTTGCTTTGCTTAACCAACTCCTTACGACGCTCCTCGGTCATAGGAGGGATGTTAAGGCGTATAATTTTACCATCATTCTGCGGCGTTAGGCCAATGTTGGCCGCTAAAATTGCCTTTTCAATAGGTTGCAGTAAAGAGGGGTCCCACGGTTGAATAGAAATAGTACGGGCGTCCGGTGTAGATACGTTGCCCACCTGAATTAAGGGCGACTTAGTGCCATAGGCATCTACTTCAATGCCATCAAGCATACCGGCGCTGGCACGTCCGGCGCGGATTTTCGACAGTTCATACTCGAAGTGCTCAATAGCCTTCTTCATCGCATTTCTGGTTTCGTCTAAAAGCTTTTTTACATCAGCCTCAGTCATTGGAGTAAGATTTATAAGTGATTAATCGTTAACTAAAGTTCCTATTTTTTTGCCTTCCAACACCTTTTTCAGGTTGCCCTTTTTGTTCATATCAAACACTACAATGGGTAAGTGGTTTTCCTGGCAAAGCGTAAAAGCTGTAAGGTCCATAATATTCAACTTGCGTTTTAAAGCTTCGCCAAACGTAAGTGTATCAAACCTTTTCGCTTTAGGGTTTTTCAAAGGGTCCGAATCATAAATGCCATCAACCCTTGTTCCCTTTAAAATTACATCGCACTCAATTTCGGTAGCGCGTAAAGCGGCAGCGGTATCGGTTGTAAAGTAAGGGTTACCCGTGCCGGCACCAAAAATTACCACGCGGCCTTTCTCCAGGTGGCGTACTGCGCGACGCTTGATAAAAGGTTCTGCAATCTCCTTCATTTCAATAGCCGTAAGCAATCGGGTGTAAACGCCTATTTTTTCAAGCCCGCTTTGCAGGGCCATGCTATTGATTACCGTTGCCAGCATGCCCATGTAATCTCCCTGAACGCGGTCAATACCGTTGGCACTGGCCTGTATACCGCGGAAAATATTTCCCCCGCCAATAACAACAGCTACCTGCACGTTTTTATCAACAGCTGCTTTTATTTCCTCTGCGTATTGCATTACCATTTCGGCATCAATACCAAATTGTTTGCTGCCCATAAGGCTCTCACCGCTCAACTTCAGTAGAATACGCTTGTATTTCATAGCTTGGCGAAAGTATAAAAATTGAGGAAAAGACAGGCTTTATAAGTAATGAGAAGCGTCACCATATGTGACGCCCGTATTAAATGCAAAACGCAGCCTTTAGGGCTGCGCTTGCTTCGCTAGGCTTAAACGAAATTATTTAACCTTTATAAAATGCCCCCGGGCACTGCCTGTTTTACCAAATGCTTTTATAAAGTACAGCCCCTCCGCAAGGGAAGAAACATCCAAACGCATTGCAGTATTACCGCTACAATAGTAGACAGCTACCTGTTGTCCAACATTGTCAAACACACTTATCTGCTGAATATTCAAATCAGCGGCACTTACAATCAGTTCATCCTTAGCAGGGTTAGGGTATAAATTCAAAGCGGATGTTTCGGTTAGGTCAGTAAAGCCGGTAGGCTCATATTCCACTACAGCGCTATCAGCACCTGCGTTAACAGCAAGATGGCTACCCTGGTTATCTATCACCACCAGGTCGCTTATAAAGCAGTTCATTCCGTAATGAGCCAGATTTTTACCGTTTATGTTTCCTGTAGTAATCTTCATGCTTACCGAACCGATTTCGCCGTTACCGCTGCGGTTGGTATGGTCTATACGGGTAAGGGCAGTTTCAATGCGGCCACTGCTCAGGAATTTCTTGTCAATATCAAGGTGGTCAGTTGCTGAATTGCACAACCATGAATTGTTATCAAAAGCTATACTTACCTCACTAGAGTCTACTACTAACGGATCGTAGTTGAATGTGAAGGAGAGGGCGTAAACATTACTTGCAGGAACAATACCATCGCCCAGGCTAAGATGGGCGATTATTGTTTCCCCATCAGCCAAAGTATCAGGCACCATTACGATTCTGAGTTCCGGAGCGCCGCCACGCCATTCGTCGGTACCACTTCTGGGGTGATTCAATCCATAATTTAAAACAATGGCCAGCGTATCATCGTTGTCAATGTTTCCGTTTCCGTCACAATCCAGGTGTTTATAGTTGCTGCCCGTACTCAAGGTATCAGTCCAATCTGCTGAAATATGGGCGTACCATTGGTTGTCCTGCTGGGTGCGTACACTTCCGCTGGTACCATAGCCAATTCCAATAGCCAATAGGTCCTGGTTATCAGCCACGCCATCATAGTTGGCATCCCCCGGCCATACGCACGAGCCAATACAACCTACTGTATTCGTAACCGTTACGCTGCAAAAGTTCGCGTCTGTTACGGTAACCGTATAAATACCGGATGTGGTAACACTAATATCTTGGAGGGTTTGCCCATCGCTCCAGCTATAAGTATACGGAGGAGTTCCACCTGCTACAGTAAGTATTATTGTATCCGGTAAAATATTATCACCATTTACCTGCGCTGAAACGCTTACCGCACTTGCGGGCTGGATGATTGTTGCGGTGTCAGTTAAGAGGCAATTACTGGCATCAGTGATGTAAATACTGTAGCCGCCCACGGGCAGGTTGTTAAACTGACCCGATGACTGAAGCGTTAAGCCACCGTCAATACTATATTGATACGGCAAGGAGCCGTTATTAACTGCAATACTTATACTTCCGTTTGCCGCCCCAAAACAAGTTACATTGGTTGTTGTAAAACTTGTAATAACCAGGCCGCCTGATGCAATATCTGCACTATCCACCACTGTGCAACCTAAAGCATCGGTAACGGTTACAAAGTAAGTTCCCGCGCTAAGGTTTGTTGCGCAGGATGAAATTTGAGAGTTTGACCAGCTATAACTAACTGCCCCTGCCCCTCCATACGAATAAACACAAATGTTGCCCTGCTGACCGCTACAGCCTCCGCCGGTAACCACAATTGAATCCTGTAAATTAGATTGCTCGAGCACCGTTCCTGCACTTGTTGCCGTACAACCGTTAGCATCTGTAACAATAAGCTGATATGTACCTGTAGGTATATTAGAAAAGCATTGGGCGGTACCCATCAGATCCCATTGGTAAGTATAAGGCGTGGTACCGCCTGTTACCGACGAGCATAACTCTCCATTACTTAAACCGTGGCAGGTTACATCCGTACTGCTAATGCTAATGTTTATTTGGGCAGGCTGATTAATAGTGGCAGTAGCTGTTGCGGTACAGCCGCCAACATCAGTAACCGTTATTGTATACACGCCTGCAAATACGCCAACAACGGCCGGCATAATGGCGCCGTTACTCCATTGATAGCTGTAAGGAGGTGTGCCACCGTTGACCACGCAGGTAACGGCGCCATTTGTGCCGCCAAAACAGCTAACATTTGTAGTAGAAAAGCTTAAACTTATTGCTGGCGGCTCATTAAGTGTAACAGAAGCCGAAGCAGAGCAACCCACGCCATCTACTACAGAAAGAATGTAAACCCCAGCTGATAAGCCGGTTTGACAACTACTGGTAGAGCCGGTGTTCCAAAGGTAGGTGTAGCCCGGCGCGCCGCCACTAACGTTAGGGCAAAGTTGGCCATTGGCTGCACCATTGCAGGTAATAGGCGAAGAAATAGTAATACCGGCAGTGGGATGATCTACAGTAACGGTAACATTATCAACCGCCTGTGTTCCACCGTACTCAACCGTAACAGTATAAACCGTAGTAACGGCAGGCGAGGCTACCGGGTTGGCAATGTTGGCATTGCTTAGCCCTGCTGATGGAGACCAGCTATATATAGGGGCCGGGGTGCCGGAGCTACTGTAATAAACACCTGATGCATTTAACTGGGCCGATGTGCCAAAGCAGATCACGACATCAGGGCCTGCGTCAACTGCTGCTTGCGGTCCGATAATAAACGTACCATTGCTTACATCAGTTATAGTATTGTTACCTGCATCTGTAATTCTAACCAGGGCTTGCATAGAACCTGCACCGCTAACGTTCCATGCATAAGTTGGCGGAGTTGCATTAACCGTACCTAATAAACTCCAGGTAAGTCCATTGTCTTCTGATACTTCGATGTTTACCTGGCTTACCCCCGTTGAGGTCCAGGTTATAGTTTGCGAACTGCCAATATCCCAGGTTTCGCCGCCATTGGGGGAAACTACAGATATGGATTGCGCCACTGCACAAAAGCAGGAAAAGGCAAGAATTAAAAGGGCGGAAAGTCTTTTCATGAATCGAAGTTTAAAGTAACCAATTACGCTTACACATTATTTGACGCTACAAATGAATGGCTTGTTGCGTACCTAAACAAGAACATTTTAAGGTATGAATACGGACTATTTTTTAATTTTTAATCAACTTTTATAGGTAAGTTTTATATTTAAATACGGATAATTTTTAAAAATGAGGGAAGATAAACTCTACGATTTCACCAAAACGCTTACTGCCTACGAGTGGAACAGGTTTAGAAAGTTTGTTTGCTCCCCCCTTTACAATGAAGATGGCAGGATACAAGCCTTAGTGGAAGAATTGGCTGAACTGGCAAAAAAAGGAGTTGCCGATAAGGACCCGCAAACTATATGGAGAAAAGTATTTAAAACCACCCCGTTTAGCCGGCTGAAGTATAACCGCCTGCTTTCAGACACAGTAAAGAAACTGGAGCAATTTCTGGTGATAGACCGTTTCAGGCAACAAACATCTCTACAACAGGCCTATCTACTTGAGATTATGAATGAAAGGAAGTTACTTAAGCACGTACCTGAACTGATAAGTTATGCTGAACGTAAACATACTGAACAGGAGATAAAGGACGCCAGCTATTGGTATACGCAGTTGTTGTTGCAGCAACAAAAGAATCTTTACCTGGAGAACAAAGACGAGCGCTCCCTCGAAAAAAACATTGAAAGCGTACTGGAAAGCACTGACATCTATTACCTGGTACAAAAGCTAAAGTACACTGCGGCGCTCCTCCACTACAAAAACTTCCTTTCCATAGAAACGGAGATGCCTCTTTTGCCGGAAATACTACAACACCTGAGAAAACGGACTTATAACATTCCGGCCATTGCCATTTACCACGCCATCATACTTTCATTTACTGAGCCTGATAAAGAAGAGCATTACAGAAGATTATCTTCCCTCCTACTACAACACCACAAAAGCTTTTTGCGCGATGAGTTGAAAGGACTTTTTGTGTTTGCCATGAACTACTGCATTACCAAGATAAACTACGGACAACAACAATACCTTAAGGAGCTACTTCTTCTGTACAAACAAGCCCTTGGCAATGAACTGCTAATGGAAGACGGCATGCTTTCTCCGTGGGACTACAAGAATATCATCACTACCGCACTGCGCGTTAACGACACTGCGTGGGCAGAAAAATTTATTGAAGAATACCGCAGCCGTTTACCCAGAAGCGAAAGGCACAATGCCTATACTTTTAACCGGGCTCGATTATTCTTTTATAAAAAGGATTACGAAAAAGTGCTGGAACTGCTGCAGAATGTAAAGTACAGCGATATCTTTTACCAGCTCGACTCGAAAACCACCCTGCTAAAAACATACTATGAACTGGGAGAAGAACTACCCCTTCAATCATTGAAGGATAGTTTCCGCATTTTGCTTTCGCGCAAAAAACTTATCAGCGAGCAACAAAGGGAAAACTACCTGAACCTGGCCAAGCTAACCTTTAAACTATTTAAGGCTGATGTTAAAGACAGGAAGCAGATAGCCGCACTACAAAAAGAAATTGAAACCACAGTTAATGTGGCTGACAAAAGCTGGCTGTTGGAAAAAATAAGAGAAATCAATCCGGCGGCTTAAAAATGGCTGTAATTGTTTTAGAAAGTTTTAGACCTTTGAATCAGAATGAACCTGTTGAAGGATAGAATTAAACAACTTTCTGAAAAGTATTTTGCGCGCGTTGTTGAACTGCGCCGTGATTTACATGCCAACCCCGAACTAAGCTGGCAGGAAAAACGCACCGCTAAGGTTGTTGCCGAGGAACTTAAAAAGTACGGACTGGATGTAACCACCAATGTGGCGCAAACGGGAGTTGTGGCCTTACTAAAAGGCAAAAACCCTTCAACTAAATGTATTGCCTTAAGGGCGGACATGGATGCCCTGCCAATTACCGAAGAGAACAACACTGCGTATAAATCCTGCAACGCAGGTGTAATGCACGCCTGCGGCCACGATGTGCATACAGCAAATCTTTTAGGTGTTGCTATGGTTCTTTCAGAATTGAATGAAGAAATTGAAGGCACCATAAAATTCATCTTTCAGCCAAGTGAGGAGAAAACACCCAGTGGGGCAGCAGCAATGATTGATGCCGGGGTATTGGAACAACCCACTGTATCAAAAATATTGGGCCTTCATGTTTCCCCGGAGTTAGAGGCCGGCACCTTCGGTTTTCACGAAGGAAAATTTATGGCCAGCAGCGATGAAATTTATATAACTGTAATTGGCAAAGGAGGGCATGCCGCCCAACGCGAGAAACTGATAAACCCTTTGATAGGTGCATCACATTTACTTATACAGCTGGATATGCTGAATGTGGAAGGCAACGACTTTGTGCTTTCCTTCGGTAAGATAACCGGACCGGGAGCCACCAACATTGTACCTGATAAGGTGGAGATAGCAGGAACCCTGCGCTGCTTTGATGAAAATTTTAGGGCCGTAATGCAAAAGCGCATAGCAGAAATGTGCGAAAGCGCCGGTGCCGCCAATAAGGTAAGATGCGAATTAAATATAGTGGTTGGCTCGCCCGTAGTTTTAAATAATGAGGCATTGACGAAACAGGCCGCGCAGCTTGCTGCAGATTATGCCGGTGCCGATAAAGTGTTGTCAATACCAAAGCGTATGGGCAGTGAGGATTTTGGTTATTACACCCATCATCTACCTTCCTGTTTCTATCGCATGGGTGTAGGTAATAAATCAAAAGGCATAACCAGTGGCTTGCACACCTCTACTTTTGATATTGATGAAAGTGCCTTAAAGGACAGTATAGGTGTTATGAGTTGGCTGGCGCTTAATGCTTAGGCTACTGCGCTATAAGTTTTCCGTTTACTACGGCACGGCCTGTTTTATCAATCACTTTATAAAAGTAAGTTCCGGCGGCGCAATTGCTGCCGATACTGTTTAAACCGCTAAAAAGGCTCTTTGACTCTACAATTTTGTCGGTAAGGTCATAAAGCACTAGTGTAGCCCCCTCTTGTGATGCATCCAGCATTAGCTGCCAGGCCCCGCCCATAGCTGGGTTAGGGAAAATGTTAGCGGCATTAGTTCTATCTAAATAACCAATAGCATTAGCTGCGGACGGCGTAACCTGCATAGGCATTAGCGGAGTTCCATCACTCCAGTTACCCAAAGACTTTTGTTCCGGCGTATCGCCAAATGCCATATCGCAGTTTTGGTTATTAAGAGCACAGTCCATCAAAGCATCCTGCAACTTCCAGGTTCCGTAGTAATCAAACGCATCAACAGGGCCGGTGCCTGATGCCAGAATAAACAAATTGCTTTCGCCATTATCAAACGCAACATCCCCCGCCAATGGCTCAAAGTGCGTAGCACCCAGGCCCGGGCTACCGTGCGAATCAGCAAAATGTTTCAAAAGGTTTTTATGCGAAGTAGGAACAGATGTAGTTTGATTAAAAAGCATCTCGCCTGTTTGCGAGCCTACGATTATATCATCATTACCTACCAGTATCAGGTATTTAATATCTGCTTCAAAGCCGGAGTAATCCGACAATAATATCTGCGGAATGTTGGCGCCGGGCTGCATACTGAAAGCTGTAAGCGGTTTCGGCAAACCATACATAGCATAGCGCGTGCTCATGTTAGCTGTAAGTATTCCACCTACTGAATGACCAAGAACAAAGAAGTTATTCAAACGGGGTTTTACATGGCCGGCCTGCTGTAGCGTATCTAAAGCACGTTGTATGCCTTTAGCGCAGCTATCACTGAAAGTTGTGTTATCGCTGTTAAGGTCTTTTTGGTAACGCGGATAGATTACAATGTTGCCTTTACGAACCAGGTGCTTTATAAAAGCGCCATATAGCTTAGGGTTGGTTTCACCCAAACCGTGTATAAACACTACCACATTGGCCGAATCGGGAGTGGGGCTATTGGGTTCGTACAACCAAAAATCCTGTCCATTGCCGTTAGTGCCATAATCGAATTGTGTTACACCCCCACAAGTATAACCGCTGCCGCCGGGGCCTGTTGAAGGTTGTAAAGGTTGTGTTTGGGCAAATAGAAATATGGTTGCAATTGAGAAAGCCAGGGTAAGGGAAAGACTTTTCATAGCGTAGGTTTAGGTTCAGAAAAATACAATTTATTTGATTGTTCCTACCCTGTAAGTCGTTAAAAACAAGGGTTTTCAGGCACTTATGGTTATACTATTAGCCTATATATTTAGTAGGCTTTATTGCTAAATTTGCGGCCCGTTTCATGAATAGTAAATCAGGCAATATTCACCCTTTTAATCAGCTTTTGCCGCGTGCAAGCAAAGAGGAGCTTTTGGGTCAAAAGGGCATAGTTTTTTGGTTTACAGGCCTTAGCGGTTCGGGTAAAAGTACTATAGCCCAGGGCCTTGAAAAGGCACTGCATGAACAGGGGTACCTTGTAATGGTGCTTGATGGCGACAATGTGCGAACCGGCATTAACAATAACCTGGGTTTTAGTGATGAGGACCGCAAGGAGAACATAAGGCGAATTGCGGAAGTAGCAAAGCTTTTTGTAAACGCAGGTGTTATAACCATCTGCTGTTTTGTATCGCCAACGGTTGAGATAAGGGAACAAGCCAGAGCCATAATTGGCACAGCAGACTTTAAGGAGATTTTTGTGAATACGCCAATTGAAGAGTGCGAAAAACGCGATGTAAAGGGTTTGTATGCCAAGGCACGCAAAGGAGAGATAAAGGACTTTACGGGAATCAATGCTCCTTTTGAAGAGCCGATAAACCCGGACCTTGAAATAAAAACAGAGAATAAAAGTGTTGAAGCAAGTGTAAATGAAGCGGTGGTATATGCCCTGCCATTAATTTCGCAGGCTTCGTAATATAAATAGAATATGTCCTATACATTAAATCACCTGAAAACGCTGGAAGCTGAATCCATTTTTGTGTTGCGCGAAGTGGCTGCGCAATTTCAAAACCCTGCAATTCTGTTCAGCGGAGGTAAAGACTCCATTCTGGTTACCTACCTGGCTAAAAAGGCATTTTACCCTGCGGCCATACCTTTTCCGTTAGTACATATTGATACAGGCCATAACTTTCAGGAAACGCTGGACTACCGCGATAACCTGGTTAAAAAGTTAGGCGTAAAACTTATTGTAGGCTCCGTGCAGGAATCTATTGATAATGGCCGGGTTGCTGAAGAAAAAGGCTACAGCGCTTCGCGTATTCGCCTGCAAACAACTACCCTGCTTGATACGATTGAAAAATACAAGTTTGATGCCTGCATGGGTGGCGCAAGACGCGATGAAGAAAAAGCGCGTGCGAAAGAACGTTTCTTCTCGCACCGCGATGAGTTTGGCCAGTGGGATCCTAAAAATCAACGCCCCGAGTTGTGGAACCTCTTCAACGGCAAAATGCACCAGGGTGAACATTTCAGGGTATTCCCAATTTCTAACTGGACCGAATTAGACGTATGGCAATATTTAGCTATGGAAGGCATTGAGATGCCAAGCCTTTACTTTAGCCATAAACGCAAGGTATTTAGCCGCGATGGTGTTTGGCTGGCCGAAAGCCCTTATATACCGATGAAGCCTAACGAAGTGGCTGAAGAGCATGTGGTGCGCTTTAGGACCATAGGGGACATTACTTCCACCGGAGCCACTTTTTCTACTGCCTCATCTTTGGATGATATAATACAGGAAGTTGCTGCCTCAAGAACGACTGAACGCGGCGGAAGAGCGGATGACAAGCGTAGTGAAACCAGTATGGAAGACAGAAAGAAGGAAGGCTACTTCTAATTACCAATTTTGAATGTGATAACAATGAGCGATAAAGACACTTATAAGCAAAACGAAACGGTTGAGAAATTCGACAGCAAAAGCTACCTGAATATGGAGCTACTGCGCTTTACCACAGCCGGTAGTGTGGATGATGGAAAATCTACCCTGATTGGACGTTTGCTTTACGACAGCAAATCAATTTTTGAGGACCAATACGAGAATATAAAAGCCACCTCTGAAAGAAGAGGGGAAAGTACCGTTAACCTTGCATTGCTTACAGATGGCTTAAGGGCAGAACGCGAACAGGGAATTACTATAGATGTGGCTTACCGCTATTTCAGCACTCCCAAGCGTAAGTTTATAATAGCGGATACTCCGGGCCATATTCAATACACCCGTAACATGGTAACGGGTGCATCAACTGCTAACCTCGCCATTATTTTGGTGGACGCGCGCCAGGGGATTGTTGAGCAAACTAAAAGGCATTCTATTATCGCCTCGCTATTGGGCATACCCCACATTGCACTTTGCATTAATAAAATGGACCTTGTGGATTACGACCGCAAGGTGTTTGACCGGATTGTAGAAGAATACAGAGAGTTTGCCACCCGTTTAAAAACAGTGGACATTCACTTTTTACCTATATCCGCGCTAAACGGAGATAATGTGGTGCACCGTTCAGATAAAATGAAATGGTATGAAGGTGTTACACTGATGTACCTACTGGAGAACATTCACATAGCAAGCGATATTAACCATATCGACATGCGCTTTCCGGTACAGTATGTTATTCGACCTTACTCAGATGATTTTCATGATTACCGCGGTTATGCGGGCCGTTTATCAAGCGGCGTAATACGCCCCGGCGATAAAGTGCTGGTAATGCCTTCAGGTTTTACTACCAAAGTAAAAACTGTTGAATTAGATGGGCAGCAGTTGAGCCAGGCTTTTGCACCGCTTTCTGTTACGGTTACGCTTGAAGACGATATTGATATTTCGCGTGGAGATATGCTGGTAAGAGAAGGAAATATACCACAGCAATCGCAGGATATTGACGCGATGATATGCTGGATGAGCGATAAGCCCCTGCAGCTAAACGGTAAGTATGCCCTTAAGCATACCAGTAAAGATGTACGTGCTGTAGTAAAGGATATTAAATACAAGCTGGACATTAACACCCTGCACCGTATTACTGAAAATGCCGTTATAGGAATGAATGATGTGGGACGGATAAGCTTAAGAACCACGGCTCCTTTATTTTTTGATGCCTATACTAAAAACAGAGATACAGGCAGCTTTATCCTGATAGATGAAGCCACCAACGTAACTGTAGGCGCTTGCATGATTATTGATTAATTTCATTGAAGAAACTATATATGAAAGAAAAAACCGTTCAGGAATTAAAGGCCATGCTGGATAACAAGGAGAACTTTCAGCTTATTGACGTGCGCGAACCTTACGAGCATGAAATGGCAGATATAGGAGGCGATAAAATACCTATGGGCGAAATACCTGTTTCTCTTGATAAAATTGCGAAAGACAAGCCTGTGGTAATTTACTGTCGCAGCGGTAACCGTAGCGGCCAGGTTTGCAATTACATTGCGCAGGAACTACAACTGGAGAATATCTATAACCTTAAAGGTGGTATACTGGCCTGGGCAGGAGAAATAGATGAAAGTATGGACAAATATTAAAAAGTCCTTACTACCACACTTTTCCATTTCTGCCGTGTTATATTCATGCCGACAACACCCGGATGAACGGCATTTTTCAACGCATTTACAGAACCTCCTCAGAACTAATACAGGATGAAGTAACCACAGCACGTTATTTGCTGTTAGTTGCTGCTTTAGGTTTTACGGCATTCGCAGCCTTTGCTGAAAACGAACCGATGAAGGGCTACATAAGCCACCGGGCAATAAACTGGATAGATGCCCTTTTTGCATTTCTATTGTTTTTAGGATTAACTGTCGTTCCACAATGGCGTAAGTATTACAAGGAGTTTGCCTATAGCCTTATCTACCTCTTAAACATTGGCAATATCTACATACTGTATGGCACAGGCTTTAGCCAACAGTATGCTTATCAATTTGTGGTGGTTTACACCATTTCCGGTTGGTTTTTCCGTTCACAGAAATCTTACTTTCTGCATACCGGCATAGTAAACAGCTTTTTAATTGCTGTAGCCCTGTTAACCGAAGGTAGCCACCTTGCAGGATTTGACTTTTACGCAACCTATGTTTTGGCGGCATTGGCACAGTACATCCTTATCCGCTATCGGTTTGCCATTGAAGAACGATTAACAGAAAGCGAACAGAAATACCGCTTACTGGCAGAGCACTCATTCGACCTGATATGCGTTCACAGTTCTGACGGAACTCTGGAGTTTGCAAGCCCATCAATTAAAAGACTGTTAGGTTACGAGGCTGAGGAGATGGTTGGCCACAAACCTTACGAAATAACCCACCCCGACGACAAGCACATTATAAGAACGCTAAACCTGAAGGTGCCCAATCACCCATCGCTGCAACACCCCATACAATACAGGTTAAGACACAAGAACGGCAACTACATCTGGATAGAAACCATTTTTGTGGCCCTGCAAAGTGAAGACGGCGAAACCGGCGTTGTATTGAGCCAAACAAGAGACATACGCCGTAGCAAGAATTATCAATTACAGTTGGAGGAGCGCACACGCGAGTTGGAACGCAGCAATGCCGACCTTGAAACATTTGCTTTTGTTTCCTCGCATGATTTGCAGGAGCCGCTGCGAATGATTGCTAACTACATGCAATTGCTTAAAAGAAAGTATGCCGGCAAATTGGATGCAGAGGCCGACGAGTATATTGAGTTTGCTAACCGTGGCGCCATTAATTTATCCCAGCTTATAAAAGACCTTCTCTCCTATTCGCGTATTACACGCACCGAGCTGAACAAAACGCGCATTGGTATGAACGATTTAGTAAGCGAAGTTAAGCGCAGCGTACGCCTTGAGCTGGATGAGAAACATGCTACGGTTAACGCTACGGAATTATACGAGGCCGAAGCTGACAAAAACCTGCTGCAGTTGGTTATTCAGAATCTTATTCTGAACGCCATAAAGTACAACCAGAGCAAAGAGCCTGCTGTAAACATAAGCTGCGAAAAAAATAATCATCATCTTACCTATTGCTTTGCTGATAATGGTATTGGCATTGACCCTAAACATCAGCAACGCATATTTGAGCCCTTTCACCGCCTGCACACCCGTGCTGAATATCCGGGCACAGGATTAGGGCTTAGCACCTGCAAAAAGATTATTGAGCGGCATGGTGGAAAAATCTGGATTGAAAGTGAGCCGGGGAAAGGTGCACGCTTTTACTTTACACTACCGCTGCCTCATTAATTATTCGTGAACAGACCTGCGGTACTCCATTGGCGTAGTGCCGGTGTGCTTCTTGAAGAAGCGCACGAAATAGGCGGGGTCTTCAAAATTCAGTTCGAAACAAATTTCCTTAACGGCTTTGTTAGAGTAAACAAGGGCCCGCTTAATCTCAAGCATTAACCTTTCCTGTATAAGCGACTCTGTGCTTTTTGAAAAGTGCTGTTTACAAAGGTTGTTGAGATGAATAATACTCATATTAAGTGCACGGGCATAATCGCCGGCACGCCAATGCAGTTGATAGTTCTTTTCGATCAACCTTTCCAACTTTA
>CAZUHU010000045.1:16445-21878 GCA_964620645.1 uncultured Chitinophaga sp.
CGGCGAACTACATGTACCTGGTTGGCAGAAACAAAATGAAGAGAATTAGATTTAACAGGGTAGGCAGTAAAATCAATTTCATGTGTGCCTCCACCCTTTAAAAAAACCAAAACCTCGTAATAGTTATGGCGGTGGGGCAGCGATACGTCGTACTTGGAAATATCCTTCTTCCACAAAGCCACCTCAAATTTGGGCTGTTGTAGTTCCGCATCAAGTCGGTGAAGAGGAATTTGCTTCATGCCGATGAATTTACGCAATTGCGGCAACTTGCTTCATACGCTCATCAAGCGACTTCACCTTATTTTCTCCTTTTGCGGGAATATGGTCCATTGCGTACTCAGCAAACGTGGTGATAGTTAAAGAAGGATTCACCCCTAAGTTGCACGGCATTATAGAGCCATCCAGTATATACATATCAGGGTACCCATGCACACGGAAGAAATCATCTACCACCCCATCCTGTTTGGTTTTACCCATAGGGCAGCCACCCAATATATGCGCAGTAGATGCCAGGCCCAGGGTAATTTCAGTAAGCGCGTTCATTGGCACACCATTCACTTTTTTAGCGTAACGGTATAAAGCATCCTGGCCTACCGGTATGTAGGTTGGTACACCCTGCTTGCTATCGTTTACCATACTCATACTACTGCCGAACAAACCACGACGCAGGCGAATACGCATGGAGTTTTCAAGCGTTTGCATAATCAGGAAGATAACTCCTTTATCAGAAGGCGCCTTGGTGAAAAACAGCTTAAGAAAAGTAATGGGGTGAGTTAGCAGTGCGCCAAGCAACTTTGCCGTACGCACCGGCGGCGAGCCAGGCCCCACGGCTAAAGTGCCTAAATGCATCATAGCTCCGCTGCCATCAGGAAATTTGCAGATTTCAATTTGCGTGTTTTCATCAGGTGAGAAGATACGCGAAATGGCCAGGCCGTGATTCAATTTGCGGTCAGCACCGCCAACACCGCTCAGCATTTCAGAATTGGTCAATATATTTTCACCAAGCTTGTCTGATAGATCAGGCAGTGTTTTGTGAATATACTTTTGCTTTAACAGCAAATCCACAGTGCCAAGCACTCCACCGCTAACTATCAAACCTTTAGAGCGATAGACCTTTTTGTTTTTCGAAAACCAGGAGGTGGAACTTTTGGTATGGATGCGGTATTCTCCATTAACATGCTCAACTTTTTCTACCAACGTCTCTGCCAAAACCTGGGCACCAAACATATTTTCTGCAAACCACAGGTAGTTTTTATCCAGGGTGTTTTTCGCGCCAACGCGGCAACCTACCATGCATGCAGCGCATTCCGTACACCCCCTGCGCAAGGGGCCAAGGCCATTAAAATAGGGGTCTGTTTCCTTGGCTGAATCACCAAGATAAACACCTACTCCATCCACGCTTTTAAAGGAGTCGGCCTTGCCCATTTCGGCAGCCACTTCTTTAAGCACAATATCTTCAGGATTATCTTTTTTATACTGGGTAGTGCCCAACATAAATTTGGCGCGCTCAAAGTACGGTGTAAGTACAGTTTTCCAATCTTTAAAATGGCTCCACAATTTGTTGGAATAAAAACTCTCGCGGGGCATCATATGCGTATTGGCATACACGAGCGAGCCGCCCCCAACACCAACACCGCTTATCACAAACACCTCGTTAAAAAAGGTTAGCTTTTGAATACCGAACCATTTTAAAAACGGCATCCATAAGTATTTAGGCAAGTTCCAATCGGTTTTAGGAAATTCTTTTGGCTGCCAACGGCGTCCTTTTTCAATTACCAAAACCGAGTACCCCTTTTCGGCCAGGCGCATGGCGCTGACGCTGCCCCCAAAGCCGGAGCCTATCACGATATAATCAAAAGCTTTTTGCTGCATAACACAACTAAAATACAATTATTAAAAACCTATTAGCAATGATTTTGTTCGTATAAAGATGCTCTGAAGTATTCCATTAATTTCGCAACATGTCATCTAAATTCAACATTACGCCGCTGGAGCAATGGAGCGGTGTAAAAACGAAACCTTACATTATTACCGGCCCTTGCAGTGTGGAGGGCGAGGAGCAGGTTTTTGATACCATACGGCAACTGGTTGA
The DNA here is from genome assembly GCA_964620645.1 of uncultured Chitinophaga sp. GTDB lineage: Bacteria > Bacteroidota > Bacteroidia > Chitinophagales > LD1 > Bog-950. The sequence goes on from CAZUHU010000045.1 coordinate 18,538, forward strand.
AAACGCCGGCGATAAAATACATTTGATAAGAGGCGGCATATGGAAGCCCCGCACACGTCCCAACAGCTTTGAAGGCGTAGGTGAAATAGGCCTGCCATGGCTTAAAAGCGCCGGTAAAGAAGTGGGCCTGCCTGTAACCGTTGAAGTGGCCAACCCGGAACACGTAGAAGCTGCCTTAAAAGCTGAAATTGATGTTTTATGGATAGGAGCCAGAACAACTGTGTCACCATTTGCCGTACAGGAAATTGCCGATTCACTGAAGGGTGTTGATATACCTGTGCTGGTAAAAAATCCCGTTAACCCTGACCTTGAACTATGGCTTGGCGCTATTGAAAGGCTGAATGCTGTAGGAATAAAAAAATTGGGTGCTATCCATCGCGGGTTTTCCTCTTACGAAAAAACAGCTTACCGCAACCCTCCTATGTGGGAGATACCTATAGAGTTGCGCCGCCGCTACCCTGAGATACCGATAATTGTTGACCCATCGCACATGGGTGGTAGCCGCGATATGATTTATACTCTGGCGCAGCAGGGTATGGATATGGGTTTTGATGGCCTGATGATTGAAAGCCACCGCAACCCCGACAAAGCCTGGAGCGATGCAAAACAACAGGTAACACCACAAAGGCTGGCCGAAATTTTAAATGCGCTTATTGTGCGTCAACCCAAAATTGCCACCGATGAACTGCAACCATTACGCGATTTGCGTGCGCGTGTAGATCGTATTGATGATTACATTATTGAGTTGTTGAGCGAACGCATGGGGATTTCGGAACAGATAGGAAGCCTGAAAAAGGTGAACCATTTGGCCATACACCAATCAGAGCGCTGGGCGTATATTGTAAAGCGTGCGCTTGAAAAGGGCAGAACCGGAGGATTAACAGAAGAGTTTTTATTAAAGCTGTTTCAGCAAATACACAACGAAAGCATACGCCATCAAAGCAATGTGATGGAAAAAGAATAAAAACAAAAGGGCTCCCGAACGGAGCCCTTTTGTTTTTATAGAAACAGCCACTATCTATTTAGCAGCCACTTCGTTTTTTACAAAAAAGTAAATTGCTGTATGCCATTTAGCAGGGTCTTTCTCAGTCATAGGGTCGGTGATATACTGCTCTACCACCATATCAGGATCATCGCGCTTAAAGTTATCCTGTAAAAATTTTGCCATAGCATCGTATGGAGCTTTCATATTGTTGTAGTCCCCATAATAATCTATAAGGTATGCTTTGCTTGCAGGAAGGTTGATTAGCGTAAACTCCTTTCCAAAGTCCTTTTTAGCATCTACCGGTATAGCAGCAGCTACATCGGCATCACCTTTTTCTTCATCATACTTATAGTAAACGGCAATAGGAATACCGCTTTTAGCACCTGCCTTTTTAATTACCTCATCCATTTTAGGATAGTTGGTGCCAAAAAAGCTGGTCATATCCTGAAACTTAACTACCTGGCGAATAGACAGAGCGTTGGTCTCCGGCCATTCTGTTTCTTTTATTTCGTAAGTAGCAGCAGAAACCGGTGCTGATTCGCACATTGACTTTAAGGTTGCAAGGCCGGCTTCAAAATCTTTACCAACCTGCTTATCCATATTCATAAAAAGGCCCATAGCATTAAAAGGGAAAGGCATGTGGCCTCTCATACCCCAGGTAACCTTATAACCGCCTTCTGCTTTTTCCATATTCATATAAGCCGTATTGTGCGACTCAAAAGGCTTCATAAAATGCAAATCATATTCCACTCCTTTGTTGGCTTCCACTTTAGTTAAAGTCATCTGGCCCTCACCTACTGAGTCATTCCCTTTCCAGTAGTGTGAAGAGCCCACCGTGCCATCTACGCCACTATCTCTAACCGTTTGGTTAGGGTCAAGTTTCGCCCAGGGGTTCCATTTATTAAAAGCCTGAAGGCTGCTGATGTTTTTGAACACAACATCTTCAGGGGCATTAACAACAATGTCGCGTTTAACATCAAAATCTTTAGGTGCAATAAGGCCGGCGATAACAACAATAGCTACCAGCACAAGCACAATTATTCCGATAATTTTGAGGACTTTCATAATATTGGTTTTTAGTGGATTGCAAAGTAAGGAGTAAAAATGAAAAAAACGACCCCTGCTTATTTTTAGCGTAATACCCTAAATTCGTCCCTCTATAAATTATGGAATCAAATAAAACAAAAACGATACGCGCTGCGCGTGGAACAGAATTGAGTTGCAAAGGCTGGGTACAGGAAGCTGCATTGCGTATGCTATGCAATAACCTTGACCCGGAAGTGGCTGAACGCCCCGAAGACTTAATTGTATATGGCGGACTTGGTAAGGCTGCCCGCAATTGGGAGTCCTTCGATAAAATTGTAGCAAGCCTGCAGGATCTTGAAGAAGATGAAACCCTGATAGTACAAAGCGGTAAACCTGTAGGGGTATTGCGTTCGCATAAAGATGCACCCCGTGTACTGATTGCAAACAGTAACCTGGTAGGCAAATGGGCCACCTGGGAGCATTTTCGCGAATTGGAAAAGAAAGGGCTGATGATGTATGGCCAAATGACGGCCGGTAGCTGGATATACATTGGCAGCCAGGGGATAGTGCAAGGCACTTATGAAACTTATTTATCATTAGCGCACCAGCATTACGAAGGAAGTTTGCGGGGCACATTAAACGTTACTGCCGGTTTAGGCGGCATGGGCGGTGCTCAACCTTTAGCCATAACCATGAATGAAGGCGTTTGCCTTGCAGCAGAAATGGAAGAATGGCGGATTAAAAAGAGAATTGAAACACGCTACTTAGATAAGTATACGCATGATATTGATGAAGCCATTGGTTGGGCGCTTGAAGCAAAAGAGAAAGAAGAGGCCGTATCAATAGGTGTATGTTGCAATGCAGTTGATTTACTACAGCGCCTTATTGAAAGAAACATAACGCCTGATACGTTAACGGACCAAACATCAGCGCATGATGAATTAATTGGCTACTTCCCGGAGGGCTTAAGTGTAGAAGAGGCCAAACTAATCCGCGAAGCCAACCCGCAGGAATATATTGAGCGCTCGCTGGATACTATTGCAAAGCATGTAACCTTAATGCTTGAATTGCAAAAGCGCGGGGCCATAACATTTGATTACGGCAACAACATACGCGGGCAGGCAAAGGATAAGCGCGGCGTGATGAATGCATTCGACTTTCCGGGCTTTGTGCCGGCTTATGTCCGTCCCCTGTTCTGCGAAGGCAAGGGTCCTTTCCGCTTTGTAGCGTTGAGCGGCGACCCTAACGATATTTATGTTTGTGATGAAAAACTGAAAGAGCTTTTCCCCGACAACACAGGCCTGCACCGCTGGCTACGTATGGCGAAATC
>CAZUHU010000046.1:0-5268 GCA_964620645.1 uncultured Chitinophaga sp.
GTGGCATTCACTATTATGTGCGACTCGGCCAACCTTGTTCATGCCATTTACGGCGATACCGGCGAAGACTGGGGCTATCCTACCCCGGGTACGCCATTTACCCTGATACACACTTATCTGGATTTCGGCACCTTTAACTCCATGATTATTACATACAGGGATAGTTGTTTAGGCGATACCTTCATTATTCCTATTACCATTTTCCCTCCGGCTGCAAAATTCAAGGATTCTACCAGTTGCAACCTTGGCGATAGTATAATATTGGTAAATGAAGCGAAATATGCCAACCGGTGGACATGGAGTTTATGTAATGGCGACACCATTGGCAGCGCTACAGGCCCTAAAAGCCCCAAGGTTAAGGTGCCATTGTGCGATACCTGCACCGTGTCTTTAACGGCTTATAACGATACTACCGGTTGTATCCATCAATATGTGGAAACCATAAATACGCCTTGCAATACCGTCACCCTCTCCCCTTCTGATACAACGTATTGCGGCGGCTTTATTACTATAACCAATACCTCTCCGGACCAGGTGTCGTCGCAAACGCAGTGGGATTTGCAGGGAACGCAAGCAATTTCGTGGTCGCCGATCAAGGGCCAAACATACTTATACAATCTTGGATTACCTGGCTACTATAATTTTGCAATGCTTAATACAACCTCCGGGGGCTGTAAGGATACAGCATTTACTACCATACACGTATGTAAAATAACGGCCAACTTTGGCCCCACTAACGTCTGCCTTCCTGACTCCTTCTACTTTGTTGATTTAAGTAAAGACTCTACCTGTGGTATTACCCATTGGCAGTGGAGCTTTGGCGACGGTAGCCCGCAGGACACTACCCAAAACCCTGTGCATGGCTATGCTAACTCAGGTACCTACCAGGTGCAGTTAGTTGTTTCCAACGCATCAGGCTGTCAGGCTTCGGTTACAAAATCAGTGGTAGTTGGTGGTTACGTAAACTTCGACTACCAGGTAGATACTACTGTTTGTCCGGGTCCCGGCCATAACGTTTGTGTTGTAAACAATACTCAAAGCCCGGGTGTAACGCTTAACTGGCAGTGGACTGCTCAAACACCGGGCGGTACTATTGTTTCTACCCAGGCTAGTCCTTGTTTCGGCCCTTATACTGTGCCGGGCGACTACCGCGTTACCATGATAATGCAAAGTGCAACATGTACCAGGTATGATACCTTCTTTGTGCATGCCCAGTTCCCTATTGCAGCCGGTTATGTAGATATTGATACGGTTGACTGCCCTAACCCACCGGTAATCATCACCTTTACTGATACTTCCTTGTATAAAGATGGACCGGCCAACTGGGATTTCGGCGGACAAGGTGTAGCAAATTTTGATGTGGCTACGTTCTTCTTCTCAGAGCCCGGCAGTTACGTAATTACCAATACGGTTTCAACCTTAGACGGCTGCGTTAATACAGCCATAATTGATACTATCGTGGTTTTAGGCCCTTATGGCAATGCTACCTACTCTCCTCCGGGCATATGCTCTTGTAAGGAGAATGTAGATTACGTTATCAACTCAGTTTATGCTGATACCGTAACACTATTGTTCGGTTGTAATACCGGCTTTATAGCTACACCTATAAGTGTACCGGGCACACCGGCTAACCCATTGGTTACTAACTTAAGCATACCGTATTGCATTACCGATACCTGCCAGCCTCAGTTGATTTTTGCTGATGCTTCCGGCTGCCGTGTGTTCCAGGATCTTCCTTACTTACCGGTAGATAGCCCGGTTATTAAATACTTCTTTGATAACTACGGTGTTTGTGTTCAAGGTACGGTTTGCTTCCGCGATTCAACCAAATACACTTTAGGTCCTAACTTTTCGTGGACAACCCAGCGCCTTTGGGATTTTGGCGATGCTTTAGCAACCCCGGCTAACCCTAATACGGATACAGCGGCTAATCCTTGCCACTACTTTAGTCAGCCGGGCGGTTACACCGTTAAGCTATATATATGGAGCAACCTCGGCTGTATGGACTCGTTGGTTAGCAACATTGTGGTGATACCGGAGTTTCCTATAGCCGACTATACACAGGACGATACGCTGGTATGTGCCTACTCTCCTGCCTGTTTCCACGATTCTTCATGGATCTATCCTTTAACTGGGGCAGATTATTGGGTATGGTGTTGGGGTGATGGAAGTTGTGACACAATACACGGCAACCCCGATGCCTGCCACATTTATACTACCGGAGGAAGCTACAATATTACCATGTGGGTAGTGGATAGCGTTGGTTGTGGCGACTCAGTTGGTTACCGCCATATTACGGTAGTTGATAATCCTATTGCCGATGCCGGTGGCGACCAGATTGCCTGCTACGGAACGGTTACCCAACTTAATGGTAGTGGCTCAAGCACTTGCCAGTGGAGCCCTCCGGGATTGGTAAGCAACCCTAACATTTGTAACCCAACCATTACTTTAACGCAGGATGACTCACTAACTTTAATTGTAACCGATCAGTACGGTTGCGCGGATACTTCGACAATACACTTTACAGTAGCCAGGGTATTTGCCGACTTTAATGTTGGCACCACTTTCTGTTCAGATGATTCGGTTTGTGTTACAGATAACTCTACCAACATTAATGGCGTTATAAACGTTTGGCGCTACGATTACGGCGATAACTCGCCATTCCTGTTTGGCCCTAACGTTTGCCATAATTACTTTGCGGCAGGCCCCGGCACATATAATATTGAACTATTAGTTAGTGATACTACGGGTTGTGTTGATTCTATAACAAAACCGGTAACTATCCTTCCGAGCCCGATAGCCAATTTCTCATTAAACGACACTATTATTTGCAGCGACCAGGCCATTTGTATTACTGATTTAACCACCAGTGCAGCGCCTATCAATAGCTGGCAGTGGTATTACGGCGATTTCCCTAATACACCGGTAAGCGGAGCTAATCCTCCATGTCATCAGTATGCTGCTCCGTTGCAAAACAACTATACCGTTTCGGTTATAGTTACTGACCAAAATAACTGTGTTGATACAGCATCAATAGTAGTTACCGTTAACGAGGTGCCTGTTGCCGACTTTAACTGGACTACAAGTTGCGAAACGCAGCCTATGCCATTAACCAGTGTTTCAACGCCTGGTGATGGTGCCATAAACTTCTGCGAATGGACCCTGTGGCAAGGTGCCCCTAACCCGGTTATTGACAACAACTGCAATACATCGTTCCAATTCCCTCCGGGACAATTCCCTGTGCAGTTTATAGTAAGGGATGTAAACGGTTGTGCCGATACCATTGTTAAGACTGTATTCGTGGATTCGGTTTCGCAATTAGTTATTTACCCCGGCGATACTACTATTTGCGCCGGTACATCGGTTGATTACACCGTTGATGGAGTATTCGATCAAATTGTATGGACACCAAACGTATGGTTAAGCGACCCTAACAGCACTACTGTAACCGTTAACCCGCTAAGCAACATCAGTTATATAATTAATGCGGTTAACGGTGTTTGTGCTGCAGCTTCTGACACCTTTAGCATACGCGTAATACAGCCAATACCAATTGAAGTATTTGCTACGCCGGAACAAATTGTGCTTGGCTTAACAAGCAACCTTACATCGCAGATACCCGGAGATATTGACAGCATAATCTGGACACCGGAAGAAACCCTGGATTGCCGCGATTGCCCTAACCCTATTGCACTACCAATAGCTACTACTACTTACACGGCTACTATTTACTATAGCGAAAACGGGGTAACCTGTACCAACAGCGCTTCAGTAACTATTACCGTGCTTAACAACTGCGACGATAAGATTGTATATGTGCCGAATACCTTTACACCAAACAACGACGGTATAAACGATATGTTTATGATACGTGGTTTGGCGGCTACCAAAATCAATTACTTCCGCATATTTGACCGTTGGGGCCATCTGGTGTTTGAAACCCAAAACGGGGCGCCAAACGAGCCTAAATGGGGTTGGGATGGCACGGATGTGGACGGTAAGAAACTAAATAATGCCGTTTTCGTTTACACTTATGAGATAGAGTGTATTAACGGAGATGTAGTGCATGGACAAGGTAATGTTACACTAGTAAGATAGAAGGAGGAACTATGGCAAAAAATTTACTGAAACCCGTTATTGTAACTGTTGTTATGGCGCTGCTTGCATTGCAGGGCATAGCGCAGGATATTCACTTCTCGCAATACTACGCCTCTCCATTGCAGCTAAACCCTGCACTGGCGGGTATGAACAATTGCGACTATCGTTTGTATGCCAACTTCCGTACCCAGTGGGTTACCGTATCCACCGGTAATACCTACAGAACTGTGGCCGGTGGCGCTGATATGAGCATTGGCAAAGTGACCAAGTACAACAGCTTTGCCGGTTTGGGCATCTCTTTCTTCTCTGACCAGGCAGGTGACTTGAATTTTAACACCAACCGCGTTGACCTTTCGTTTGCTTACCATTTTATGCTTAACCGCAAAGGCACCATGCAAATTTCAACCGGCTTGCAGGGCGCGTTTAACTACAACAGCATCAATCCTTCTAAGGCCACTTTTGATTCGCAATACGACCCTACAACGGGTATCGCTGATCCTAACGGTCAAAAGGAAAGCTTCGGTAAAAACCGTGTAATTTTCGGCGATGCGGGTTTTGGCATTTTGTATAGCGCCATTGTAAAGCAGCAAACCAATTTCTTTTTAGGCTTTGCGCTTAACCACCTTAACCAACCTAAAATTTCGTTTCAGCCAAGCGGCAACACTACTGATGGAAACGGCTTTGAGCGTCTGTATATGAAGATTACCATACATGGCGGCGCCTCTTTACCGGTTGGCAAGCGCCTGGCTATTCAGCCGCATTTTTTAGCCTTGGTTCAGGGTCCATCTTACCAGTTTAATGTAGGCTGTAACTTTAAAACAACACTGGGCAATGTTACTACCAGCAAAACTGCGCTCCATCTTGGCCTGCAATACCGCGGCTTGTTGGATGCAGTTGTTTTCAGCACTCGTATTGATGTGAAAGGTTTTAGCGCCGGTTTAAGTTACGACATTAACGTTTCTAAACTTACCCCGGCTTCACACTCTGTTGGTGCTCCTGAAGTATCTATTATGTATCAGGGGTGCGCAAGAAAGAAACCACGTCCCGGCCATTGCCCGGCTCTGTTCTAGTAAACAATTAGCTTAAAAAATACGGAGCCCTGCCTTTTGGCGGGGCTTTTTGTTTGTTGGAAGAGGATGTTAAGCTGTAGGTATTAGGTTATAAGTTTTA
>CAZUHU010000046.1:5368-9365 GCA_964620645.1 uncultured Chitinophaga sp.
GTTGCGCAACAAACTTTTTGCTGAGGCTACCCAACTGCTTACCACATTATTGGCGGCATCCAGGCTTATTTTATCGCGGCTGCTGATGTAATTGGTCAATAAACCGTCGTTGTTCTGCAGGTTGCGGTTAAAGGTAATAGCCTTTGTAGGGGGCTGTATGGTGTGCAGTATCGGGTGGATATCGGCAGGCTTGTAATTGCACACCAATCCGCCAAAACCGGGGATGATGATGCAATCGTGCTCAAAGAGCATCTCACTTATGTAAACCGAAATATCCATTTGGAACAACTTTAACCCCTACGGCAAAACCGGATATGGTATTTGCTTCACTTGTTTACGCAGTGGGGTGCTTTAAGTGTCGGGCGCAAATTAGAATTTTTAGGACGCTTAGCTTAACAAGGTTAACAGATTGTGGATAAAAATTGGATAAGTGAAATTTCGTTGAAAGCCATAAATTTCCGCGGTTAAATCAACACCATGCCGGGCAGACAGATAAAGAAGCTTTTAGTAGCTAACCGAGGAGAGATTGCTATACGCATTTTGCGTGCCGCAGCCGAGTTAAGGATAAAAACCGTTGCTGTATATACTTATGAGGACCGTTACTCACTGCACCGTTATAAGGCAGATGAATCATACCAAATTGGGCCTAACAGCGAACCGCTGAAGCCTTACCTGGATATTGAAGAAATAATACGGATGGCTAAGCAGAACGGCGTAGAAGCCATACACCCGGGCTATGGTTTTTTATCAGAGAATGTAAACCTGGCCAAACGTTGCGAGGAAGAAGGGATAATATTTGTTGGCCCCCGCCCCGATGTTATGGAGCGCCTTGGCGATAAGGTTGCCGCTAAAAAGGTAGCCCGCGAAGTAGGTGTGCCTTTAATCCCCGATAGCAACATACAACTAAAAACCATTGCGGATGCCTTGAACGAAGCCGTAAGGGTTGGTTACCCCGTTATGCTTAAGGCTGCTGCCGGTGGTGGCGGGCGCGGTATGCGCGTTGTACGCAACGAGGAGGAAATGTCGAGGTCTTTTCCTGAAGCGCGTAACGAGGCCAAGAAGGCTTTTGGGGACGATACCGTTTTTATTGAAAAGTTTGTAGACGACCCCAAGCACATTGAGGTGCAGATACTGGGTGATAACTATGGCAACATTGTGCACCTGTACGAAAGGGATTGCAGCGTGCAAAGGCGCTTCCAAAAGGTTATTGAAGTAGCCCCCAGTATATTACCGGAGGAAACCCGCCAAAAGCTTTTTGGCTATGCGCTTAGCATAGCAAAGCACGTAAATTACAATAACGCCGGCACGGTTGAGTTTTTAGTGGATAGAGAGGATAACATCTATTTTATAGAGGTTAACCCGCGCATACAGGTAGAGCACACCATTACCGAAGAAATTACCGGTATTGACATTGTGCGTTCACAACTGATTATTGCGGCAGGCCATGAGCTATCGCACAGCCAGATATTTTTGAAAACGCAGGCGGATGTTAAGTGCAATGGCTGGGCCATACAATGCCGTGTAACTACTGAGGACCCTGAAAATGAATTTAAGCCCGATTACGGAACGATAGTAGCCTACCGCAATGCTGGTGGTTTTGGTATAAGACTAGACGAGGGTAGCTCTTACCCCGGCGTAAAGATCTCTCCGTTTTTTGACTCGATGCTGGTAAAGGTTAGTGCCTGGAGCCGTACGCTAAAGGGCGCAACAGCAAGGCTTAACCGCACATTGCAGGAATTTAGAATACGTGGTGTTAAAACCAATATTCCCTTCCTGGTAAATGTGATGGAGAACGAAGAGTTCCAAAGCGGAAAGGCAACCGTTGGCTTTATAGCCCGTAATCCGCAACTGCTGATACCGCAATGGGGATATGATAAAGACCGCGGCACAAAACTGATCCGTTACCTGGCTGAATTAAAAGTGAACGGCCACCCTGATGTTAAGAGTTACGACCCTGACAAGAAGTTTCGCAGTCCGGTAATTCCTGCCTATGATCCGCTGTCAGCCTACCCTAAGGGATACAAGGATTTATTGAACGAACTTGGTCGCGATAAATTTTTGCAATACATAAAAAGCGGCGAAAGGCTTTATACCGCTAACGGCAATAAAGGGGGAATACTTTATACCGACACCACCTTCCGCGATGCGCATCAATCATTATTTGCCACGCGCTTACGCAATACCGATATGCTGGCTGTAGCCGAAGGTATGGCCAAGAACCATCCGGAAATATTCAGTATGGAAGTTTGGGGTGGCGCCACCTTTGATGTTTGCATGCGCTTTTTGCACGAAGACCCTTGGGAGCGTTTGAGATTACTGCGCAAAACCATGCCTAACATGCTGTTGCAAATGTTGTTTAGAGGCAGCAATGCGGTAGGTTATGCCGCTTACCCCGACAACCTGATTGAAAAGTTTATTGAGAAGAGTGCGGAGAACGGTATTGACATTTTCAGAATATTCGACTCATTAAATTGGCTGGATGGCATGAAGATGAGCATCCGAACGGTTCGCGAGAAAACCAATTCATTAGCCGAAGCATGTATCTGTTACACCGGCGACATCATGAACCCACAGCGGCAGAAGTTTAACCTGAATTACTATGTAGAGTTAGCTAAGCAATTAGAAGGAGAAGGCGCACACCTTCTCGGCATTAAGGATATGGCGGGCTTGCTGAAACCCTATGCGGCAGAGGCGCTGGTGGGCGAACTGAAAAAGCACATCAAAATCCCTATTCACCTGCACACGCATGATACGTCATCGCTACAGGCAGCTACTTACTTAAAAGCTGTTGAAGCAGGTGTGGATGCTATTGACGTTGCTTTGGCATCCATGAGCGGTTTGACCTCACAACCTAACTTTAACTCCGTTGTGGCAATGATGAAAGGCCACCAGCGCGAAACACCGGTAAACCTGAAATCGCTGAATGCTTACAGCAATTACTTTGAAGTAGTACGCGAATACTATTACCCTTTTGAAAGCGAATTAAAGGCAGGCACCGCCGAAGTATATGAGCATGAGATACCCGGCGGGCAATACAGCAACCTGTTACCGCAGGCACGCGGCTTAGGCTTAGAAGATAAGTTTGAAACCATTAAGCATAACTATGAGGTAGTAAACGAGTTGTTCGGTGATATAGTAAAAGTAACGCCGTCATCAAAAGTGGTGGGCGATATGGCCCTGTTTATGACCAGCAACGGCTTAACCGTAAAAGATGTTTTTGAACGGGGCGAAACGTTGTCCTTCCCCGATTCTGTAAAGCAGATGTTCCGCGGAGATTTAGGGCAGCCTTATGGTGGCTGGCCAAAGGACCTGCAGAAAATAATATTAAAAGATATTATACCTTATACGGATAAGCCTAATGCGCATTTAGGCCCTATCGATTTTGAACGCGAACTGGCTGAGTTTAAAAAGAAGTATGACGACATGGTAACCATGGAAGATTTCCTGAGTTACAAGATGTACCCCAAGGTATGGGATGAGTTCTACAACTTTAAAAAGCACTTTGGTGACGTGCAATACCTGCCAACGCCTGCCTTCTACTACCCTATGAAGGCCAATGAGGAGATAATAATTACCATTGAGCCCGGCAAAAACCTATTGGTGCGCTTTATGTATTTAAGCGAGCCCAATGAGGATGGCATGCGCGATATCTTCTTTAAAATTAACGGGCAAACACGCAGCATAAGCATACGCGACACCAGCATTAAAGTATCGAAGCAGGACCACTACAAAGCAAAAGACGCCAATGAATTCGGGGCTCCGTTGCAAGGCAAACTGGTGAAGGTATATGTAAAGGAAGGCGAAGAAGTAAGCAAAAACCAACCCCTGTTTGTTATTGAGGCTATGAAGATGGAAAGTACCATAACAGCACCTGCTGCAGGTAAGGTAAAAAAGGTGTATTTGAATGAGGGAATAATGGTTGAACAGGATGATTGCGTGGTGGCGTTTTAGGAAATGAAAACTTTAGGACTTATAGGTGGCACAGGTTGGGTAAGCA
>CAZUHU010000046.1:9465-21848 GCA_964620645.1 uncultured Chitinophaga sp.
GCGTTTTAGGAAATGAAAACTTTAGGACTTATAGGTGGCACAGGTTGGGTAAGCACACTGGAGTATTACCGCTTGATTAACCAGGGAGTTAATGCAGTGCTTGGCGGCAATAATGCAGCGCAGCTTTATCTCTATTCAGTAAACTACCAGGAGTTTCGCTCTTATAACGATAACAGGCAATGGCCTATTGCTGAAGGCATATTGTGCGATACAGCGCGCAAGTTGGAAAGCATAGGGGCGGAGTGTATTGTTATTTGTGCCAATACCCTGCATCGCTCAGCTAAAACAATACAGGCGGCCGTTAAAATTCCCGTAATACATATTGCTGAAGTAGTGGCCGTTGAGATAAATAAGAAGGACATTAAAAAGGTTGCTTTGCTTGGCACTAAAGGAACCATGGAGGAACCTTTCTTTAAGAACATTCTTAACGCTCATGGTATTGAAGCTTTGATACCGGATGCTGAAGACCGCGACTTCATACACTACACCATTTTTGAAGAGTTAGGTAAAGAGATTTTTACTGCTGAAACCAAACAACGCTACCTCAATATTATTAATCAATTGGTGGCCCAGGGCGCACAGGGCGTAATATTGGGTTGTACGGAAATACCCTTGTTAATTAGACCTGAAGAATGTCCGGTGCCGGCATTTGATACGTTAGAACTGCATGTTAAGGCAGCTGTGGAATTTGCATTATCGGATATGCCTGCAAACAAGCCAGCCTAATGCGTTTGCTTCTATTGTTTCTGCTTCTCTCCTGCTTTTGCTCTGCGCAATTAGCAGACGTGCCATTGGCATTTGAACAAATTCAGGAAAAGCCGACGCTGCTAAGCTACCGGGCGCAAAGTAACAAACTGCCAAAGGGCGGACACATACAGGGCATGCAGTTATATACCGCAGATAGCTTACGATATGTTGTAATAAGCGGAAGCAGCTCTCAGCATTCTTATTATCTTATATCAGGTGAAGGATGGGAAACGCAATGGGGTTACAGCTATTCCCCTGAAGTGCGTAAGCTATTTGATAGTCCTTACCGCCATGCAGGTGGCTGCCAGCTCAGCGGCTGTTATTTAGCAGTAGGTGTTGAAGACAACTACAAAAGAGATAAAGCGCAGATAGCGGTAGTAGATTTGCGCAATGGTTCAGTTAAAACCGCTCTGCAACGCCATGGCGAATACGAGCGAAGCACTGCCGGTGCTGTGGGATTTACAGCAACCGGGGATGGCCAATATTGGCTGGCGGTAGGCGATTGGGATTCACGCCATATTGATTTCTATAAAAGCCCTACTGCCGATTTTCAATTTGATTCCCTAGCTACTTATGTGGCCCCAGTGCAGAACTGGCCGGCCTTTCAATCCATCAACCTTGTAAGTGACACGGCAGGTAATCTTTTTCTGGTAGGGTTTAGTCTTAACCGCGGTAAAAACAGAGCAGACTTATTTTCAGTAAATCTCCATAAGGGCATGCAATTGCACTTAATCAGCACTCGCTATTTTAAATGCAGCAGAGGTGCCGGCTTTAGATATGGAGCCGGCGTAGCTATAATAGATAACAAGCTTTCAATTATCAGCAGTGCACGCCGCTTAAAAGGGCGTAACTATGGCAATGTATTTATGGGCAATAACTAACCGTTCCCCTTCTTGTAATCAGCAAGGAATTTCTCCAGGCCAATATCAGTAAGCGGATGGTTGAATAAACCGGTGATAGATGAAAGCGGGCAGGTGGCAATATCAGCGCCGGCTTCAGCACATTTTACAATGTGTAAGGATGAACGGATGGAGGCAGCCAGCACTTCGGTACGGTAGCCGTAAGTGCCATATATATGCACAATTTGCTCTATCAGTTGAACGCCGTCCCAGTTGCTATCGTCAATACGGCCTATAAAAGGAGACACCCTAGATGCTCCTGCTTTAGCAGCCAGAATAGCCTGCGCTGCAGAGAACACCAGGGTGCAGTTGGTTTTAATGCCGTTATCAGTAAACCACTTAATGGCCTTAACGCCTTCGCGTATCATGGGCACCTTTACCACGATGTTCGGGTGCAGGGCGGCCAGTTTCTTACCTTCCTCAATCATTCCTTTAAAGTCGGTTGAAATTACCTCAGCGCTAACGGGGCCGTTAACTACGTTGCAAATTTTAAGGTAGTGGTCAATAATATTTTGTTGGCCGGTAATACCTTCTTTAGCCATTAACGAAGGGTTAGTAGTAACACCGTCCAATATGCCCATAGCGGCGGCTTCTTCAATTTCTGAAAGCTTAGCTGTATCAATAAAGAATTTCATAGTAGTAGTCCTGTTTTTTGTGTGCCTGATAGAAATGCAAAGCTAAAATGAAATTAGCCCCGGTATTGCTAATGATTATTAATCCACAGTTGTTAAAAGAGAAGGTCCGGAGCGAACCGGTTTGACCTTAAAAAACAATAGCCCCGCAAAACGGAGCCATCCTAAAATAAAAAGTGGGCAAGTTACCCATATCGCACCGCTCAACCGCCTACCTTTGCTCGGTTTCCCGCCTGGAGGAGTGAGCAGGAGCTGGTCGTACGGGGCTCGCCCGGCGCAAATATAGTAACTGCGGCCACATTTCAGCGCTTACGTTTTACATTTTTATAAATAGCGCAGCAGGGCCGTAAGGCACATTACCAAAACAGCCAAATAGGTATAAATTAGCCGCCCGTTAACAGAATATATGGCAGGAACTAATATCAATTTAGAACACAATAAGAATGAAGATGCAATGAAACTGGCGCTATCTGAACTGCGCCGGATAGCAGAGCAGGTAAGATTGGGCGGTGGCAAAAAGAGCATCGAAAAACATAAAGAAAAAGGTAAACTAACCGCCCGCGAGCGTTTAGAAATGCTGTTTGATAAAAACAAACCAACGCTTGAAATTGGCGAATTGGCTGCTTATGGCATGTATGAGGAACAAGGCGGCTGTCCATCAGCCGGCGTGGTAGTTCAATTGGGCTATATAAAAGGACGCTTGTGTATAGTGGTAGCTAACGATGCTACCGTTAAAGCGGGTGCATGGTTTCCTATGACGGCTAAGAAAAATCTGCGCGCTCAGGAAATTGCTATTGAAAACAGAATACCTATTGTTTACCTGGTAGATAGCGCCGGTGCATTTTTGCCCCTGCAGGACGAGGTGTTCCCCGATAAGGAAAACTTCGGCCGCATTTTCTATAACAACTCTTTAATGAGTTCCATGGGCATACCGCAAATTGCCGCCATTATGGGCAGTTGCGTTGCAGGTGGAGCTTACCTTCCTATACTTAGTGATGAAGCGTTGATTGTAGAGGGCACAGGCTCGGTATTTTTAGCAGGCAGCTACCTGGTAAAAAGCGCCATAGGCGAGGATATTGATAACGAATCTTTAGGTGGCGCTACAACCCACTGCGAAATTTCAGGCGTTACTGACTATAAAATGAAGAACGATGAGGAATGCCTGAAAACCATCCGCAACATTATTGATAAATACGGCAAGCCTGATTATGCGGGCTTTGATCGCATAGAACCTGCTGCGCCAAAGTTTAGCCCGCAGGAATTATACGGCCTTATACCTACTGACCTTGGCAAGCAGTACGATATGCACGAGTTGATTTACCGCCTGGTAGATAACTCGGAGATAGAAGAATACAAAGAAGGCTACGGCCAATCTATAATTTGTTGCTACGCCCGTATTGACGGCTGGGCCGTTGGCATTGTAGCTAACCAGCGCAAAGTAGTTAAAAGCAAAAAAGGCGAAATGCAGTTTGGTGGTGTTATTTACAGCGATAGCGCCGATAAGGCAGCGCGCTTTATTATGAATTGCAATCAGAAGAAAATACCATTGGTGTTTCTGCAGGATGTTACCGGCTTTATGGTAGGCAGCCGCAGTGAGCAAGGTGGCATTATTAAAGACGGTGCTAAAATGGTTAACGCCGTATCAAACTCGGTGGTGCCCAAGTTTACCATTGTAGTAGGCAACAGTTTTGGCGCAGGTAATTACGCTATGTGCGGCAAGGCTTACGGTCCGCGCCTGATTTATGCATGGCCAACCAGCCGTATTGCGGTAATGGGTGGCGACCAGGCTGCCAAAACCCTTTTACAGATACAGGTTAGTGCGCTTAAAGCCAAAGGCGAAGAGATAACCCCTGAAAAAGAAAAAGAGCAGTTAGAAAAAATCTCCTCAAGATATAAGGCCACTATGGACCCTAAATATGGCGCAGCCCGTTTATGGACTGATGGCATTATTGACCCGACAGAAACGCGCAAGGTAATTTCTATGGGTATTGAGGCGGCTAACCATTCCCCTATCACCAAGCAGTTTAATGTAGGTATTATACAGACCTAGTTTGGAGCCACAGCGGAGGACCTAAACAATCCGTTAAAAACGTTTAAGGCCTTAGCTTAACAGCAATGAAAAGCAAGGCACAACGTAATCATTAAGTCATTTTGCTTATTTTTAGAATAATAATCCCCCCAATGAAAAAAGGACTCGTTGCTGCATTTATTGTTACCCTGGCTATATTAGGTTATGCTTTTAAAAAGCCGGTGGCCGCCCCCGCTGCCGATACCATTAAGTGGATGAGTTGGGAAGAAGTGCAACAGGCACAAAAGAAAGAGCCCCGCAAAGTATTTGTGGATGTTTATACTGAATGGTGCGGCTGGTGTAAGCGTATGGATGCTACCACTTTCACCAATAAAGAGATTGTAAGCTACATCAACAATAACTACTACGCCGTTAAGTTTGATGCTGAAACGCGTGCATCCATTAAGTTGAATGGCAAGGAGTATAAATACATTTCATCCGGCTACCGCGGTTACAATGAGTTGGCGGCTGAGTTACTGCAGGGCCAGTTAAGCTACCCTACGGGCGTTTACCTTGATGAAAATCTGGATATAATTACCATTACCCCCGGTTACCAGGAGCCTAAACAGTTCGAGCAAATCATCAACTTCATTTCTACCGGCTCATACAAAACGGTAAGTTTTGATGATTACATCCGCACCTTTAACGGTAAGGTTCAGGATTAAACTCCTCTCCCGTTTTTAAATCAATATTTGAACAGAGTTGAATGTGCTAAGGCACCAGGTAATTAGCTGATGCCCTAAAGTGTAATGAGTAAGCTTACAACAGGTTTGCTACTGAAGGAAATACACCGAACACCAGGGAAAGAACCACGCATATACCGATAACTACAGCGTAGGATGGGTTGATGGAGAACTCAGGCTCGTTACCTTCTTTGGTGTACATAGCCAGTATAACTTTAAAGTAGTAGTAAACACCGATGATGGAGTTAACTACAGCAAATACGGTTAACCATAGGTGGCCGTTTTTAATGGCTTCAGTAAAAATGTAATACTTACCAAAGAAGCCTGCAAAAGGCGGTATACCTGCCATAGAAAGCATAGCCATTGTTAGCGCAGCCGCCAGCATTGGTTTGCGCTTGCCTAAGCCATTAAAGGCATCAAACTTATCGGAGCGCAGATTATTAGCTACCACAATAGCTACTGCAAATGCCGCAATAGTAGATAGGCCATAGGCAAGGGAATAATAGAAAATAGCGCCTTGCGTATTGCCATAAGCACTTATTATACCCAACATCAGGTAACCGGCATGCGATACACCGGAGAAAGCCAGCATACGCTTAAATGAATCCTGGTTAAGGGCGCTTAGGTTGCCTACCAAAATGGTAAGCGCTGTAATACCCGATAATACCCATGCATAGGTTGGCATAGCCAACACCAGGCTAACATTCAACAAACGATAAAAAGCGGCAAAGGCAGCAATTTTAGCTACAGAGGCCATTAAAGCCGTAACCAGGCTTGGCGAACCTTCATATACGTCAGGGGCCCAAAAATGGAAAGGAGCGGCTGAAACTTTGAAAAGCATACCAATAAGCATCATGCCTGCGCCAATGTAAAACAACGCAGTTGGATGCTGGTTAGCGGCAAAGAAACGGATGCGCTCCAAATCAAATGCGCTACGGCCCATTATGCCATCCACTGTTGGCAGTTGCGATGATACATCACCATAAATAAGAGCAAGGCCAAATAGCAAAACGCCTGAAGCAAAGCTTCCCATCAGGAAGTACTTCATACCGGCTTCGTTACTACGCAGGTCTTTCTTTTTACTGCCGGCCAATACGTAAAGTGAAATAGAAAGCACTTCAAGGCCCAGGAAGAACATAGCCAGGTTACCGAAAGAAACCAATGCTATAGCCCCTGCCAGGGTAAAAACGATAATAGATAAGTAGTCGCTTATTTTGGCTTCCTCCGCTTTGTAGAAGTTACCTGCTAACACAATTAAAAGAGCACCCAACAAAAGAATAAGGCCTGAGAAGGCAATGCTGAAGTTGTCTATCATCAGCATGTTGTGGTAGTAACTACCGCTGGTGCCCCAGCTATATACATTAAAACCAAAGATGGCCAAAAGGCCTGCCACCGCAATAGGCACGATAAACTTACGAAGATTGGCCATCTCCGCCAGCATGCAAACCACGCCCAAAACCGATGTATATACTAAGGTCTTCATTATCTCAAGCTATAATTCAATATAACATCCAAACTTGGCTGGATGTATTGTAAAAACATTTTAGGGAACAATCCTATTTCAAAAATGCCGATGATGATTAAAACAAACACCACCATTTCTGTCCAATCCAAATCAGCAAAGTTTGCAGTGGCCTCTTTGGTTTCGCCAAGCATTACAAACTGATACATGCGCAACATGTAAACAGCGCCTAAAATTATGGTAAGGCCTGCTGCTACAGCCAACCATGTATTGTATTCATACACGCCATACAACAACAGGAATTCACCAATAAATGCATTAGTAGTTGGTAATGCAACACTTGCTAAAACCACAATCATAAATACCGTTGCAAACTTTGGTGCCACACTGCGTATGCCCCCTAAAGAAGAGATGGCAAAAGTGCCTGTGCGACGGAAAATAATCTCTGCAGCAAAGAATAAGCCTACCACGTTAAAGCCGTGCGCAAACATTTGCACTACTGCGCCTGAGAAACCTTCGCGGGTTAAACTGAATATACCGGCGCTGATTAAGCCAACGTGTGCAAAAGAGGAGTAAGCCAATAAGCGCTTAAGGTCGTCCTGCTTAATAGCGATGATAGAGCCATAGATAACACCAACAACACTTAAAGCAATAACAAGTGGCGTCCAGGTAAATACACCATGTGGTAACACCGGTAGTAACCAGCGCAACAGCGCATACAAGCCCATTTTAAGCATTATACCGGCCAATAACATTGTGCCTGCAGTTGGCGCCTCTTTGTAAGTTTCAGGCTGCCAGGTATGGAAAGGGAAAATTGGAATTTTAATGGCGAATGCTGCAAAGAATGCCCAGAACAAAATGTTTTGTTGTGTATCGCCTAAGTTAAGCGCATAAAGTTGTGAAGTGCTGAAGCCACCTGCCTGCATATACAGGTAGATAAAGCCAATAAGCATAAACAAGGAGCCCGCAAGCGTATAAATGAAGAATTTGAAAATAGCTCGGCTGCGGAATTCTTTGTCTTTGTTTTCGCCCCAAAGCAATGCGATAAAGTAAATTGGAATAAGGGCTATCTCCCAAAAGATGTAGAACAGGAAGCCGTCGGAAGCCATAAACACGCCCAACAAACCAAACTCCATTAAAAGGATAAGGGAATAGAATGCTTTGGCGTTGTCAATCTCCTTTTTAAAGGTGGTAAATATGATAAGCGGCACCAGGAAAGTGGTTAGCGCTACAAGTACCAAGGCAAGGCCGTCTACGCTTAAGGCAAATTGCACCATTGGGTTCGTAATCCAATCGTGCACATAAGTTACGGGGGCAAGATGATTTGCTACTAAGGCCTGCTTAAGTAATGAACAACCCACAAAAGCGATGAATGCTCCTGCAAGCGAAACGTATTTTGCATAACGATCGCCGCTGAGGTAGGTTACCACCGCAAAAATTAAGGGCAAAAAGAGGGTTATAACTAAAAGCATAAACTATCTGACAATAAACGCCCAGGCAAAAAATACAATTACACTAATAACCATAGCTAACAGGTAGAAACCGATATAGCCGCTCTGCAACTTGCGCAATTGGTTTCCAAACATCATCGAAATTCTGCCGCTCCAATTCACAATACCATCAACAAACAGCACATCCAATATGCTGTAACCTACTTCGCTGGCTTTAAGCAAAGGCTTAACTACAAGCGTATTGTATATTTCATCAATGTAATACTTGTGGTAAACCAGTTTGCCCAGGCCGCTTTCCTCGCCTTCATTAACAGGCAGGTTCTTCTTGCTTACATACATTACATATGCCGCTATAATAGAAACCACCGCTACTGTGGTAGCAATACCCATCAACATTAACTCAGTTGAGGCAGAAGCTGCATGTTCAGCCGTGTGTTGAGGCATTGATCCTTCAAATACCGGAGCAAGGAACCCTTTAAGCCAATGCTGTGCATGAAATACTTCAGGAATACCCATTAAACCGCCAACCACCGCTAAAAGCGCCAAAACAATAAGCGGGAAGGTGATAACAAACGGCGATTCGTGAAGGTGATGCTTCTCTTCTTCCGTTCCGCGGAAATCGCCGGTAAAGGTTAGGAACACCAAACGGAACATATAGAAGGCTGTGAGCAAAGAAGCCAACGAGCCAACTGCCCAAAGTATCTTGTTGTGCTCGTAAGCGGCAGCTAATATCTCATCCTTACTAAAGAACCCGGATAAAGGGAAGATGCCGGAAATAGCCAAAGACGATAACAGGAATGTCCAGAACGTAATAGGCATCCACTTGCGCAGACCACCCATTTTGCGAATGTCCTGCTGGCCATGCAGGGCATGGATAACGGAACCTGAACCAAGGAACAAACAAGCTTTAAAGAAAGCGTGCGTAATAACGTGGAATACTCCGGTGCTGAAAGCGCCTACACCCAGCGCCATAAACATTAAGCCTAACTGCGAAACAGTAGAGTAGGCCAGTACCTTCTTAATATCGTTTTGCAACACGCCGATAGTAGCGGCAAACAGGGCTGTAGCAGCACCTATAACAGCAACAACATGCATGGTTTCAGGGGCCAATACAAACAAGAAGTGCGCGCGGCTAAGCATATAAATACCTGCCGTAACCATGGTGGCAGCATGTATAAGTGCAGAAACAGGGGTTGGACCCGCCATTGCGTCGGGCAGCCAGGTGTATAAAGGTATTTGAGCGCTTTTACCTATGGCACCTACAAACAATAAAAGGGTGATACTTACTATCAAAGCGTGGTTAACTTCGCCGCTTAACAAAGCTTTTTGCACAGTAGCGAAATGCAGCGAGTGGAAGTTGTAAAGGATAAGAAACATACCCAGCAAAAAGCCGAGGTCACCAATCCTGTTCATTACAAATGCCTTTTTAGCTGCATTGTTATAATCCTGATTTTTAAACCAAAAGCCTATAAGCAGGTACGAGCATAAGCCAACACCTTCCCAACCTATGAAAGTTACCAGGAAGTTGTTACCCAACACCAGAATAAGCATGAAGAAAATGAACAGGTTGAGATAAGAGAAGAAGGTATGGAACTTCTCATCATCGTGCATGTAGCCAATAGAATAAACATGGATAAGGAAGCCGATGCCTGTAACTATCATCAGCCACATTACGCTTAACTGGTCAGCCAGTAAGCCAAAGCTGATGTCCATATCGCCGAACTTAATCCAGTCGTAAACATTTACATCAATAGCCTTTGCCGAACCGTTCAGGAATCCCATGAACAGCATGGCCGATAAAACAAAGGAACCGAAAATGGTAGCTGAGCCTATTACACCGGAAACAGTTTTAGGCAGGCGTTTGCCCACCAGGGCATTAACCAGGAAACCGGCAAGAGGTAAAAGAATTATTATTAAAAGACTAACCATTTAATTCTACCACTTTAAATTTTTCAACTCATCAATATCAACCGAATGCACGTTGCGGAAAATAGTTACCAGTATGGCCAGGCCAACCGCAACTTCGGCAGCGGCAACAGCCATAATAAAGAACACAAACACCTGTCCGCTGGCGTCATTATTGTAAGATGAGAAGGCTACCAATAATAGGTTTACTGAGTTAAGCATTAACTCTATACTCATAAACATGATAATGGCATTGCGGCGGAAAAGCACACCTGCTACGCCAATGCAAAACAGGGCGGCGCTCAACACTATATAGTATTGCACCGGCACGGTCTGAAATATGGTTAACAGCGGGTTCATGAGGCGGCTTGTGTTTTATCTTTCTTAGCTAATAACACGGCACCAATCATGGCGCTTAAAAACAATACCGAAGCAAACTCAAACGGAAAGAAGTATTCATCAAGCAACACCTTACCCAGGTTTTGGATAGTGCCAATGGTTGGGTCATTGTAATAAGGCGCAGGCATCATATCTACCCTGCGCAGAATAGCTACTAACAGTATCATTAGGATGCCACCTGCTAAAACAGCTGCAATACGGGCAATGGCCGGTTTGTGCTTTTCTGTTTCCTCATTCAAATTCATGAGCATTAACGTAAAAAGGAAAAGCACCATAATAGCGCCTGCATAAACGATAATATGAACTACAGCCAAAAACTGCGCATTTAATAAAAGGTAGTGGCCTGCAATGGAAAAGAAACAGCCAATAAGGAAGAGCACGGAGTGCACAGGATTACGGGAGAACACGGTCATTAAACCGCAGAAAACCGCAACAATGCTTAAAAAGATGAATAAGTAAAACGTCACTTCTATTTCTTAGTCTTTTCCGGCTTATCCTCTAAAGGCATCACCAATTTATTCTTACCGTAAATAAAACCTTCGCGCTGGTAGTCTGCCGGTGCTAGTTCTTCCGTTAAAAAGATAGCTTCTTTAGGGCAGGCTTCTTCGCACAAACCACAGAAGATGCAACGCAGCATATTAATTTCGTAAGTGCTGGCGTATTTCTCTTCGCGGTACAAATTCTCCTCTCCTTTCTTGCGCTCGGCCGAGGTCATTGTAATTGCTTCAGCAGGGCACGATAAGGCGCACAGGCCACAGGCAGTGCAACGCTCAGCGCCGTTTTCATCGCGCATTAAAATGTGGCGGCCTCGCCAAACCGGAGAAAATTCACGCTTTTGCTCAGGATACTGAATGGTAACCTTTTTGCTGAAGAAATGGCGAAGTGTTATACCCATGCCTTTGGCAATAGCCGGCAGGTACAACTTTTCCATAAAGGTCATATCCTTTTCAGATACGTCCTTCTTTCTTCCGGAAAGTGATATGTTTTTAAAATCGGTTGCCATTTTCTAAAAGCGCTGCAAAAGTATTTTTATTCAGAAATTCTTACTGCTATTCTCTCTCTATTCCTCTATCAATTTTCAACATTACTGCTGCGTTAGTATAATAACTGCGCCTGTTATTATTATGTTCAACATACTTAGCGGAATTAAAACTTTCCAGCCAAGGTTCATCAGTTGATCATAACGGAAACGAGGGACAGTCCAACGCACCCACATAAAAAAGAAAATAAAGAACAGAGTTTTACCAAACATTACTGCGAAACCGATAAGGGTTTCGGCATTAGAGCCAATATGCTCGCCTACCCAATCCATGCCGGGGTAATTAAAACCACCGAAGAACACAGCCGCCATAATAGCGCCTGAAATAAACATGTTGATGTATTCTGCAAATAGGTAAAAACCCAGTTTCATGGATGAATACTCGGTATGGTAGCCGCCGATCAATTCAGATTCGCACTCCGGTAAATCAAACGGTGTTCTGTTTGTTTCGGCAAAAGCGCAGATCAGGAAAATTAAGAAAGCGATGGGCTGCTTAAATACGTTCCATGAAAAATAAGGTATACGGCCACTCCAATCAATAAAGCCATGCTGTTGGTGGGTTATATCCCGAAGGCTTAAGCTTTGGCTCATCATTAAAATAGCAATAATGGAAAGGCCCATTGCTACTTCATACGAGATCATTTGCGAAGAGGCACGAACAGCACCTAAAAGCGAGTATTTATTGTTGGAGGCCCAACCACCAATCATAATTCCATAAACGCCAATTGAAACAACGCCAAACACAAAAAGCACTGCGATATTTATATCGGCAGCCTGCATGGGAATTTCGCGGCCCATTATAGTAAGGGTATCACCCCAAGGGACAACAGCACTGGTAATAAGCGCCGTGGTCATAAACAGGAAAGGCCCCAGGATAAACAGAAACTTGTTCGGAGTATCAGGAATAAAATCTTCCTTGGTAAACATCTTAACCCCGTCGGCCAAAGGCTGCAACAAACCCAGCGGGCCGGCTCGGTTAGGACCAAGGCGATCCTGAAAATAAGCAGCAAACACGCGCTCGCCCAGGGTTGAGTAAAGAGCAACCAACATGGTAATGGCAAACACCACCAGTATTACTCCGAATTTTTCTATGAAATA